>JAUJNC010000096.1 GCA_030446525.1 Armatimonadaceae bacterium
CCGGCCCCCTCTCTCGGGGATCCCCCAGCCGGCCCCCGCGCCGCGCCGGTCGGGGGGGGGGGGGCGGGCCCGGACCGCGCCCGGGCTTCCCCCCCGCCCCCCGCCCTCCAACGCCAGCACAGGGTCCGGGGGCGGGGGCCGGGGACGCGCGCGCAGGAAGCTGCGCAGGGGCGACTCCGCCTGGCCCGCCTCGTCGCGGCGGGTGGGGTCCGCGAA
Source organism: Armatimonadaceae bacterium (assembly GCA_030446525.1). The sequence continues at coordinate 217 of JAUJNC010000096.1, forward strand.
CAGCCCGCGCGGGCGCTCCTCCGGCTGGTCCCCCAGGAAGTCGCGCCGCACGGTCACGGCGTACTGCGTCGGCCGCCGCGACGGCAGGTCCACCGCGACATCGCCCTCGTAGCCCGCGCCGAGGTCGAAGGGCAGACCGACGCCGATCACCAGGCCGGAGATCTGGGAGGAGCGGATGCGGATCGGGATAGACAGCGCGTACTCCTCGCGCTCCCGGCCCCGCCCGCGCGTGACGAGGAGGCGGTAGCGCGGCAGGGTGAGCAGGCGCATGCCGAAAAGGTAGAAGCTCGGCCGGCGCAGGACGAGGTAACGGTCGTTCACCAGCTCCACCTGCTGCGCCGTGATGTGGAGCTCGCCTTTGCCTTCGGGGCCGGCAGTGACCAGGGCGTTTCGTGCGATAAGCCCGGTCGGCGTGCGCTCGACGCGCCCCCCGGAGACGTAGAAGGGTGGCGACACCGCCACCGCGTCGAGGGCGACCCCCACCGCGTTCTCCGGGTCGAAAAGGAACGACGACCCGCGCATGGTCTCATCCCCGCGCGTCAGGACGACATTGCCCGTTGCCGTGATGCGCAGGGTCTCGTTATCGAACTCGATGCGCTCGGCCTCGAGCCGCACGTCGCCGAAGGTAAGCAGGACGTTGCCCGTGGCGACAGTCCGCGTTCCGCCGGGCGCAATCCTCGTTTCCTGGACATCTGCGCGCAACGCCAGCTCCGGCAGCGGGTCGCCGGGGCCGAGGGGACGGGCGGGGGGCTGGGGTGATTGGGCCAGGGCCGGGGCAACGAGGGCGAGCAGGCCGGCGACGAAGGTCGCGCCTGGCAGGGCGCGGGTCTTCCTACGCAAAATCCAGCTCCAGGTTGCGTTTGCGCTCCTTTTCCGCGCGCGCCGCCTCCTGCCGCTCCCGCGGCTCCGGGGGCGTGGCGTCACCGCCTTCCGGCTTGTCGCCGCTCGACACGGCCAGCAGCACGTCGCGGCCGGCGGCGCGAAACGTGCCCATCGCCTTGCGGAACGCCTCGTCGTCGTAGGTGCGCGTCTTGATCACGACCGGCATCGGGACCGCGTGGCCGAGCACCAGGGCCTGCTGCTTGGAGTCGAGCGACGCCAGGACCCCGCGCAGCTCCCGCGCGCCGCTCGCGCCGGTCAGGACGGCCTCGATGTCCTTTTCGTCGTTCAAAAGGCAGGTGATGCGCGTCCCCACCTGCGACAGCACCTCGTCGTCGATCCCCGACGGGCGCTGGTCCACGATCAGCAGGGTGACGTTATATTTGCGCAGCTCGCGCGCGATAGTCCCGAAGATCGTCTGCCCGGCCAGCGCGGGGGCCAGGAACTTGTGCGCCTCCTCGATGGTGATGACCAGAGGCGTCGGCTCCGGACCGCCCCCGCCCAGCGCCTCCTCCTTTTTGCGGACGTAGGCGCCGTGGAGGCGGCGGGTCAGGATGTTGGCGACGAGCATGTACGCCAGCGGGCTGTTGAACTGGCCGAACTCCAGCACGACGCTCGTCCCGGCGTCCAGCCGGCGCAGGATGGCCGCCAGGGCGTCGTCCTCGGGCGGCAGGGCCGGCAGGAGGAACGACCGGCACAGATCGGCCATCCGCTTCAGGCGCCGCTGCAGCGCCGCGAGGGCGGCGACGTTGCCGTTGTTGTGCTCGGCGAAGGCGGTCACGGCCGGGCCGTCCATCTCGACGAAGCGCGCGAGCCACTCCCGGCCCAGCGCCGAGTAAAGGAGATAGGTTGTTTCCGCGGCCGTCGGGGTCAGGTTCTGGGGGGCGGGGAGAGGCAGGATTTCGGCGGGCTCGAGGTGGGCGTAGGGGGGGCGGGCGAGGGCGTGGGGGGGGAGGGCGGTGCTGGGGGGGCGGGGGGGGGCGAGGGTGACGATCTGTGGGTGCGCGGGCGGNAGACCCTCGACCTCGTCGGCCAGCGCGTCCCGCGTGAACGCTGGGAGATGCTGAAGGGCGCCCTGGGCGGCGAGCCCGGTGAGCGCGTCGCCAGCCTCGTCGGCGAGCTGGGGCTACCGAGCCGCCTCTCGGAGGTTGGGGTGCCGGAGGAGGACCTCGACGCCATCGCCGAAGAGTTCGGGGAGCGGGCGGACGTCGCCCGCGAGATCCTGCGCCGGGCCTACTAGCTCCCGCGCTCCGACGCTATTTGCGGCGCTAGCCGCGGTCCAGAAGCTCGTAGGCCGCGCTCGTGGCCGCGACGTAGACTGCGTGGTGGAAGGCGTCTATGGCGACCTCCTTGGCGCCCCAGGTCCAGAAAGGCGGCGCGACGCCGAGGGAGGGGAGCATGACCTGCTCGGAGCCCCATACCGCCCCGAAGTGCGCGGCTGCGGCGCCGGTGCCCGAGAGGCCCACCGCGCCGAGAGCCCCGCGCGCCGCGCCCCTGCCAGACGGCATTCTCCGCGAGTGCCTCGGCGAGCACGATCGGCACCTCCTCATGGACGATCTCGTACTGCTGCCGCCGGAGCAGCAGGTCACGCAGCCTTTCCAGACACGGGTCGGCCCCCGGTACGAAGGGCGCGGTTCCGCAGGCCCCGCGTAGCCACGCCCGCAGATCCTCCCGAAGCGCGAAGTACGGATCGAGCAGGAGCCGGCCGAAAGGGTCCGCCCCGGCATGGGCCGCCTCCCGGTTCGGCGCCAGCGGCTGCTCCGAGCCGACGGCATCGCCCCGGAGCACATAGCCTTCGATCGCCGCCAGCACGCGCTCCCATGCCGATCCGTCCACCTGGAGAAGTCGCTGGAGGCGGCTGCGGTCGAGAAGGGTGTCAATGATCGCCCCCGCACCGTCCAGCCGGCCCCACAAGATATCGTTGGCACGCCAGGAACGCTTGAAAAAGCCGCCCAGGTTCGCCAGAACGTCCCCAGCGACCTTGTAGCGCGGGTCCTCCTCGGAAAGCGCCGTCTGCACGTCGCGCGGGCTGATGTGCACCAGCTCGATCTGGTAGCGACTCTTCAGGTCGGCGGCCTCCTCAACAGGGAAAAGAAAAACGTCCATGTGGCGCAGCGCATCGCCGACCGCGGAGACGTCGGCCATCTCGCCGTTGTCGCCCAGCGCCCAGGTGAGCGGGACGGGCGCGCCGCCCGTATGGCTTCCGCCGCGGGAGCGCAGTTCCCGCAGCACCGGCGCAAGCAGGTCAGCCGCCTCGTGTACCACCTGATCGACGCGTCGGCTGATCTGCTCCACAATCAGGATCGGTGTCCCAGCGCGAACGGCGTTCCGTCCTATCTCAACCCAGGTATTCCGCTGGTCACGCTGGCACCGGAGGCGCTCGATCTTCTGGTCGTCTGCTTCCGCAGGGTCCTCCCCGTCCGGCGTGCCCCGCAGCGTCGCACAGATGCCGCGGCTCCGGTCTCCCATCTCCTTTCTGAAGTCTTTTTTGAAGCCGCTCATCTCCGCGCTTGTCGCCGCGTCGAACGGATCGTAATGGCGGAGGAATTGCCGCAAACACCCTACCAACAGATACCAGACGCGGTCCACAGCGCTCTCGGCGTCTGGCGTATCGGGAGCCGCCGTGTTCATCGCTATTTTGAACTCGTCGGACTCCGCAATCGTGGCCGCGACCAGAGCCAGGTTCTCGTCCACGATCTCGCCCAAGTCGCGCAGGTGGTACAGGTCTCGCAGCCGCTGCTTCACCGCGTCGTAGACACCCGCGCCTTCCATTTCCAGTCTAGCGCGGGCGTCTTGGCGGCGCTGCTGCGTGTCCTCCGGGGTGGAGGCCTCCGCGTATAGCGCCCGGTATACCTCATCGACGGCGTTCATGATCTTGCGCTTCAGGAACCCGGTATCCACATCATCCAGCTTAAAGATCGCGTCAGGGTGCGCGGGTTCGGGAGCCTTAGCCTCGTTGACGAAGTCCCGGCAGCTGTCCAGCATCCGCTGGAACAGCCGTGTACGCACCCACCGCAGGGCCTCCGCGCGCGCGCGGCGTTTTCGCTCCGCCGCCTCGGTGAGCCCGTCACCTTTTTCCGCACCGCCGAAACCCTCTAGCCCCAGGCTTTGCTCCCACAGGCCCACCAGCTGGTTGCGCATGTCGCGAAGGCACACGTCGACCCAGAGGTTATGCTGCTGCGCCTGAGGCCGGATGCCGCTCCCCAGCATCCGCTGCACGGCTTCCAGGGTTTCATGTACCCGCCGCGCCCGCTTGTTGTGGTCGGCCACGGACTGCAGCGCCGCGCTCAGGCTCTGCCGGCCCGGGACATCCTTGTAGAACCACAGGTTCTGTAGCGCGTTCGGCGCCTTGGCAATGCGCGAGGTCCGCAGCGCCTCCGGCTGCGGCTCGACGAAGAAGACCTTGCGCAGCACTTCCCGTTCGGCAGGCCGCCGGTAAATTTCGCCCAGTACCAGATCGACCGGCTTGTTGTTGAGAAAGCCACCGTCCAGCATAAAGCTGGTCTCCGATTCCCGCCCCCGTGGCAGCTCGATGATCCCGTTCATCAGGTCCGGAGGCACCGCGGACGGTTCGAAGATGGCTGGCAGCGACGAGGTTGTCCGCGCCACCCGCGCCAGCCGTTGACTGACCGCCGCTCGGCGTCGAGCATCGTTCGGGGGCGCGCCCGGCCAGGGAGCGTCTTCGGATGGCGGTCTCATAGCCGCCACGTTCGGCTCCCGCATTCCGGCGGCGAAGTGGCTTTCACCCCGATGCGCGCGGTGCTTCAGTGCGAAGATGCCACCGTAATCGTAGGTGAAGATCGGCTTGGTGCGCGTGTCGAAGTAGGCGCGCGGCCGGCCGTCATAGTAGGTGCCGGTTACGAAAAGGTCGAGGTCGATGCAGATCTCCGTTCCGGGCGCACCCGACGGGATGCCGGGCTTCCAGCGCGGCACTTCCAGCGGGTCTGTCAAGCGTTCGAACTCCCGCGTCAGTGTCTCCAGGTAGTAGCCATTGCCACGCAGCAATGCCGTGACGCTTCGGTCGGTCGGGCTTTGCAGCAGGGCATCGATCCCCGCCAAATTGATCCAGGTCTCCCGCAACGGTCGGAAATCTGTCCCGTTGCTCAGGGCAGCACTCAGACAGATCGTATTGATGCCTCCCGCCGAGGTCCCGGACAAGATGTCGATATAGGCGTGTGACTGGGTAAGGCGCTTGAGCAAGCCGTAGAGCCCTTGTCCGTGGACCATGCGGAACAGCTCCTGGGCGACGCCGCACTCGTACACGGCCAGCGACGTGCCACCGACCATCGTCACCGCGACCCGCACCTCGCGCACCGGCACGCGGCTCTCCTCGAACAGAGCGAACCTTCCCAGCCCATCCGCCAGCTCTCGCGCAAGCCTCTTCGCATCCTGCGCTGTCTGCTGCTTGTCCTGCGCTCCTTTGCCGTTGTCGTCGATAGGCGGCAGAGAAACAGCCTGCATGATCCACCTCACTGTGGCCCTGGTTTCCATTGCCACACTCCGAGATCACGTACTTGTTGGCGGAACGGTCAGTGCGGAGGGTGGGCAAAGACGACGTCGAAGTAGTTGAACCGGTCAGGCAAGGGCCGACCGGGGTCCAGGACCGGCTTTCGCAGCAGGTACCGGTCCCGTTGGAGCAGCGTCGCCAGGAAGGCCTTGGCGAGAAATAAAGCGAGCTCCTTGCCGGCGCATCCTTGGGGTCCGTTGCTGAGGTGGTTGAAACGGTAGTCGACCCCGCCGCCGTCCAGCCACAGCTCCGGCCGGAAGGTGTCCGCGTCGGGGTACCTTTCCCGGTCGCGATGGTTGAAGCTGTTGAGGATGACCACCTGCGTCTTCGGAGGCAGGGGCATGCCTCCCAGAACGTCCTGGGCCACGGTCTCCCGGATCAGCCAGGGCGTGGTCGGCCACAGGCGCATCGCCTCCTGGACGCACCCTTCCAAATATTTGAGTCCGTCGACGCCCTGCGCGGAGGACAGATCGGCCCTCGCCATCTCCGCGCGCACCCGCTCCTGTGCCGGCGGGTAGGAGGCGATGAGCGCCAGGGCGCGCGCGGTGTTCGCGGAAAGGGTCTCGTTCATCGCGAACATCCAGTGCGGGATCTGGTTCTCCATGCGGGTCGTCTCGGTGGACGGCGCCTGCGCGCACAGGGCCACGAGGCTGTGCTCCTCCGGGGAATGAAGGTAGCCCCGTATCCGGTCGTAGAAGCCGTCGAAATGCCGGGACTTACGCAGACCAAACGCCCGGTTGCTCTCCCGCATCATCTTCTTCAGCGTCCCCATCAGGGCGGCATCGTCCCGCGCCGCCTGGCCGAAGATGATCCGCACACTGATCTTATCGAACAGGGCTTCGAAGTCCGCCCAGGAGCGGCAGGGACCCTCCTCCCGCCGGGAGTCGATCTCGCTCCGGATGATCGACAGGAAATAGTCCGCATACCGGTGCGCCCCCCGGCCCGCGTCCAGGACCGCCTCGTTGAACTGTCGGCGGTCCCGCCACTCGGCGCCCCGGGAGATGGTGACGGCGCCCGGCTGGAAGTGCGACATGCCGTCGCGCTTGAGCCGGGCATCGGCGTAGATGTCCGGCGAGCGGTCCAGCACGCGCCGGATTCCGTCCGGGTCCAGGACCAGCAGGGACCGGGTGGTGAGCATGCGGATGTAGAGATAGTCGCTCCCGTACTTCCGGCGCAGGCGACGGCCGAACCGGACCGACAGGGGATCCGGGTGGAACTTCGTCCAGAAGGAGACCCAGGACCGGTTCCGGGTGAAGAGCCCCTGCAGGTACGCGGGGACCACCTGGCCCAGGTTATAGGAGAGGCTGTCCAGCAGCGATACGGTAGGAATATTCCGGGACATTGCTCTGTGCCTCTGGCGTACGCTCCGGGCGGGTGAACCTCCCCGCTCCCATCCGTTACGCCGAAACCGGGATTTGATTTCAGGAGTCCTGCTCCTCCGGGAGGAGCAGGACGAGAAGAATGCTCTGGACAATGCCAAAGCTCAGGTCAACCGAACTAAAAGCGAGGCTATGGATTTCGTCGCGTTGTGCCGATACCCGGGTCAGGCCCGGAGGCGCCGCCCCACTATTCCCAGCACGGGCAACAACCCTGAGACGACCAGAGCGGCCGTGCCCGGCTCCGGTATAAGGATCGTTGGCGCGGGGATCGAGAGCGCCGTCCCACCACCGGCCGGTGCCTGCCTCGGATCGCTGGCAAACGTCTGGATCGTCGGGCTTGCTCCCGTGACGTCGATCCGCAGAAAGACGTCGGAAGGGCTTCGGGTCGGCAGTTCCGAAGCCGTGTTGTCCAGAATCGCCAACGTGAAGCTGTCCGGCGTCCCTCCCGCGAAGTTCGTCGTCATCTGCACGTCGAAGGAGAGCAGGCTGCCCGGCGTGAAGCCTTGCTCGAACTCCGCCAGGAACGAGCTGCCCGGGAGCGTCACCCCGCCGGTCAGGCTGCCCGAGGTGCCGCCCAGGAGCGTCAGCGGACTTCCCGTGGCGCTGCCACCTGCGAAGGCAAAGTTCGTGAGGGTGACGGTGTTGTTGGCCGCGCCGTCGCCGTCGGTGAATTGAAAGTCGAGTGAGAAGGGGCCCGCCCCGTGTCCCACCAGCGCGGCGGTGCTCATCTGGACGTTAAAGCCCAGGTCCGCCTGCGCCGCCGGCGCCGTGAGCAGGGCGCAGGCCAGCAGTCCGGCCAGGATCGAGAATTTCGTGTTGCGCATGTGGGTTCCTCCTTCTACCGCATCCCCGTGCCCGCCAGCACGCGCACGCCGTACAGGTAGTCGATCGCGGTGTCGGCAGGGTTGACGAACTCCAGCACCACCGTGATCGACTCGCCCGGACTGAGAATGTCGTTCCCGCCTGGATCCACATCCAGGAACGGGCTGCCGAGCGGGGCGAGGGTGCTGGTGACGCTGGCTGCACCAAACAGGGAAGCGTTGCCGCTCAGTCCGTCCAGTACGAGCGACACCGGGCCGGAGATAGGACTGCCGCCGGTGTTGGTCAGCGTGACCTCCTGCAGGTACCGTCCCGTCGCCCGGTCGCGCCGGAAGCCGCCGCGCGTGACGCTGACCTGGTGGGTCACGTCGGTGGCGGAGCCGTGATCCGCGAGGATAACGTCGCTCGCCTTTTCGCTGATCATATAGATCGGCGTGAGGATGAAGTATCCGGGGATGCGCGGGAAGACGGAAGCGTCGACGATACGCAGGTTCTGCGTTCCATGGACCCGGAAGTTCGTGTCTACCACCGCCATCGGGTCGGTTGCGGGGCCCATCTTGTTGCTGCACGAAGCATGATGACCCCACGCCTCGTTTTGAACGAATTCCGCGAGTTCCTCACGCGTGTCCACCTCTGGACCGGGAATCAGCTCACCGTTTGCGATGTCCGTGAGGTGTGAGTTCATCTGCCGGAGGATCTCGATGCCGTCCACCACCGAATTCAGGTCTTCGAGATTCGTGTCGGTGCCTTCCTCGAAGTAGTGGAAGTTGATCAGGGGCGTGTCCCGTGGATCGGCGGAGCGCAGCTTCACGGTTCCGCCGCGGTTGACCGTGTGCGCCGCGAGGACCGCCCAGGTGTACTGGTTTCTTATTGTGGCGACCTCGAGGGAATAGCCGGGAAAATACCCGGAGAAGCGAGCGGGCCCGCCCAGGATGCAGATGTCGGGATCAGGGCGATTGTTGCTGATCGCGGTGTTCGTCTTCTTCAAGACGAAGTTGAGTACGCCGGTGGACGTGTAGGGTCCCCCGCCTTGCAGCCATTGGCTAAGGCAGGGATCATCCGCCTGCCCCGGTCTGCAGGTGCTGCCGAACGTGAAGTCGGAGTTCATCTCCGTGATTACGACCGCTTCGTAGCGGTCCTGCAAGTTCTCGCCCACGCCCGGTCGGTCCACGATAGTCGGAATGCCAAGCGCGCTCAGCTCGGCCGCCGGCCCGATTCCCGACAGCTTGAGGAGCTGCGGGCTGTTGAAGGCTCCCCCCGCCAGGATCACCTCGCGTGTAACGCGCATCGTTTGTCTGGGTACCGGCTCCTCTCCCTGCTGGCTGGCATTCGGGTCGGCGCGGTAGAGATGGGGGCTTTCCAGGAACTCGACGCCCACCGCCGTCGTGCCTTCAAACAGCACGCGCGTCACCAGGGTATGCAGCTTGACGATTAGATTGTTGGGAAACGCGGCTGCGGTTTGCCGGATCAACTGGCGCGGCCCCACCCGCCGACCGTTTTGCATGAACAGCGGGGTGTTGTAAAGCCCCTCGCGGTTCTCCAGCACGCGCCAGTCGTTCGGGTCAAGCTGCGCACTGAAGTACCGGTTGATGGTCCCAGGATCCAATCCTAGTGCCTGAACCTCGGATTGCAGAACGCGCTGAAGCTTTTCGTCCTCGGCGAAGACTTGCGGATTCGTGAACTCCGCCGGTTGCCAGCCATGAAACCCATGCCGTGAGGGGTTCCCGCGCTGCGGAACGGCGTAGCGGCACTGCTCGAATCGTTCATAGTACCTCCGCATGTTCGTGGCGCGCCAGCTGGAGTCGCCGGTAAGGGCAGCGATGTCATCCCAGTTCGAGTTGCTCGGATACATCTCGACCAGGGCGCTGTGCACCGTGCATCCGCCCAGCCCTCCGACGCGCGGATAATACACGCCGTCTCGTTCTGCGACAAACTTGGTATCTTTGAGCTGGCGTTCATCGTTTGCGTAGTGACGGACGAAAAACGCCCAGCTGATGCGGGGGTCTTCGCTAGTCAACGTGTGGAAAGCGGGGAACGCGGCGATATCATCGGCCTCATCGCCTCCGGCCTCGATCAGGACGACCTTGTGGCCCGCCTTCGCAAGATTGCAGGCCAGAGGCCCCCCGCCCGCGCCGGAACCGACCACGATAAATTCGATGGGATCATCCGAACTCCGCCGGAGTGATCGGCTGCCCCCTCCAAAAACATCTTCCGGCTTCACTGCCAAGCTGGCAAGAAGACCACCTGCGCCAATTTTCAGCAAATCTCTGCGAGAAAGTCGGGTTCTCATTCTTTTCTCCGCCTGCCCCTTGAAGCAAGGTAGATTGACTATTCTCGTGCCAGCGGGGCAGTTTTGGGCACGAATAGTTTTCCCCCTTCTTGGGGGCTCCCACGTGTTCTTCAGCGATATAGTAGGAATACTCTGCCTTCACAAGGATTTCAGGTATTCCAGGAGCGCGCGCTTTTCCGCCTCGGGGAGGCGCGTGCCGTACAGGTGCCCCTGGTTCCCATTCCCCGGCTCCGACGTGTCGAACCGGGTCCCGAATCGCTCGGCCTGCTCGCCGGTGGAGACGAACCCGACGTTCTCGAAGTCGTACACGTCGTAGCCGCGGTAAAACAGGCGGGGCCTGTCCTTCGGGGATTTCAGCAGGTCCCGGAGGGTGGGCACCGAGCCGTTGTGCAGATAGGGCGCGGTCAGCCACAGGCCGTACAGGGGGATCGCGGTGTAGCCCGGCATGTCCCGGAACGCCCGGAAGCGCCAATCCGGGTTGCGCACGTAGCCGTTGTACGCTTTCGCCGCCTTCGCGGTCCACATCTCCAGCCGGTGCTCGTCCGTGCCCAGCTCTTTCTCCCGGACCGGGATCACCTGCCGGAACCGCTTGCCGCCGGCGTCGTGGCAGGTTCCGCAGTTTTCGCGCTGGTAGATCCGCTTCCCGGCCTGCCGCAGCGCCACCGCCTCCGGCGTTTGCGACAGCCGGGGATAGGGAGGGGGTGACAGCCGAGCAAGGTATTTCTGGAGCCGATTCAGATCCTCCAGTGGGATGGAGTGCTCCGTGGCGCCGTCCCCGAGCGCCGAGCTGCGCACGACCTCGGTGAGCGACGTGTTCAGCCCGTCCAGGTGATACGACCAGCCCTCTTTGTCCGCCATCTCCCAAAGGGGCATCATGTCCGAGTTGCCGATGGTGTGGTCCACGGGCTGGTTCAGGAGGCCGAACTTGACGGGGTTGAACGGATCGATGCGGCCGCGGCCCCAGCGCGGGCGGGTATCCATCCAGGCGGAGCGCCGCTTCTGCTCCAGCAGGCCCTGTCGAGGTCTGAGGGATGATCACGAAGCGATACAGGGCACTCTCCACGGGCGAAGGCTTCGTATGCTTGCCGATCTCGCGCAACAGGTTGTCCGCCGTGAAGCGCGGATCATCGGCGCACTCGTACAGGAAGCGGAGATAGGCCTGCGCGTCGAACCGCTGGCCGGGCATGCCGAGCACCAGCGTGGGCTTCGCATCCTCGGAGGTCCGGTAGGTGGCGACGTGGCACGTCGCGCAGTTGATGCCCACGCGCGGGAAGCCGATCGTCTTGACGGAGAAGCCGACGGGCGTTTCGTACTTTTTCCCGCCGGTCCGGTCCCAGCGGAAGGTGTCGCCGGTGTCATCGAGGAAGCCGACACCGTCGAGTGCTTCCGTCCGCGCCGGCGCTCAGGTGCTCCGGAAAAAGCGCGGGCGGCGCCGCCACACCCAGTAGGGGATGCCGGCCTGCGCCTCGGTCCCCACGGAGCCGTACTTGTAGTACTCGTCCTCGCTGGCGTAGGCGACGGGGACCTCACGGAACAGGTGGTACCAGCCGGCCGCGAGGATGACGATCAGCACGCCCGTGGCGCTAGAAAAGCGCCGAGGATGCGTTTCCGGGCGGACAGTACCGGCGCGCCCCCAGGCCGCTCCCCGGCGCGGAAGGCGAGCAGCAGCAGCATGCCCTCGGAGACCGCGAACGTCAACTCCATCGCCCGAACAGGAAATACCGGAGGAAGGCGGCGAAGAAGAAAACCGCGCCCGCCACGCGCGCCAGCACGGGGAGCCATGCGGCGGCGCGGTAGCGGAACGGATCGCGCCCGACGGGAAGTAGAAAAGGCTCATCAGGATCAGAGGAGCGCGGCCAGGCGCAGCCCATCGCATCCCGTGTGAGTGGCAGGCCGAACCATCCCAGAAGCGTATCGGGCGCAATCAGGAGGAAAACGCCGAGCGCGATGTTGACGATCGCGCCCAGCCACCACGACGCGACGAACCAGACAGCGTAAAGTTCATCTTGCAATCTCACAGCGTCTTCATGTACTCGATCAGCGCCCACTTGTCCGCGTCCGGCAGCTCCGTCCCATACTCCTTGCCGGTATGGCCTTTGTTGCTGTTGCTGATCGCCGTGACGTCCAAGACGTAGGACGGGCGGCCCCCGATCTCTTTCACGTCGGTCCGGAAGCCGACGTTCTTGGGGTCGTAAACGCCGTGCCCGATATAGAAGAACGGCTTGCCCCCCGACGAAAGCAGGCGGCTTGACCGCTTCGCCTCCGGCAGCAGCAGATCCCACAGGGTCGGGACCGAGCCGTTGTGCAGGTACGGCGCGCGCGCCCAGATCCCGTCCAGGGGCGCGTTCGCGTACCCGTCGGTCTTGCGGAAGTTCTTGAACTGCCAGGGGTACCCTTTGCCGTACTCCAACTGCAGGTTACGCAGCTTTTCCGTGTAGGAGTTCAGCCGATAAGGGTCGGTCCGGATCTGTCCTATCGGGTCCACCCTGCCGACATATTTGCCGATCTCGGTTTTGCCGCCCTCCTGCCGTACGCCGTGGCAGTCGAAGCAGTGCCGATCGTAGATCGCCTCACCCCGCCGGGCCAGCGCCTGGTCGATGGGAAAGGGGTACTTGGGCGGCGGCAGAGCGTCCATCCACCCCTCGATGCGGGCGATGGACTGCAAGTCGACGTTCTCACGGGTCGCCCCGGCGCCGAAGGCGGCGCTGAGGTTGCGCTCGCGGACCGAGGTGTTGTTGCCGTCCCAGTGCAGCTGCATTCCATGGCGGATCTTCTGGTTCCAGATCGAGGGGAAGTCCACTGTCCCGAAGCACTCCTCGTTGGGCACGCCGCCCCGGTAGTGCTCGGCGAACTGGTTCACCTTGTAGGGGTTAAAGGTGTCCACCCGCCCGGGGCCGAACCCGGGATGGCCGGGGGCGCTGAGGAAGCCACTCAACTGCGCTTGCCGGACCAGAAGCCCGGTCCGCAGCTCGGAAACCGCGCGCTTGTTGATCAGGCGCTCCAGCGGGAACAGGCGCCCGTCCTTGTCCATCTCGGCCAGCACTTTCTCCGGCGTGAAGCGCTTGTCGCCCGCGCACTTAAAAAGGAACTGGAAGAAGCCGAGCACGTCCACCGTGTTGGAGGGCATGGCCAGATAGCGCTTGGGGGCGTCCCGCTCCGAGGCGCGCACCACGCCGACGTGGCAGGCAGAGCAGTTGAGCCCGACCAGGTCGACGATCCGCCGCCGGGTGGAGAAGCCCACCGGCATCTCGCGGCCGGGCTCCTGGATGAACCCGAACGCCGTGTAGTCCCGGGGCGCGCCTGAGGGGAGATACTCCGGGAACATGCGCGGCAGGACCTTGATGATCCGCAGCGGCAGGCCGTTTTCGATATCACTGCCGATCGAGCCGTACTTGAAGTGCTCCTCGATGTTGGCGTAGGTGACCGGCCGGTTGGGAGCATACCGGTAGGCCAGGTAGATCGCCAGGAGCAGGACTATGGCCCCCAGCAGGTAGCGGCGCCGGGTCGCCCGCCGGTTCCGTTCGGCTTCCACCGGCGTGAGACGTTCTTGATAGTCGCGGTAGGTGGTGCGCGTGATCGCCATCGTCGTTTCCTGTGTTTCCGCAAGGCCCTCCGACCTGCCCCTGGGGACGAGAGAGGGCGCCAAAGGGCCACTTACTTGATCGACCTCGGATTCATGAACGGTCTCGGATTATAGAACGGCCTGGGATGATAGACAGACATGACCTCGTCAATCATGGCGTCGTAGTCGCCGTCATAACGGGACAGCTCGTAGCAGCCGAGCGGGTTTTCGAGCACGTTAAGCAGGCATTTGTTGCAGTAGGTACAGCGCTTCGCCTGGGGTATCTCCTCCCCGCGCGCGAAGTACCTTTCGACCATGTCGGGGTTGGCGACCAGGGGCCGGCCGATCGAGACGGCGTCGCAGTCGCCCTGCTCGATCACCTGGCGGATCTTGCTGGCGGTCTGGAAGCCCCCCGTGCAGATGACCGGCACGTCCCTGCCGCCGTCCATCTGCCGGATCGCGTCACGGATCGCATGCGCGTGCGGCGCGTTGGCGCCCTCGATCTTGTCCGCGGGCTCCTGGGTCCGGCGCCAGAAATACTTAAACACCCGTTTCAGCACCGGGTTGCGGAAGAACAGGTAGTTGCGGTACGTGTGGACGCCGCTGGAAAGCATGATGTCGTACCAGCGCACGGCGTGCTCGACCGGGAAATCGCCCATCGGGTTGCGCGGATGGGGGAACATGTTGCCGGTCGAGACGTGCAGAGCGTCGACGCCGTCCTGCACCAGCCATTTGCAGACCTGGATCGACTCCGCCAGCGTCGTGCCCTTCTTCTCCCAGGGGAACAGGGCGTTGCCGTAGTCCACCGCGCTGATCTTGACCTGGAGATGAAAGTCCTCCCCCGCCTCCTTGCGGATCGCGGCAACGATCTCGCGGACGAAGCGGGCTCGGTTTTCCAGCGACCCGCCGTATTGGTCCCGGCGGTCGTTGATCGCGGAGCTGAGGAACTGGGTGATCAGGTAGCCGTTGGCCCCGTGCAGCTCCACGCCGTCGAGCCCGGCCTCGCGGGCGCGGCGCGCCCCCTGCGCGAAGTCGTTCACGGTCTGCTGGATCTGCTCGATCGTCATCGCCCGGGCGACCAGCCCGTGGAACGACTCGGTCTCGCTGGTCGAGCTCAGGGCCGGCTTGTACTGGTTCTCGACGCCCGCGACATCCTGCTGCCGCCCGGAGTGGCTGAGCTGAAGGATGAACTTGCAGTCGTACTCGTGGACCGACTCGCCCACGGCGCGCCAGAAGGGGATCTTGTCGTCGCCGTCGATCATGGCGTAGTTGGGGATGATCCGGCCGCGGACGTGGACCGGCACGAAGGAGCTGACAATGGCCCCGACGCCGCCGCGCGCGAACTTGGTCTCCCAGTTGATCCGGGCCTGGTTGCCGGAACCGTCATAATTATCGAACCGTCCCGAGATGTTGGACCGGAAGATGCGGTTCTTGACCTCCAACTTGCGAAACGAAAGCGGCTGAAAGATTGTGTCGAAACTCATGGGACCACCTGTGAAAGCCTGTCTTACCCAAAGAGCCGAGGAGCGGACCCGCGCGGCCGCCGCGGCGGATCTACATGACCCGATTCCAGGGCGCGAACGCGTTCTGGACGCCCCGAAGCGCTGGAGCGAGCTCAGGATAGTGCCGCAGCAGGACGCTGGACATGTCGTTGTCGTTGATCCAGTCCATACCTACCTGCGTGTAAACCCGCGGCGTGTAGTCCGTCGTGAAGAACCGGTCGCTCTTGAGCCGTCGGGGCGCCATCAGGGTGAAGACGCGGAAGGCCGTGTCCGAGAAGCCGAAGCCGGGCGGCAGCGGCTCGGCGTACATGCCGATCTGCAGGTCCACCTTGTCGAGGTCGTTGTTGTAGACGCGGCGGATCTGCTCGGCCCATTCCTTGTTGGGGGTGAGCTCGTCGAACGACCGCACGCGCGGCATCCGCATCTCCTCGCGGAAGTCGTTGTAGCGCAGCACGCCGCGCTCGCGGTCGCGCAGGATGTCCATC
>JAUJNC010000097.1 GCA_030446525.1 Armatimonadaceae bacterium
GGCGGGACGGGCCGCGGCTGGAGTAGGTGGCGATGCGGTCGTTCGCACGCCCGCCCCCCGTAGGCTTCATGGCGCCCACGGTGATGACGTACGGGCTGTTGCCCGGGGAGTGGACCGCGCCGAAGGCGGTGCCATACCCCTCGTTGGTCAGGAGCAGGGAGGGCAGGGGCTGCAAACGCCCGGCGTTGCCGGCGGCGCAGACCACGACGATGCCGGCCTTCCACACCTGCTCGACCGCCCGGCACAGCGGATCGTTCGCATAGCTCTCGCCCACGGGATGGCCCAGGGACAGGTTGATCACGCGGATGTTGTAGGCGCTCCGGTTGTTCACCACCCACTGGATGCCGGCGATGACGTTGCTGACGGTGCCGGCGCCCCGGGCGTCGAGCACGCGGATGTTAACGAGCTTGGCTTCGCGGGCGATGCCGTAGAAGGTGCGGTAATATCGGGGACCCGTGGAGGATCGGCCGTTGCCGGCGATGATGCCGGCCACGTGCGTGCCGTGACCGCACTGGTCGTCGGCAGAATTGGTGCCCGGCACGAAGTTAACGTCGGCACGGATGCGCGACCTCTGGTTCTCGTTCAGATCCGCGCCGCCGCGGATGCCGCTATCGATCACGGCCACGGTGACGCCGTCGCCCGTCAGCCGATACTGGCTGTAGGCCACATCGGCCCGGCTGGAGCCGACCGTGAACTCGTCACTCTTCTTCACCTGGGCATCGGCGGACAGGCGCCGCACAAAGGGCAGGGCGGCCAAGCGGGACAAGTTCTTGTTGGGCACGCGCACGGCCATGGACTCGATGAGGGGCAAGTGGCGATACACATAGCCGCCAAGAGCATGGATCCGGCTCTTGTGTCCGAGCATCAGGGGGCCATCCAGCCGCACGATGACCGACGACCAGCCGGATGTCGGCTTCGCCGCCATCTTCCGCAGCAGGAACAGGTCGCTCTTGTAGGATAAGAACAGGTCACCTTTGCGGGAAAGTTCACCCGCCCGGGCGGGTAAGAAGGTAATTGACAACAAGCACGACAGCAACAAGACCGCCATGCTGGTTGTGCCTCGCCCCGCGAGGCGGCGCCAGATGAAGGAGATGGAGCAGGAAGGGACGCGCATTAGAAGCTCCTTTACTATCTCTACTACTTTTTTATTACTTCTACTACTTTGACACAGTTGGAACGAGCGTGAGCAGCATACCCGTCACCTATTATACCAAAGGTAGTTTAAATGTCAAAATAAAAAAGTAAAGTTTTGTCGGTATTTTAGATTTGTTTTATTATCTGTTAATAGCGACAAATGCAATTTAGTATCCGTTCGTCCGAGCAGACACACTATAGTTCACATGCATGTGAGTGCAACAGAGAAAGCGGTGTGCAAGCTTCTCTTTTTCAGCGACGGCGGATCCCTTTTCTTGTTCGTGAAAAGACGCGGCTCCCGTTTGACAGCCGCGCCCGGCGCCGATACAATCGATAGTGGTATGAGCCTCCTTACCGTTTCCAATGTGGGCAAAGATTTCGGGCCCCAGCGGGTGCTCGAGACGGTGAACCTGCGCGTGGCGCGCGGCGAGAAGATCGGCATCGTCGGCAAGAACGGCGGCGGTAAGACGACGCTGCTGCGCCTGCTGATCGGCGCGGAAACGCCCGACGCCGGCAGCGTGCGCGTCGCGCGGGGTGTGCGCATCGGGTACCTCGCCCAGGCCGCGGACCTGGACCAGACCCGCACGGTGCGCCAGGAGGCCGAAACGGCCCTGAACGCCCTGCTCGACGCCGAGGCCCGCCTGCGCGAGACCGAGGCGCTCCTCGCCGAGCGCCCCGACGACGAGGACGCGCTGGACGCCTACGCCGCCGCCCGCGACCGGTTCGAGTTCGCCGGGGGCGACCACGCCCGGGACAATCTTCTGGGCGCCCTGGTCGCGATGGGGTTCGAGGACGCCGATCTGGACAAGCCGGTCTCGGTGCTCTCCGGCGGCGAGAAGACGCGCCTTTCGATGGCGAAGCTCCTCGTCTCCGCGCCCGATGTGCTGGCTTTGGACGAGCCGACGAACCACCTGGACATCCGCGCGGTGGAATGGCTGGAGGGTTTCCTCACCCGCTTCCCGGGCGCCGTCCTCGTCGTTTCGCACGACCGGCGGCTGCTTTCCACGGTCGCCCAGACCGTTTGGGAGGTGGAGTCGCAGCGCGTCACCGTCTACTCCGGTGGCTTCGATGCCTATCGCGAGCGGCGGGCGGCGGATCGGCTCCGTCAGCAGGAGGAGTACGAGCGGCAGCAGCAGGACATCGAGAGGCTCGAGGCCTTTATCCGCAAGAACAAGGAGGGCAACCTGTCGCGCCAGGCCAAGAGCCGCGAAAAGGCGCTCGCCCGGATGGAGCGGGTGGAGCGGCCGGTGAGCGAAGGGCACGCGATGAAGACGCGCCTGCAATCGTCGGGGCGGTCGGGGCGCGAGGTGGTGGTGTGCGAGCACGCCACCAAGCGCTACGGCCCGAAGGTCCTGCTCCAGGACACGACGTTCGCGATCGAGCGCGGGGAGCGGGTGGGCATCGTCGGCCCCAACGGGGCCGGCAAGACCACCTTCCTCGAGATGGTGCTGGGCGACGAGACGCCCGACGCGGGCACGGTGCGGCGCGGGCACGGCGTCACCGTCGCCTATCACAGGCAGGAGGCCGACGACTTCGATCCGGACCTGAGCGTGCTGGAAAACTTTTATGAGCGCGCCGGGATGACGGTCGGGCAGGCGCGGGCGCATCTGGCGAAGTTTTTGTTCACGGGCGAGGACGTGTTCAAGCCGGTCTCGGCCCTGTCGGGCGGGGAGCGGGCCAAGCTGGCGATGGCGCTGATGGTGCTGTCCCCCGCCAACCTGCTGATCCTGGACGAGCCGACCAACCACCTCGACATCGACTCCTGCGACGCCCTGACCGAGTCGCTGAACCGCTACGAGGGCACGCTGCTCCTCGTCTCGCACGACCGCACCCTCCTGGACGCCGTGACGAAGCGGACCATGGCCCTGGAGGGCGGCGGCAAAGTGACGCTCTTCCCCGGCCCCTACAGCGCCTACCGCGAGGCGCGTGATACCGCGGTATGGCCCCCCCCGCCCCGCACACCCGCGCCCGCCGCGAAGGTGAGCGGCACAAGGAACGGCGCGGCGCCCGCTTCCGCCCCCGCGCGCGGGCTGAATGCCCACCAGCTCTCCAAAGAGCGGCAGCGGGCCGCCCGGCGCGTCGCCGCTCTGGAAGCCGACGTGGAGGCGCTGGAAGCGCGCCTGAAAGAGATCGAGGCCGGACTCTCCGCCCCGGCCTCCGCGGACGCCGCCCTTTCCCTGGCCGACGAATACGCCCGGGTCAAGGATGCGGTCGCCAGCCGGATCGCCGAGTGGGAAGCCGCCACCCTGGAAGCCGAGGCGCTCGGCGCGACGTAGAACGCCGGGGACACGGGTATAATACCGGCGTCGCTGGCGCGATCGGGAGCGCGGCGACGCCGGTACCGCAACAATCAGGAGGACAGCCCATGCCCATTGTCACCGTGGAAGGCGAAAAATCGTTTGAGGTCCCCGCCGGGAAGAAGCTGGTGCTCGCCATCGAGGACGCCGGGATCGACATCCTGCACCGCTGCGGCGGCAACGCCCGCTGCACCACTTGCCGCGTCGAGATACTGGAGGGCGAGGTCCCGCCCATGAGCGACGCGGAGCGCGACGCGCTGGAAGACCCGGAGCTCATCGCGCAGTATCGCCTTTCGTGCCAGATACGCGTCCAGAGCGACCTCACGGCGCACGTCTGGGGTCGGGCCTCCGAGCGCGGCATCCCCCCGGGCGACCGCCCGGAAGAGTGACGGCGCCGGGATAAAGCGCCAGCACAATCCCGTATAAGGAAGCGTGATGCGACGACGTACGTTTATCGCGGCGGCTTCGATGGCCGCCCTGGCGGCCCTCGCGCCGCAAGAAAGCGCGGGGACACAGACACACGACAGCGCCGCCAAGGTGCCGGAAGTCAAGTTCATCGACTACCGGCTCCCGAACGGGCTTCGCGTGCTGCTCGCGCCGGACAAGACGGCGCCGGTCATCGCCGTCAACGTGACCTACGATGTCGGGTCACGCAACGAGCGGCCGGGACGGACCGGTTTCGCCCATCTGTTCGAGCACATGATGTTCCAGGGATCGGCCAACGTCGGCAGGGGGGAGCACTTCCTGCTGATCCAGAACAACGGCGGGAGCCTGAACGGCACGACCAACCAGGACCGCACGAACTACTACGCGGTACTGCCTGCCAACCAGCTCGATCTGCTCCTCTTCCTGGAGGCGGACCGGATGCGCGGGCTGGACATCAGCCAGGAGAACCTGGACAACCAGCGCGCCGTGGTCCAGGAGGAGCGCCGGCAACGATACGACAACCAGCCCTACGGGCAGGTGTTCGAGACGATCCTGGACCTGGCCTACGAGAGCTTCCCTTACAAGCACAGCACCATCGGCTCGCTGGCGGACCTGAATGCGGCGGACCTCGACGACGTGCGGCAGTTCTTCAAAATCTACTACGCCCCCAACAACGCCGCCCTGGCCCTCGCCGGCGACTTCGACGTGAACGAGGCCAGGGCCAAGATCGAGAAGTACTTCGGCCCGATCCCGCGGCAGCCCGCGCCCGCGCCTGTCAGCGTCAACGAACCCCTGGGGCGCGGCGAGCGGCGCAAAACCATCAACGATCCGCTCGCACCGTCGCCACGCTATGGCGCTGCCTACACGGCGGTGCCCGGCAACCACCCGGACTTCTTCGCGCTGAGCCTGCTGGGCGAGGTCCTGAGCTCGGGCCGCACGTCGCGGCTGTACCCCGCCCTCATCGAGAAGGATCTCGCCACCAGCGTCGGGGCCGGGATCTTCGAGTCGCGCGGACCGGGCCTGTTCCTCGTGACGGCGAACCTTCCGCGCGGCGGGGATAGTCGGTCTGCCGATGTCGCCGCGGTGGAAAAGATCATCGACGCGCAGATCGCGCGCATCCAGCAGGACGGCGTCACCGACGAGGAGCTTGCCAAGGTCAAGACGCAGGCGCGCGCCCAGGCTATCGGCCGGCTGCAGAGCGCGCAGAGCCGCGCCGGCGCCCTGGCGCAGTACGCGATCTATTACGACAACCCGGACCGCATCAACACGGAGCTTCGCAGCCTCCAGACCGTGACCGCCGCCGATGTGCGCCGCGTGGCGCACAAGTACCTCACCCGAAACAACCGCGTGGTCGTCATCGCGCTTCCCGCCGCGGGCGGCGCGCCCGCGGCGCCGAAGGGAGCAACCGCCCCATGAACCTAACCCCCCCGCCCCCATCCCACCCACGGAACGGGGGGCCGAGGGAAGGGGGAGCTAGCGGCGAAAGCGTCAAGTGCCCCGCGCGAAGCAGAAGTGGTACGTGCGACCGGGTACCCCCGGGGTAGGTGGCTCCTCCCTCTGCTCGCGCTTCTCGTCACCGGGGGCGCGGCGCCGGCGCAGGAGACGGGCGGCGTGGCCGCGCCCCCCGCCCGCCGGTCCACGGTCGTCAAGGGCAAGGCGCCGGCCACCAGGGAGCTTCTGCGGGTCAAATTCCCCCGGCCGCAGGAGTTCCGGCTCCCCAACGGCGCGCGCGTGTTTGTCCTGGAAGACCACCGGCTGCCGACCTTCAGCTGCACCCTGTCGCTCAAGGCGGGATCCCTGTTCGATACCAAGCCGGGCGTCGCCGACATCACGGCGGCGATGCTGGATGAGGGGACCCGGACGCGCACGTTCCAGCAGATCGCGGACGAGACCGAGCGGCTGGCCGCGAACCTGGGCGCGAGCGCGGGGGCCGAGCTTGCCAGCATCAGCGTCAGCGGCCTGTCCGAGAACACGGACCGGCTCATCACCCTGATGGCGGACGCGCTTTTGAACCCGTCGTTCCCGGACGACCGGCTCGCCCGGGTCAAGTTCCAGACGGTGCAGCGCCTGGCCCAGCAGCGCTCCGACCCCGGTTTCCTGGCCTCGGAGCTTTCCGCGAAGGTGTTCTACGGCAACACCCCGTACGCCCGCATCTCGCCTACGGTCGAGGAGGTCCAGGCGATCACGCGTGACGACGTCGCCCGGTTCCACGACCGGTTCTACCGCCCCGGCGGCGCGATCCTGGGGATCGTGGGCGACGTGAATGCCCGCACGATCGTCGAGAAGCTCCGGACGGCCCTCGGCCCGTGGAAGCCCGCGGGCGGCGAGCCGCCCCTGCCGGCCGCGACGTTCGCGCCCAAGGAGGCGACGCGCATCTACCTGATCGACCGTCCGGGCTCGGCGCAGACCCTCCTCTCTTTCGGTAACATCGGCATCACGCGGACCGACCCCGATTACATGCCCCTGGTCGTGGCCAACCGCATCCTGGGCGGCAACTTCGGCGCGCGGCTCAACCAGAACCTGCGCGAGGATAAGGGCTACACCTACGGTGCGAGATCCTCCTTCTCCGCGCCCAGGTGGCCGGGCGTCGTCGAGGCGAGCGCCAGCGTCCGCACGCCCGTGACCGCGCCCGCCGTGGCCGAGTTTCTGAAGGAGTTCGAACGTATCCAGAAGGAGCCGGTTTCGCGGCAGGAGCTCGACGCCGCCAAGCGGGCCATCGTAGGCAGCTTCGCGCGGACGCTGGAAAGCCCCGCGAGCCTCCTGGGCCGCGCCCTGGAGCTGGTGCAGTACGGCCTTCCCGCCGATTACTGGGACACGTACCCGGCGAAGCTCGAGGCCGTGACCGCCGAGGACGTGCGGCGCGTGGCCCGCAAGTATCTGGGCGAGAACCGCATCCAGCTTGTCGCCGTGGGCGAGCGCAAGCAAATCGAGGAAGTTCTGAAAAAGTATGGTCCGATCGAGGTGTTCGACACCAGCGGCGAGCCGGCGGGAGACGCCTCCGCGACCGCTCGCTAATGCCGAGGGGACGCGTCCCTTTGGGCGACGCTATGCAAATGTGGGTTGTCAGACCTCGCCCTGCGCGGGAACCAATCGGGGATTATTAAGGTACAATACAAACGGACGTTATTTGTCCTCATGGCAGATGTACGTCACGCACAACCACCTGTTAGGAGGGTGCTCATGAGCAAACGCATCGTAAGCTGCCTGTCCGCCCTGGCGCTCTGCGCGCTGGCAGGCACGGCGGCCCAGGCACAGAACGCCAATGCCGCCAACAAGACGGTGTCGGAGAAAGCCCGGATCGATCAGCCCGTCAAGGACTTCACCCTGACGGTGGTGAATTCCGACAAGCCGTCCACCGTGAAGCTGTCGGACTACAAAGGCAAGCAGCCCGTCGTGCTGGTTTGGATGAGCTATACCTGCCCGGTCACCCGAGCCTATGAGGAGCGGCTGGGCAAGATGGTCCAGGAGTACGGCAAGGACGCGGCTTTTATCGCCGTTCATGCCGATACGGACGAGACCAGCGAGCGCATCAAGCGGTATGCCGCGGACAAGAACTTCACCGGACTGGTGGTCGATGACAAGGCGAACGCGCCGGCGGGTCTAACCGAGTACTTCGGCGCCCGCGCAACCCCGACCCTGGTCGTGATCGACAAGGACGGCGTCTTCCGGTACAAGGGACGCCAGGACAGTGACCAGAGCGATCTGCGGGGCGAGCGGCCGGAGACGAAAAAGTACGCCGTCTTGGCCCTTACGGCGGTGAAGCAAGGCAAGGAGGTTGTGGACAAGCAGACACCCACTCCTGGGTGAGCGATCGTTCGTACTCGCCAGGCTGGTTCAGCCCGGTAACACCCTCCTAACACAAACGGGCGGGCGGCATCTGTCGCCCGCCCGACTCGTTCCTCGGCTAAGCAGGTGCCGCGTGCGCAAATCTTGGCTTCTCCCTCTCCCCGCGATCCTTCTTTGGGCGTTCCTGCGCCCTGTCGAAACGGCTTCCGCACCGCCGCCCGAGCGCGACCGCTCGCCCTGCGGCGTCGCCCTGTCCGCAAACGGGCACTGGGCGGTCACGGCCAACGGCGGGGCGGATTCCGCCTCGCTGGTGGACGTGGCAAGCGGAAAGGTCGTCGCGGAAACGCCGGTCGGCAGGCGCCCGTTCGACGTTGCCCTGTCCGCCGGCGGCAAGCGCGCCATTGTCACCAATTGGCTGTCCGATTCGGTATCCGTCCTCGCCGTGTCCCCCGACGCCCTGCGCGTCGTCCGCACCATCCCCGTCGGGGACGAGCCGCGCGGCGTGGCCCTGTCCCCCGACGGGTCCCGCGCCTACGTGGCGCTCGGGGGCGAGGACGCCGTCGCCGTGGTAGATTTGAAAACCATGACCGTCGCCCGGCGCATCCCGGTCGGCGTGGAGCCGTGGCACCTCGCGCTGACGCCGGACGGGGCAGGGAGCGGAGCGAGGCAGCTGCTCGCGGTCGCAAACGTGCGCGGGGCCAGCGTGAGCGTCATCGAGACGGCCGGCGGCACGGTGGCGCACACCGTGCGCACGAACGGGGTCAACCTGCGCCACGTCGCCGTGTCACCCGATGCCCGGTGGGCGTACTTGCCTTTCTTATCGGACCGCGGCTTCCCGGCAACGAAGGTAAACATCGACCGTGGCTGGGTCGTCGGCAGCCGTCTGGCCCGCGTCCCGCTCGGCCAGCCCGGGCCGCGCGAGGCGATCGCGCTCGACCCGCGCGGCAAGGCGTTCGGGGATGTGGACGGCCTCGCCCTCAGCCCGGACGGGCAGACCATCGCGATCACGGCGGGCGGCACGCACGAGCTGCTCCTGCTGCGGCAGCCGCTCCGGTTCCTGGCTTACGGCGGGCCGGGCGACCACATCGAGCGCGAGCTCCTGGACGACCCGACCCGCTTCCGGCGCATCCCGCTCGGCGGTCGTCCGCTCGCCGTCCGGTTCGCGCCGGACGGCAAGACCGTCGTCGTCGCCAATTATCTGAGCAACGCACTCCAGGTGGTGGACGTTCAAGCGGGGATTATCACCAAAACCATCGCGCTTGGCGGCCCCGCAGAGCCGTCGCTGGCGCGCCGTGGTCAGGCGATCTTCCACGACGCCGAGCGCTCGTTCAACCAGTGGTACTCGTGCAGCACCTGCCACGTCGAGGGCCACACGAACGGCGGCAGCTTTGACACGTTCAACGACAAAAAGTATAACGTCTTGAAAAAGACGCCCAGCCTGCGCGGCGTCGCCCAGACAGCCCCCTACATGTGGCACGGCTGGCAGAAAGACCTGCGAACATCCCTGCGCGAGTCGATAATCACGTCCATGCAAGGCCCCGAGCCGACCGAGGCCGACCTCGACGCCCTCCTGGCCTACGTGAAGACGCTCGACTGGGTGCCCAGCCCCCACCGGAACCCCGACGGCACGCTCACCGCCGCCGCCAAGCGCGGCCAGTCCGTGTTCCAGGCCAAGGCCTGCGCCACCTGCCACGCCGGACCCGACTTCACCAACCCGGGCGTCTTCACCGTCGGCCTGGAGTCGCCCGACGACGCCTTGAAAGGCTTCAATCCGCCCCCCCTGCGCGGCGTCTACAGCCGTTCCCCCTACCTGCACGACGGCCGGGCGAAGACCCTGGAGGAGGTGCTGACCGAGCACCACCGCCCCTCACAGCTCACCGGCAAACCTGATCTTACCCCCAAGGAGACCGCGGACCTGATCGCCTACCTGAAGTCGCTCTGAGTGTTGCGCGCCGCCCGCGTTTAGAGCCGCCGCTTGCACCGCGTCAGGCGCGCCGTCCAGGGCCGCTTCAGCCGCTCGGTCTCCAACAGAGACACGGGCTCCTGGAGGGCAGCCGGAGGGCGATCTCATGGGCGACGCTGCCGGGGCACCTCCCCCCTATCCTCGGAGAGCCGTGACGATTGTCGCGGCCTTTCCGCCTACAGGAAAGGATGCCTGATCCTGGTTCTCAGCCGGAAGCGCCATCAGGAGACAAAAAATGTGTAAGCTCTTCTATCTCTTTCTTTTCCTGTCTGCCCGTGGCTTGCCTTGTCGCGCAGGAAACGCGCGGACAGGAGCGCACGTGAGGAACAAGCGTATTCGTCTGGTGCCGGTGGGCGAGGGCTGGGCGCAGACGTCGGTGAACGCGCCCGTGTTCCGAACGAACAGCGTGGTCACGCACGAAGACACACAGTACATCGCCTACTATGATGCTGAGAGGTGCGTCATTCTCGCCAAGCGAAAAGCTCGGCGCTACCGATTGGGAAGTAGAAAAGACGCCGTATACCGGCCAGGTGAAGCACGCCCATAACTCCATCTCCATCGCGGTGGACGGCAAAGGGATGCTCCACATGTCCTGGGATATGCACGGGCAGCCGCTTCGCTACGCGCGAGGCAAGCGCACGGGCGGGCTGGAGTTGACGGAGCCGATCTCGATGACCAAGCACGAGGAGAGCCGCGTCACGTATCCCCAGTTCTACAACCTGCCCGACGGCGACCTGCTGTTTCTCTACCGGCAGGGCGCTTCGGGCGGCGGAGACGTGCTGCTCAATCGCTATGATGTCCAGAAAGCGCAGTGGAAGGCGCTCCAGCATCCGCTCCTTGCCGGGCAGGGCCGGCGCAATGCCTATGTGAATGGACTCTCTAACGATAGCAGGGGAGGCCTGCACATCTCCTGGGTCTGGCGGGAGACGCCGGATGTCGCCACGAACCACGATATCTGCTATGCCTACTCGCCCGATCAGGGAAAGACCTGGCGAACCTCCTCGGGGAAGAAGTACTCGCTTCCCATCACTGCCGAAAACGCGGAGGTGGCTCAGCCGGTGCCGCAGAACAGCGAACTGATCAATCAAACCTCCATGACGGTCGATGCGAACAACCGCCCCCTGATCGCCACGTACTGGCGTCCCCAGAACAGCGACGTGCCGCAATACTACCTGGTCTGGCATGACGGCCAGAAGTGGCGCACCAATACGGTGGGAGAGCGAACGCTTGCGTTCCAGCTGAGTGGCGGGGGGACTCGGCGCATTCCTATCTCGCGGCCTCAGGTGTTGGCCGGGGACGACAACCGGGTCTATGTCGTTTTTCGCGACGAGGAGCGTGGCGGCGGTGTTACCGTTGCGATCTCGCGCGACCCGGATCGAGCCGATTGGCGGCTGGTGGATCTGTACGAGCCGTCCGTTGGCGCCTGGGAGCCGACCTACGACCCGGTGCTTTGGAAGCGCGATCGTCAGCTGCATCTATTCCTGCAAATGGTGGGGCAGGGCCAGGGCGAGACGTTGGAGGACGTCCCGCCCCAGACGGTCTCTGTCCTGGAATGGGCGCCGTAGTGATATGCCGGCAGCCGAGGGCAAGCGCCACAGGATCGGCTTCGCCAGCCTGAATGAGGACATCCCCTCCATGGAATCCGGTCTGCTCGGTCCCGTGCGGCTGCTGCAACGGCAGGAAACAGGAAGATGAAAAAGTCAAAAACATACTGGCGACCACGGGGCACGCTGACCGTGTTAGGGGCGATGGCCAGCGCCCTCGTTTGCCCGCTGCCGCAGGCGCAAGCAGCTGCACCAGACGCCTTATCGCTGCTGCGCCAGCCAGCGACCGCTGCCGGTTTGCAGGCCACCGCGACAACCACACTGACGCTGTCACCGGAAACCGGCGTCTGGGATCTGTCGCGCCACGATTCTCTTTATTTGACACTGAGCAATCCCGGTCAAGCGCCGGTCGCCGTCTGGGCGCGGGCGGAGAACCCGGACGCCAAAGGCGTGACGGATAACGTGCGCACCGCCATGGTGCTGGGGCCGGGAAAGACGGAAACAATGCGCCTGCGCCTGATGCGCCGTCCCGAAAACCCGACCTACGCCCCGTTCAAGCCGTTCTTCATGTACTTCAAGGACATCAATGTCCGGGATAATACGGTGGACCCGTCTGCCATCGCGCGAGTTGTGGTCTGGTTAGACCATCCGGTTGCCGGACAAAACGTTCTTGTCGAATCGGCGACGGCGCAGGGAAAAGGTGTTCCTGCTCCGGTCCCTTTCTTTCCGTTCGTGGACAAGTATGGCCAGTATAGGCACACCGACTGGCCCGACAAAATCTACTCGGATGCCGATTTTGCCGCTCGTCTCAAGAACGAAGAGGCCGAGATGAGCGCCTATCCTGGCCCGGCGGACTGGAACCAGTGGGGCGGCTGGAAAAACGGCCCGAAGCAGAAGGCCGCAGGATTCTTTTACCCGGCGAAAGTGGATGGCAAGTGGTGGCTGGTTGATCCGGAGGGTTGCCTTTTCTGGTCCTACGGACCCACGGGAGTCGGGGCGGGCGGCGAAGGAACGCCCGTTACCGACCGGGAGCACTGGTTCGCCGAGTTGCCGTTGCCGGACGGCCCCTTCGGACGCTACTGGGGCCAAGGCAAAGGCGCTCGGTTTATGTACTACCAGGACGGCAAGGAGTGGCGCTCCTTCAATTTCGGCAGTGCGAATGCCGAGCGCAAGTATGGCAACGATTGGCGGGAAACGACAGCCGATTCCTTGCACCGTCGCCTGCGCAACTGGGGCTTAAATACAACGGCCAACTGGTCCGATCCGGTGGTCTACCTGCGCCGCAAGACGCCCTACACCGTAGCCATAAGTTCCGGCGGGCCGTACTTGGATCACATTCCGGATGTATTCGATCCGGAATGGGTCAAAGCCATCAACGAGCACATGGAAAAAGAGCGCGGCGCCACGGCGGGCGATCCGTGGAACATCGGCTACTTCGTGGACAACGAATGGACCTGGGGGAGTCAACCCAGGGCGGCAAGAGTCACGCAGGGCGCGCTCGGAGCACCGGCCACGTCTGCCAGCAAGCAGGTTTTCGTGAACGACCTGAAGGCGAAATACGGCGAGATCGCCGCCCTGAACACGGCGTGGGACAGCAGCTACGCTTCGTGGGAGGCGCTTCTGGAATCTCGCACGTTACCCGCCGATACAAAGAATGCGCGGTTCATTGGGGACGCCGGCGACTTTGGTATGAAGTTCGCCGAAAAGTACTTCTCCACAGCACGTCATGCCGTGAAGCGCGTTGCTCCCAACAACCTGTATCTGGGTGTCCGTTTCCACGGCCATATCGATAGAAGCCTGATACAAATCGCCGCAAAACACTGCGATGTGATTTCTTACAACATCTATGAAGAGCCCAACGGGCGCTTGAACCAGTATCGTGGTGTTGTGGATAAACCGTTTATCGTCGGCGAGTTCGGCGTCACCAGCGATTTGGGGCAGATGCCGTGGCGGGGCCAGATCTATACGGAAGCGGAGGGGGCGCGTCTTCGTCCTATGGAGAATTACCTTCGCCAAGCGTTTGCGCATCCGGCGTTAGTCGGGGCGCACTTCTTTCAGTTCCGCGATCAGCCGCTCACGGGTCGTCCCGACGGCGAAGCGACTTTGCGCGGTTTCCTCAACACGGCGGATACTCCGCACTTCGATCTGGTGCAACGGAATCGGCGTCTGGCTTACAAACTTTATGAGACGCGCAGCACAGGACGGGCGCCTTCCCCGTATTCGAACCAGCCGATACGTGCCATGATCGGGGTTGGTACGTGGGGGACGCAAGCCGAGTTCGGGTCGCCGGGCGATGACACCAAGAGTTGGTGGAACCTGGGTGGCTGGGAAACAGCTCCACGAACCCGCGGAGAAACGTGCGCGGCAGATCCTTGATCCGTTGGTCGTGTGGCATCGGGTAGACGGTCGGCCGGGGCGTGCGGCCCGGCAAGCCCCGGCTGTTCCTGCGGACGCCCGAGCCGCGTTAAACCGTCTCGTAATGCACGTCGATGACCTTGCCGGTTTCCGCGGACTGCTGGATCGCCTCGTAAAGCACCATCGATTTGTAGCTCTCGAAGATGTGGGAGCGCGTGGGGCGGTTCTCGCGCAGGGCGGCGACGAAGTCGACCAGCTCGGCCAAATGCCCCGTGTCGTTCCCGCTGTCGCCGGCGCTGGTGAAGGTGGGCGGCTCGCGCCATTCGCCGCACTTGTTGTTCTCGGTGATCCGCCAGACCGACGAGTTGTGGATGGTCATGAAATTGCCGCCGCGCACCGTGATCTCCACCTCTTCGGTCGGGATGGCGAACGAGCGCCCGTCGCACAGGTTCATGGACCCGACCGCGCCGCTCGCGAAGCGGAGGCTCACCGCGTACGCGTCGGGCCCCTTGGAGAAGGCGAACACCTGCGTAGCGTCGCCGAACAGGTACCCGATCAGGTCGATGGCGTGGATCGCGAAGTCGAACAGGAACAACCGCTGGGGCCGGTCGTTGCTGTACTGCGACGACGCGTAGTCGATGCTGATCGAGTAGAAATCGCCCGCGTCGAACTGCGCGAGCCACTGCCGGGCGCGCTCATAAGCGGTGGCGTAGCGCTTCTTGAAGGCCGTCATGCACAGGACGCCCGTCTGCTTAGAGACGCGCGCGACCGCCAGGGCGTCCGCGGCGCTTAGCGCCGGCGGCTTCTCCGTATAAACGGGGATGCCGCTCTGCAGGACGATCGGCGCAAGCGCGGCGTGCCCTTGCGGGCCGACGCAGACGATTACGCCGTCCGGTTTTTCCGCTTCGAGCATCTGCCCCATGTCGGTGTAGACGCGGCCGCCCCAGCGGCGGGCGTTGCGCTCGGCCTTGTCCCGGTCGAGGTCGCACACGCCCACGAGCTGTGCCCCGGCGGCGCCGACGTTGGGGTAGATGCGGCGGGTCGAAAGGCTGCCCGCCCCGACGATGCACAAGCGCGGATCGTTCATGAAGCCCCCTCCCCAGCGTGATCCCGCAGATACCGGAGCGCCTCGGCCAGATACCGGAGTGTGCGCTCGGCATCCCGGTCGCGCGTTTCCAGCTCGAGCTCGACGACGATGTCGCCGCGGTAGCCCACCTGCCGCAGCAGGGCGAACAGGCCGGGGAAGTCGACTTCGCCGGTCCCATACGGCACCGACTGCCGGCCGATCACCTCGTTGACGTGCACGAGGGCGATGCTGCCCGCCAGCAGGTCATAGCCGTCCCGCCAGTGCACTCCGACGCGCTGGAAGTGCCCGACCTCCAGCAGGGTCTTCATTCGGGGGTCGCTGATGCCCTCGATC
>JAUJNC010000098.1 GCA_030446525.1 Armatimonadaceae bacterium
CGTTGGGCTCGGAGCCCATGAAGGCGTCGACGTCGCCCTTCTCCAGCGCCGCCGCTGCCCGTCCTGGGTGACGTACTCCCGGATCTGGAGCTTGCCTTCGACGGCGATCAGCCGGCCCTTGCCCAGGTAGTTGGCGGCGAACTCGGCGTTCTGTCGCCACGAGACGATGTCGATGAAGTCGGCCTGTTTTTCCTGCCCTTGCGCCCGCGCTTCGGCGGACATGGGCCGGTCCACGGCGATGCGGAACGTCGTCACGGCGATGCCGGACGGCGTGAACTTTAGCTCCGGATCGTTGGCCAGCCGGCCAATGAGGATCACCCGATTCAGCATTTCACAACCTCCCTACACCATAGTCAGAGTTTCTCTACACAAGGCGCCGCGGCCGCCCGCGCGACCTGCCGGCGCCGAAAGCCGATCCTCGTCACACCGAACCCTGTGTGAAAACTGTCAGGCGGGCGCCCCGGTCGGCTCCTCTTCCTCCGCGGCGGGCGCGGTGTCCGCCTGCGCGTCGGCCGCATCCTCAGCCCGCGCGGCCGGCGCTTGCTCCCCGTCGCCGGGTTCCCCGGGCGGGGGTGCGGCGGCGAGCTCCGTCACCGGCTCCGCAGCCGGCGGAGGTGCGGCGGCGGCGAGCTCCGTCACCGGCTCCGCACTACTGGGCGCGGCGGGGGCGGCGGCGGCCCGGGCGGCCATCTCGCGCTCCCGGCGCTCGCTTTCGGCCAGGCGCGCCCGGGACGGGAAGCGGTCCGCCTTGTCGTCCTGCTTGATCACCAGGTGGCGCAGGACGTCGTCGCTGATGCGGAAGATGCGGTCCAGCTCGTCCTTGGCGGCCGGCTCGGACCGGAAGTTCATCACGACGTGGATCCCCTCGCGCCGCCCCTTCACCTCGTACGCCAGGCGGCGGGGATCCCACCGGTCGATGTCGTCCACGACGCCGCCGCCGCGGGTGACGACGCCCGAATACTTGTCCACGATGGCGCCCGACTGCTCTTCGGGCAGGCCCGTCTCGATGATATAGATCGCCTCGTAGGCGGTCTCCATAACCTGTCTCCTCCCTCTGGTCGTGATCGTCCCCGGGCACGCGGTCCGGGGCAGGGAAGCACGGCGCCCCCCCACCCGCACGCGGGTGGCGGCGCCGGTACACCTTCATTTTACGGGGCAATTATAGCACGTCCGCGATGTCTGTGCAACCTGCTAAAAGGACCGTTACGCACCGCCCGTCGTCAGGCGCACCTCGTAGGCGCGCAGGGGGAGACTGCGGCCGTCCCGCCGGACTGTGACCGGCGCGGCGCGCTTGTTGATGAGCAGCGTCTCGGTCGCGGACGCCAGCACTTCGACATCCGGCGAGGAGGAGGTGGCCTCGAAGAGCCGAGTGCCCGGTCCGAAGTGATCATGGAACGCTTTGAACACGCCGTAAAGCGGGTACGGCCGCGCCCCGCCCGGCTGCCGCGCGTCGGAAAAGAGGGCGTGGCCGACCTCGCTGGTGTCCATCGGCTGCCAGAGCAGGACGGCCGACGCGCCGCCGAGCAGGGCGTGCCGGAGCGCGGAGGCGTTGATGGCGGCCTGCGCCTCCGGGCCGTCGGCTTTGCCGCTCGCGTAAAACTCGGCGAACCAGACCGGCAGGTCGGTCCTGGCGCGGATCTGGCGCACGATGTCCCCGAACAGGTGCGTGCGGCCCATCTGCTCGCCCTCGGTGTACGTGTTCCTGTCGTGGTAGTCCTTGATGCTGCGGTCGATCACGAAGAACTCGGCGCCCTTTTTGTGCTTCAGCCAGTAGTCCAGCACTTCCCACTGCCGCGCGCGGATCGGGGTCTCGGTCGCCCACGACCAGTCGCCCCGCTCCGAATCGGCGCCCTTTTTGTTCGAGCCGGTCCCCTCGATCACCAGGTACGGCCCGCCCACCTGGATCTTCCGGTCCACGGCCTTGAGGGCGTCGTAGACGAGGTTGTACATTTTCGTATAGTTCTGGCTGTTCCAGTTGTTCGCGGTCTTGTCCCAGAAGCCCTTGAACTCGTTCCAAACCTGGAAATGCTTGACGTCCGGGTAGCGCCGGGCGACGGCGGCGGCGAGACGGGCGAAGTCGGCGTAGTGCTCGGGCAGCGGCGCGACCTCATCGATCTGGACCAGTCCGTCTTGCCGGCCGCGCCTTCATCCAGTCGGGCGCGGCGCACAGCGTGATCACGGGCACGGCCCCGGGATGGAGCGGACCGTAATCACCGCGCTTGTCCAGGGACTCCCCAGTCGTACACGCCGGGCGCCGGAGTTCAGGTTCATCGTGCCCCAGCCCATGATGTGCACGTTCTGGTAGCGGCACGCCCCGGCGAGCAGCGCCTTGCGCGATCGCCTCGGGTCGCCGCCGGTGTCCCGACTGTAGCGCGTGTGCGTCACGCCGAGCGCGAGCCGGCGCTTTCGCCGGCCGACCGGGTGCGGTCCACGGTGACGTTCACCACATCCTGTGCCGGCGCTGCCCGGGCCGCCGTGAAAAGGCAGCACAGGCCAGCGCGCGATAAACGGCTTTCAAGGCGGTGCTCCTGCGGCCCGGGGGCCAGGTGTCAGGCGTCGCGCAGGTCCTGGAACAGGACCGTGGACGAGTAGCGCTCGGCGTTGGACGGGATGATGACGACGATCAGCTTGCCGGCATTCTCCGGGCGCTTGCCGACCCCATCGACGGCGGCATGAACGGCCGCGCCCGACAGATGCCGACGGCCAGCCCCCTCGCGCATGCAGCGCCGCGCCATCGCCACCGACTCCTCGTTGGTCACCTGGAACACCTCGTCCACCTGCTCCATGTCCAGGTTCTGCGGGATGAAGCCCGCGCCGATG
The DNA here is from genome assembly GCA_030446525.1 of Armatimonadaceae bacterium. Next base: position 2,821 of record JAUJNC010000098.1, read on the forward strand.
CCCTGGATCTTGTGCGGCCCCGGCTGGAGCGGCTCGCCGTGCTTGGCCTGGGTCATCACCGGCGAGTGCACCGGCTCCACCCCACGGTGCGGAAGCTGGGCTTGCGCGGCTTGATCATCTCGGAGACGCCGGTGATCGTCCCGCCCGTGCCGACGCCCGCCACCGCCAATGTCCACCTTGCCGTCGGTGTCGTTCCAGATCTCTTCGGCCGTCGTTCTGCGGTGAATCTCGGATTCGCCGGGTTGTTGAACTGCTGCGGCATGAAGGCGTCCGGCGTGGACGCCAGCGATCTCCTCGGCCCTGGCCACAACGCCCTTCATCCCCTTGGGCCCCTCGGTCAGCACCAGGCTCGGCTCCGTAGCCCTTGAGGCAACAGGCGGCGCTCCATGCTCATGGTGTCCGGCATGCAGAGGATGAGCTTGTAGCCCTTGGCGGCGCAGGTGAACGCGAGGGCGATGCCTGTTGCCCGACGTCGGCTCGATGATGGTCGTCACGCCCGGCTTGATCGTGCCCGCCTTTTTCGGCGTCCTCGATCATGTTCACCCCGATCCGGTCCTTGACCGAGAAGCCGGGGTTCAGGTACTCCAGCTTGCACACGATGTCCGCCTTCGCACCTTCGCTGACGCGGTGCAGGCGGACAGCAGGTGTTGCCGATAAAGAGCTGGGTCGGGTTGTCGTAGATTCTCATAATCGTCCCTCATCAAATATGCATCATGTAGCCGTGGTCGCGCAGCGCCTCGGCGCGCTCGTCGAGCAGATCCTGGATCGTCGTGTTGTCGGCCACGCTGCGGATGGCGTTGCGCACGGCGATCCAGACGCCGCGCACGACCGCGGACTCGGTGCTTTCCGGCGCGTCACTCCCCTTCTCCTGGAGGCTCCGTCGGCACGAGCGGGCCGGACAGGGCGCGCAGCACGTCCCCGACGGTGACGCGCTCGGGCCCCGACGCCAGGGCGTAGCCGCCCCCGCCCCACGCGTCGAGCGCACCACCTCGGCCCGGCGCAGGGCGGCTGGGGCGCTAGGAACTGCTCGGGGATGTGCTGGCGCTGCGCGATCTCGCGGGTCTGCACCGGTCCCGCGCCCGTGTGGGCGGCCAGGTCAGGACCGCGCGCAGTCCGTAGTCTTCTTTGGCGGTGAAATTCACGGGACGGGTGTGGCCTCCTTGTCACCAGGCGGCGGCCTTGCCGCAACTGACTTAATCGGTCAGCGATTAGGTTATCTTATTGTACCGCCGGGCGATAAGCGGTGTCAATGACAGCCTTCATCCCCACCCGGTCCGCCGCGCTCTCCCCGGGTGGGGGAGATTTCTCGGGCGGCGGATGTCAGGCTCGGGGTCTTCGGGGAACCGGACGGCGTCGATCTCGGTCTTGCCGTCGAGCCAGGCGCGCACGACGCGGTGGCCGCCGTCCATCAGGCTCGCCGCGGGCGTTCAAAGTGATGGGGTGCGAGAGAGTCGGCGTTCAGGATGCGCCGGGCGTGCTCGCCGACCTGGCGCAGCGTGGGGCCTTGCCGCCGAACCAGCAGTCCTGGTCGAGGACGGCCGAGACGCTGTCGAGGGACGGCCTTGACGGGAGCGCGCGCGATTTCCCACAGCCGCTCGATGTCGTAGATGCGCCGCTCGCCATCGACGACGGTCAGTAGGTGTGGGAAAACGGGGAGCGCGGCTTCTCCGGCCCCGGTTCGGGCGGGCCGGGCCGCTCGTCGGGCGCGGCCGGCGGCGCTGCGGCGCCGGCGACGCCCTGGTTGAGCGCTTGTCGGCAGGGCGTTCTTTCCGCGCAAAACGTGGGTGACGGTGGCGCGGTGGAAGCGGGCGAGCAGGCGGCGCGCTTCCTCGTACAGGGGAGGAGCAGGGGCGACGTGACCTGGTAGCGGCCGGAAAGCTGGCGGGCCATCAGGCTCGGAGTCGGTGCGCACCTCGACCTCGTCCGCGCCGCGCAGCAGGGCCTCGGAAAGGCCGCGCAGGAGCGTGCCCGGTACTCGGCGACGTTGTTGGTGGCCGTGCCGATGCCTTCACCGATCGCCGCCGGGGAGCTCGGCCTCGCCGTCGCGGTACAGCACGACGCCGATGCCGGCGGGGCCGGGTTCCCCTTGGCCGCGCCGTCGGTGTGCAGGATGAGCTTATTCACCGGGTTCCATTCTCAAGTGGCGGGGGCCGCGGGGACGAGGATGCGCCCGCAGTGATCGCATACTTCGACCGTCTGCGCCGCCTTGACGGCATCGGCGAGGCTCGTGTTGAGCCGGATGTGGCAGGCGCCGCATTCGCCGTCCGCCGAGATCGCCGCCGCGCCCACCCCGTTCTTTTGGCGCGGGTGCCGTCGTAGCGCTGGAGCAGAGCGCCGGGGACGTGGCTCGCGGCCTCCGACTGCTCCTTCTGGTAGGCAGCGATCTCTCGGCGGAAAGCGCGGCGTGCCGTTCCTTGTAGGCCGCCCGGACTGCGCGGTACCGGTCGGCGAGCGCCGCCCGGCCGGGCCTCGGCGGCCGCGGCGCCGCTCAGCCCCCGCCGCCTCCATCGCCTCCAGGACCCGCGTCTCCCCGTCACCGCGCTGCCGGCCGAGCATCTCGGCTTCCTTTGCAGGTTCTCCAGCCTCCTTGGGCCGTTCCTCACGGTGCCCGAAGAAGAGGGTCTTCTGGACCTGGGCGGCCTTGGCCTCGATGCTCTGCAGGCGCATCTCGGCGTCGTGCTGCCCGGCCTGCGCCCCGGATCGCGGCAGAGCGGAGCCGCTCCGCCTCGGCCTTGGCGGCGTTGTAGGCGGCGGCGAGGGTCGCGCCGGTGTCGAGCGCGGCCAGGGCGGCCTGGGCGCGACCGATCTTCGCGTCTACCTCCTGTACTCCCAGGAGGGGCTTGCAGGTCATCGAAAAGCGGCATGGGTTTGCCTCATCGGCCCCGGGACCTCCGGCGGCGCCGGACCAGGTACGGCAGCATCTGCCGGTACATCCGCAGGCGGGCGGTCACGCCCCGGGCGAGGCCGAGCTTCTCCTCCTTCATGGGATGGGTGACGCCCGCCAGCACGACCCGGGCGATCGGCAGGCCGGCGTCGGCGACGTGGCCCGTCACGGCCAGCTCCACGCCGAAGCCGGAGCGGGCCAGACCCGGAACGGCCAGGAAGACGTCGCGCCGGACGGCGCGCTGCCCGGTGATGTTGGGGACCAGAAGCTGCGACAGGTCGGTCGCGCCGCGCCCCCCGCGGAACACGCCGAGCGCCATCGCCGCCCGGCCGTCCGCGACCGGCGCGACGAGCGCGTCCACATGCGCCGGCGTCAGGCCGATCAGGTCGGCGTCGAAAAAGACGAGCACCTCGGCGCGGGTCGCCTCGGCGCCGCGCCGCATCGCCGCCCCCTTGCCCTGGTTTTCGGCGAGCCGGAGCACGCACAGGCGGCCCGCCTGCGCCGCCGGGTGCGCCGACGCCGTCTGGTGCGTCGCGTCGGACGAGCCGTCGTCCACGACCACGATGCCGTCCACCCGGGACGCCCCGGCCAGGGCGTCCAGCACGCAGGTGATCCGCTGCGCCTCGTTGTAGGCCGGCACGATGGCGCAGACCTTCAAGCCCGCGCCCCCGCCGCGCCTGGCTGGCCGTTCACCGTGACGCGGTCTGTCCCTTCCGGTACTCGGCGGCGCGCTGCTCCGCCCGCAGTATGCGCTCGTCCGTGAGCGGGTGGCTGGACAGCCACTCGGGGCCGCCGCGCCCCCCCTTGGTCTTCATCTTGCGGAAGAACGACGCCATGGCGCCCGGGTCGTACCCGGCGGCGGTGAAGTAGCGGAACCCGACCTCGTCCGCCTCGCTCTCGTCGCCGCGCGAATAGTTGAGCTGGTCCAGCGTCAGCCCGATGTTGGCGAGCACCTGCACCAGATCCGACTTGCCCTGGGTCAGGATCGAGGCGATCAGCCCCTTGCCCTGCGCGTCCGATATCTGCTTGGCCGAATGGCGGCGGGTGATGTGCGCCGCCTCGTGCCCCAGCACGGAGGCGATCTCGTCGTCGCTCTCCGCCAGCTCCATCAGGCCGCGGTAGAAGTAGATCGGCCCGCCGGGGAGCGCGAACGCGTTGACCTCCTTGGAATCGATCACCTTGACCGAATACGGGACATCGAAGTCCTGGCGGGCCTGCGGCAGGACCCGCTCCGCGATGCGCTGCATGCGCGCGTTGATGGCGGGGTCCTCCTCGATCTTGTATTTCCGCTCGATGTCACCCCGGGCCTGCTGTCCGATCTCGACCTCCAGGGACTTGGACAGCATGTTCCCGAAGCGCGCTTTGCACCCGGCGGTCGTGGTCCCGCCGAGGGCGAAGGCGCCCAGCGTCGCGGCGGCGAGCAGGCCCGTCACCGCCCGGCGCGTCCTGGAAGTTATGTTCATGGCTTTTTCTCGCTTTCCTTGCCGGCCCTCGCGGCGGGGTCCTCCCGCCGCTGCCACAGCGCCTCCGCCTGGTCCGACAGGGACCGGAGCGTGCCGCGCAGCTCCGCCAGCGTGCCGGCGCCGGCGTCGCGGGCGCCCCGTGACACCCGCCCGAGCGCGTCGGTCGCGGCGCGCAGCTCGCGCTGCGCGTCGGCATACTCTTTCTTACGCAAAAACCCCTGCGCTTGCTCCGCGTGCCGGCGCGCCCGTGCCAGGAGCGCCCCGCCGTCCGGCGCCCCCCGCGCGCCCCCACCCTTTTGGACGGCGTCCACGCGCTCCCGTTTCAGCGTCTGGACTTCGGCGCGCAGAACATTTATCTGCCACGTGTTGTACCCAAACGCGGCGGCGATCAACAGCCAGAAGATCAGCCGGAAGATACCGCCGAGGACCTTTCTCATCGTCTCATCCCTGCCGCCGGTGCATCCAGCGCTTGAGGGCCAGCTCCGCCCCGAGGGACGCGTGCCCCGCCGCCGAAAGCAGGCGGGGCCGGGCCCCCGCCCGCGTTATCGAGAGGCGGCTGTTGTGGCGGTCCCGGGCGCCCCACCGGTACTTGTACGGCTCGTCGCCGCGAAGGAAGTCGAACTCGCCCGCCTTGTCGACCTCGACGGCGTGGCCGATGGCGCGCGCCGTCAGCACCGTGCCCAGCGACAGGCGGGCCAGCGCCGGCTCGAAGCCGCCCAGGTAGTAGGCGCACCGCCCCTTGAACTGGAAGCAGTACAGCGCGGCCTGCACCTCGCGGTCCAGGGAAAGGGTGTGCAGGCGCAGGAAGCCCCGCTCGAACAGGCGGCGGGCCACGTCCTCGTGGAACGCCCGCGCCCGGCGCGACACGAACATGCCCGGGAGCCAGCGCCGGTTCCAGCGCCGTTGGTGCAGGTCGAAAAAGGCGTCCATGTCCTCCCCAAGCGTTCGCGCCGTCGCCGTGCGCATCTCGACCTCGTACAGCTTCGCCAGGGTGCGCTCGTAGTAACCGATGTTGGCCCGGAGCTTCTTGCCCAGCCCTTTGCGGAACGTTTCCCAGTCGCCGGGGAGGGGCAAGAACGGCAGGCCTCGCCAGGGCCAGGCCGCCGCGCGCAGAACGCCGCCGGCGGCCTGGCCCGGCGAGACCTGCGCGGCCACCGCGTCCGGGCGCACCTGCTGCAGGTCGACCCAGTCCCACGCGCCACCGCGCCGCTGGCCCAGGAAGGCGAAGAACGCCTCGGTCACCTCCGGCTCGCAGCCCGGCAGCGCCAGCAGATCCAGGTAGTCCGAGGCGCCGGTCCCCGATCAGGCGCGCCGCCCGCAGCGGCGCCCGCGCCGGGGAGGAAGAGCGGCGCGAACCCCAGCGGCGTTTTATCTTCGACGAACGCCAGCACCAGAGGCGTCCCCCGCCGCCGTAGTGATCCCACCACGTCCGTACCCACTCCCACGTCTGGAAGACGGCCGCGCGGGGCGACTCCTCGGTGACGCGGCGCCAGGTCTCCGCGTAGCTGTCCCACTCCGCGACGTCGTGGATCTCGCGCACGTCCACGGTGTTCCTTACCCCGCTCTTTCGCGCAATCGCCGCTCATTATAGCAGATGGGCCGGCCGCTTCCTTGCAACGCGCCGGCCCTGTGCGGGCGTTAAAAGGTTGACGGATCCGTGAAGGTTGTGGTAGGATACACAGCAGTCGAGTATTGTCGATGCGGTGACGAGGCTAGTAGGCGCGCTTTGTGTCTCCAGAGAGCTCGCCGGGTGGTGCGAGGCAGAGACGCGGCGCGCTGAATCTCCCCTCTGGAGCAGGAGTCTGAACCGAAGCCGTCCGGGTCCCTTTGGGTGGGGCGGCGCCAGTAGGGCTTCCGGGTGGCGCCCGATAGCGCGCCGCGAGAGGTCGTTCTTTCGCAGCCTTTTGACGGGCGCGGCGGGGCGGCAATTCGGGTGGTACCGCGGGGGTGTCTTTTTCAAGACCTCTCGTCCCGTTGCGCCGGGACGAGGGGTTTTCGTGTTTTGTAGGTACACGAACGACAAGGGCGAGGAGCGAAGGACGAACAGCGATGGACATGATAAAGACGACGGGCGCCAGGGCGCTGCTGGAATGCCTGCGGCGCGAAGGGGTGGACACCATCTTCGGCTACCCCGGCGGCGCGGTGATCCCGATCTACGACGAGCTGTACCACTGCGACTTCCTCCGGCACATCCTCGTGCGCCACGAGCAGGGCGCGGGGCACATGGCCGAGGGGTACGCGCACGCGTCGGGCCGGGTGGGCGTGTGCCCACGTCGGGGCCGGGGGCGACCAACCTGGTGACGGCGATCACCGACGCGATGATGGACTCGATCCCGCTGATCGCCATCACGGTGGGGCAGGTGCGCACCAGCGTGATCGGCAAGGACGCCTTCCAGGAAGCGGACATCACCGGCATCACCATGCCGGTCACCAAGCACAACTGGCTGGTCAAGGACGCCCGCGAGCGCCGCGCATCGTCCACGAGGCGTTCCACATCGCGCGCTCGGGGCGGCCCGGGCCCGTGCTGGTCGACATCCCGCGCGACGTCGCCGAGGCGCAGTTCGAGTACGACCCCGACGAGACGCAGAAGGTCCAGATCCGCTCGTACAAGACCGCGTTCAAGGGCCACCTTGCAGATCAAGCGGGCGGCGGAGCCTGATCGCCGCGGCCAAGCGGCCCGTGCTGTACGCGGGCGGCGGCTGCAAGGCGTCGGGCGCGCACGAAGAGCCTGATGGAGTTCGCCACCCGGACGGGCATGCCCGTGACCACGACGCTGCTGGGCCTGGGCACCTTCCCCGAGAACCACCCGCAAAGCCTGGGCATGCTGGGGATGCACGGGACGGCCTACGCGAACTACGCCGTCCACCACACCGACCTGCTGATCGCCGTCGGCGCCCGCTTCGACGACCGCGTGACCGGCAAGGTGTCCGCCTTCGCGCCCGACGCCAAGGTCATCCACATCGACGTGGATCCGTCGGAGATGAACAAGGTCCGCCGGGCGGACGTGCCGATCGTCGGCGACTGCCGCGCCGTGCTGACCGAGCTCCTCAAACACGTCGAGCCGCGCCGCGATCTGGGCACGTGGCTGGCCGAGGTCGGCAAGTGGAAGGCCGAGTACCCGCTCGAGGTGCCCGAGGACGGCCAGCTGCACTCCGAGTTCGTGATCCGCGAGATCGCCCGCCTGACCGACCACGACGTGGTCGTGGCCACCGACGTCGGCCAGCACCAGATGTGGGCGGCGCAGCACTTCGGGGCTGCGCTCGCCCGCCAGTTCATCACGTCGGGCGGCCTGGGCACGATGGGCTTCGGGATGCCCGCCGCGATCGGGGCGCAGTTCGCGCTCGGCAACGACAAGCCCGTCTGGTGCCTGTCCGGCGACGGGTCGATCCAGATGTGCATCCAGGAGGCCTGATGGTCGCCCGCGTGTACGGCCTGCCGATCAAGGTCGCCATCCTGAACAACCAGTTCCTGGGCATGGTGCGCCAGTGGCAGGAGATGTTCCACGAGAACCGCTACTCGCAGGTCGACCTCGAGGCCGCGCCCGACTTCGTCAAGCTCGCCGACGCCTTCGATTGCGTCGGCTGCGCTGCGAGCGGCCCGAGGACGTCGAGGCGACGATCCGGCAGGCGATGGCCGTGAGTGACCGCCCCGTGGTGATCGACTTCCGCGTGGGCCAAGGAGACCAACGTCTATCCGATGATCCCGTCGGGCCAGACGATCCACGACATGGTGACCAGCCGGCCCAAGGACATGGCCCCGCTCGACGCCTACACCGCGTCCGAGATGTATCAGCCGACGCCGGCCGTGGACGCCGAGAAGCAGGCGGAGCGGGTGGCGGAGGCGTAGGGATGAAACAGATAGCGCCGGGGTCACCTGGGTTTCCGACACCATCGTGAACCTGTACCTGGTCGGCGAGCCGGGCGGGCCGTGGACCCTGGTGGATGCGGGGCTGCCGAGGCGCCACGAGCGGATCCGCGCGGCCGCGGAGGCGCGTTTCGGCAGGGGCGCGAAGCCGGAGGCAATCCTCCTGACGCACGGGCACTTCGACCACTACGGCTCGGCCCGCGCGCTCGCAACGTACTGGGACGTTCCGGTTTACGCGCACCCGCTGGAGGTGCCGTTCTTGACCGGCAAGTCCATGCAGCCGCCGGGCGACCCGACGCCGGGGGCTTCTTCGCCTTTGCCTACCGCTTCCTTCCCGACAGCGGCACCGACCTGGGCGACCGGGTGCGGCCGCTCCCGCCGGGCGGCGGCGTGCCCCACCTGCCCGGGTGGAGGTGGCACCACACGCCGGGGCACACGCCCGGACACGTCTCCCCTTCCGCGACGAGGACAAGACGCTTCTGGCGGGCGACGCCTTCCTTACGGTCAACCTGGACTCGTTCCTGGCGACGGTGACGAAAAAGCAGGAGATCGCCCGCCCGCCGACGCCGGCGACCTACGACTGGACCGCGGCGCGCCGCTCGATCGCACAGGCTGGCGGAACTCGGGCCGTTCACCGTGGCCACCGGGCATGGCATCCCCATGGCGGGGCCCGAGGTCGCGGGCGAGCTGCAGGCGTTCGCCGAGGACTTCAACGCGCCCGTGCACGGGCGCTACGTGGTCGAACCGGCGCGCACCGACGAGAACGGCATCGTGTCGCTGCCTCCCCCCCGCGCCCGACCCGCTGCCCGGGAGGCTGGCGGGGGTCGGCATCGGCGTGCTGGCGGGGGCGGCGGTCGTCGCCGTCGCCGCCCGCCGCGGCCCGGGGGCGGACCGGTAGACCCCGGGCCGCGGCGGGCGCTGGCCCTGGCGCTCTACCGGCCCCGGTGGCCGGGCTGATCATCCTGGGCGAGGCGCCGCCGCCGGAGCGGTTTTTTTATTTTGGCGATTCGCTGTTCTTTCGCCACACGCAGCGGGCGTTCGCGGCGCTCGTGCCCGAAGTGGGGGCGCGGGACGCGGGCTGGTTCCTGGCCTTCTTCCGCGACCTGGGCGGCTGGCGGATCGACGTCTGTGACGCGCCCCGGCGCCCGACCCGGGGGGCGCGGAGGACGTGTCGGACTGTCTGGCGGCCTTCGAGGCGCGGTGGGCGCGCAGCCCCGGGATCCGGAGGCGCTCGTGATCGTGTCGCCCAAGCGGCTCGTCCCCGCGCTGCCGGGGCACGTCCGGCGGGAGGTGGCCGGCGCCCTGCCGCCGCCGGGGCAGTGGAACGCGCACCGCGAGGCGTTCCTGCGTGGTTTCGCCCGCGCTGCTCGCGCGCCACGTCGGGCGGGACCGCCTGCGGGCGGCGGCCCGCGCCGTGGACCCGGACGACGCGGCGCTCGACTTCGGGATCGCCCGCGCCTGCGCCGAGGGCGCGGAGGGCGACGAACTGCGCCGCCTGCTGCGCGGCCATCCGCGCGAGGCGGCCCTGTTGACGGCTGTGGGATGGGGGAAGTAGAACAAAAGAATGGCGAGCACGACAACAACGACAGGAGGACCGCGCGTGCAGGAGCAGCACACGATCACGGTTCTGGTCGAGAACAAGCCGGGCGTTCTGGCCCGCGTTTCCGGTCTTTTCGCGCGGCGGGGTTACAACATCGAGTCGCTGGCCGTTTCCATCACGGAGGACCCGGCCATCTCGCGCATGACCATCGTGGTCGCGGGCGACACGGACGTCCTGGAGCAGATCACCAAGCAGGCTGCACAAGCTGGTCGACACGCTCAAGGTCGTGGATTACCTCGACACCCCGATGCTGGAGCGCGAGTTGGCCCTGGTGAAGGTAAGCGCCGAGCCGGGCCAGCGCGCCGAGCCTGATGCAACCTGGTCGAGATCTTCCGCGGCCGGGTGATCGACGTTTCGGAGAAGACGTTCGTGATCGAGGTGACGGGTTCGGGCGACAAGATCGACGCGTTCGAGAAGCAGATGGAGGCCTTCGGCGTGCGCGAGCCTGGTCCGCACCGGCCGCATTGCCATGATGCGGGGCCAGCGCACTGTGTAGGTGCAACGGCCGTCGTGATACCGGAGATCATCACCCTGGCGCAGGCGGAGGCCGTCTTCCTCGCCCTGCTCATCGCGGGCCTGGTTGCCGGCCCCCTGGCCTTCCTGGTGGCCCGCAGGCGGTCGGCGGACGCGTTGCCGACCGCCCTCGCCGTGGGCGGTCCGCCGGTCCTGCTCTGGGTGATGTGGCGCGTGTACAACGCCGTCACGGACCGGCTGGGGCTGGACACGGTGGCGAACCTGCTGGTGAACGCGGCGTTCTTCGTGGTCGTCGGCGAGCTTTGCGGGGTTGGGTGGGCACTGCTTACGGCGCGGCGGTAGCACCCACCCCGGTGGGTGCTGTAAAACACATGACAGCAGCGACCACAGACTGGCAGGTTTGGCAGAACCCGGAGGTGGCGGCCTGCTTCACCGGCCGCCGGGGCGGTCTGCTCGGCGGCGAGGTGCAGCTGGAAACGATGCTGCGCCTGCTGCGGGTGGTGGACGCGCCGCGCTTGACCGTGCTGGACCTGGGCTGCGGCGACGGCGTCCTGTTGGAAGCGATCCTGGCCGCGGTCCCGGACGTGCGCGGGGTGGCGGTGGACGGCTCGTCGGCGATGCTCCGACAGGCGCGCGAGCGGCTCGCCGGAAGAGGCATTTACTTCACAAAGGCGGACTTCAACGACCCGGCCTGGACGGAGATGCTGCCGGTGGACGCTTACGACGCCGTGGTCTCGGGCTTCGCCATCCACCACAGCGAGGACGGCCGGAAGCGCGCGCTGTATGCCGAGATCTTCGGCGTGCTGAAGCCGGGCGGGGTCTTCGTCAACATCGAGCTCGTCGCCAGCGCGACCCCGCTTGGCGAGCGCCTGTTCGAAAGCGCGTACGCAGAGAACGTGGCGCGGTTCCGCCGGAAGCGCGGGGAGGACGTGAGCGCCGAGGCGGTGGCGGAGGAGCTGCGGACGCGCCCCGACAAGGACGCCAACCGTTTAGCCCCCGTCGAGACGCAGCTGGACTGGCTGCGCGACATCGGCTTTGTGGACGTAGACTGCTATTGGAAACATTTTGAACTGGCGGTACTGGCCGGGTATAGGTCCGGATAAAGGAGCAAACCTAAGAGAATGCCTGCAAAAGTGTATTACGAATCGGACGCCTCACTCGACGTGCTCCGGGGCAAGACCCTGGCGGTGATCGGTTACGGGAGTCAGGGGCACGCGCACGCGCTGAACCTGCGCGACTCCGGCCTGAACGTCATCGTCGGGCTGCGGGAAGGGAAGTCGGCCGACAAGGCGCGCCAGGACGGCTTCGAGGTGCTGCCGGTGGCCGAGGCCGCCAAGCGCGCCGACGTCGTCATGATCCTGGTCAACGACGAGTTCCAGGCGGGGCTGTACCAGGAGTCCATCCGGGAGAACCTCGCCCCGGGCAACGCCATCGCGTTCGGGCACGGGTTCAACATCCACTTCGGCCAGATCGTGCCGCCGCCCGACGTCGACGTGTTCATGGTCGCGCCCAAGGGGCCGGGGCACCTGGTGCGCCGCATCTACACCGAGGGCAAGGGCGTGCCGTGCCTGATCGCCGTGGGCCAGGACCACACGGGGCAGGCGAAGCAGATCGCCCTGGCGTGGGCGGCCGGCATCGGCGGGACCCGCGCCGGGGTGCTCGAGACCACGTTCCGCGAGGAGACCGAGACGGACCTGTTCGGCGAGCAGGCCGTGCTCTGCGGCGGCGCGACGTCGCTCGTGAAGGCCGGGTTCGAGACGCTCGTCGCGGCGGGCTACCAGCCGGAGATCGCCTACTTCGAGTGCCTCCACGAGCTCAAGCTGATCGTGGACCTGATGTACGAGGCGGGCATCGCCGGCATGCGCTACTCGATCTCCGACACCGCCCAATACGGCGACATGACCCGCGGCCCACGCATCGTCAACGAGGACACCAGGGCGGAGATGCGCAAGATCCTCGACGAGATCCAGAGCGGCACGTTCGCCAAGGAGTGGATCCTGGAGAACCGGGCCAACCGGCCGTCGTTCAACGCCCTGGCCCGCCGCGACCAGGACCACCCGATCGAGCAGGTGGGGGCGCAGCTCCGCGCCATGATGAGCTGGGTCCGCCCCGGACTGGGGGCGCAGCACCCGCAAGGGGTTCAAACCGAAGAAGCGCAGGCCGAGCCGCAGACAGCCGGCGTGGGGGGACGTAAGATCGAGCTGTGAGCCTGAGCGGGAACGGGGCGGACGGCGGAGCGCGGCCCCGGCAGGGCCGCGCCGACCGCGTGAGGGTGCGCGACGCGCCGCGGCGGCCGGGGATGGTCACGCCGGAGCAGACCTGCCTGGGGTGCTCGATCGGGATCGGCGCGCTCCTGCTGGTGGCCCTGTTCTGGGGGTGGATCTTCTGGCGGCAGTACCAGGCGGAGAACGCCCCCCGGCCCGCGGCGCCTCCCGCGGCGGGCAGTCCCCGGGCCGGCGCGCCCGGGGGGCGGTGAACGGAGGACGAAGCGGTGAGCATACGGATACAGATATTTGACACGACATTGCGCGACGGCGAGCAGTCGCCGGGGGCCAGCCTCCACATCGAGGAGAAGATCGAGATCGCGCGCCAGCTCGAGCGGCTCGGCGTGGACGTGATTGAGGCCGGCTTCCCCATCTCCTCGCCCGGCGACTTCGAGGCCGTGCGCCGCGTCGCCGCCGCCGTCCAGAACGCCACCGTCTGCGGGCTGACGCGTGCGGTCCAGAAGGACATCGACGTCGCCTGGGACGCGCTGAAGGGCGCCGCGCGCCCGCGCATCCATACGGGCCTGGGGGTGAGCGAGAACCACCTGAAGTATAAGCTCCGCAAGTCCCCGGAGGAGGCGCTGGAGATCGGCAGGGAGGCGGTGAGGTACGCCAAATCCTTGGGCTGCGAGGACATCGAGTACTTCACCGAGGACGCGGGGCGCGCCGACCCCGCGTACCTGTACCGCGTGATCGCGGCCGTCATCGACGCCGGCGCGACCGTGATCAACGTGCCGGACACGACCGGGTACACCTACCCCGAGGAGTACGGCGCCCTGGTCCGCGGCATCCTGGAGAACGTCCCCAACATCGACCGGGCGGTCATCAGCGCCCACTGCCACAATGACCTGGGGATGGCCACCGCGAACTCGCTGGCCGCCGTCCGGAACGGGGCGCGGCAGGTCGAGTGCACCGTCAACGGCATCGGCGAGCGCGCGGGGAACACGTCCCTCGAGGAGGTCGTGATGGCGCTCCACACCCGGCGCGACCTGTTCGACGCCGAAACCGGCGTCGTCACCACCGAGATCTACAAGACCTCGCGCCTGGTGTCGAATCTGACCGGCATCCTGGTCCAGCCCAACAAGGCGATCGTCGGCGCCAACGCCTTCGCGCACTCGTCGGGCATCCACCAGGACGGAGTCCTCAAGGAGCGCACCACGTACGAGATCATCGACCCGCGCACGGTCGGCATCAACGAGTCGAAGATCGTGCTGTCGCCGCGCTCCGGTCGGCACGGCGTGCGCCACCGGCTGGCCGAGCTGGGCTACACGTACGAGGCGGACGAGCAGTTCGAGAAAGTGTACCAGCGCTTCCTGGCGGTCGCGGACCGCAAAAAGACGGTCTACGACGAGGACCTGGAGGCCCTCGCCACCGACGAGTCCCGGCAGGTGCCGCAGACGTATGAGCTGGTGCAGCTCCAGGTGACCTGCGGCGACCAGGCGCTGCCGACCGCGACCGTCAAGCTGCGCCACGAGAACCGCGCGATCCTGCTGGACGCTGACACGGGCAACGGCCCGGTGGACGCCGTGTACCGGGCCATCAACCGCATCGTCCGCGTCCCCAACGACCTGATCGAGATCTCGCTCCAATCGGTCACGGAGGGCACCGACGCCCAGGCGGAGGTGACGATCCGCATCCGCTCCGGCGACGACATCTACTCGGGCCACGCCGCCCACACGGACATCATCGTCGCCGCCACCAAGGGCTACCTGAACGCGCTCAACAAGCTCCTGGCCAAGGCCCCGTCGCGCCAGGACCAGGCCGTCAAGGCGCAGGCGGTGTGACCTACCCTCCTTCCCTCGGAAGGAGGGGGTAGGATGAAAGGAAGTTATGCCTAAGATAACAGTACTCGCCGGGGACGGCATCGGGCCGGAGATCGTCGCCGAGGCCGTCAAGGTCCTGAGCGCCGTTGCCGGCCAGTTCGAGATAGAGCTGCAAATCTCCGAGGCGCTGGTGGGGGGCGCCGCCTACGATGCGACGGGGCACCCGCTCCCGCCGGAGACGCTGGAGCTTTGTAAGGGCAGCGACGCCGTTCTGCTGGGCGCGGTGGGCGGGCCCAAGTACGACGCGATCGAGCCGGCCCACCTGCGCCCGGAGCGCGGCGCATTGGTGCCCCTGCGCAAGCACCTGGGCCTGTTCGCGAACCTGCGCCCGGCCGTGCTGTCCCCCGCCCTGGCGGGGGCGTCGTCGCTGCGGCCGGATCTGGTGTCCGGGGGGCTGGACATCCTGGTGGTGCGCGAGCTGACGGGCGGCCTGTACTTCGGCCAGCCCAAGGAGAACGACGGCGCGCGCGCCGTCGACACCTGCGTCTACACCAAAGCCGAGATCGAGCGCATCACGCGCGTCGGCTTCGAGGCGGCGCAGAAGCGCAGCCGGCGGCTGTGCTCGGTCGACAAGGCGAACGTGCTGGAAACGTCGCGCCTGTGGCGCGACACCGTGCATGAGGTCGCCCGCGATTATCCGGACGTGGCCCTGACCGACATGCTGGTCGACAACTGCGCCATGCAGCTCGTGCGCGACCCCCGGCAGTTCGACGTCCTGGTGACCGAAAATCTGTTCGGAGACATCCTTTCCGACGAGGCCGCGATGCTCACCGGCTCACTGGGGATGCTCCCGTCGGCGTCGCTGGGTCAGGGAACCTTCGGGCTGTACGAGCCGTGCCACGGCTCGGCGCCGGACATCGCCGGCAAGGGCATCGCCAACCCCCTCGCGACCATACTTTCCGCGGCGATGCTGCTGCGCTACTCGCTCCAGAATGAGGACGCCGCCTGCGCCGTCGAGTACGCGGTCGCGGACGTCTTGGGGCAGGGCCTGCGCACGCCGGACATCGCCGCCACCCGCGAGCGGGCATCCGGCGAGAAGACGGTCGGCACGACGGAGATGGGCGAGGCCGTGCTCGACGCCCTCGCGATCAACGTGGCGCGCGACTAGCGGCCGAGGACTGCGATGAAAAAGATCGAAGCGGTGATACGGCCCATCAAGCTCGACGAGGTGAAGGCGGCGCTGGCCGAGATCGGCGTGGTCGGGATGACCGTCACCGACGTGCGCGGGTTCGGGCGCCAGCAGGGGCGCACGGAGAAGTACCGGGGCAACACGTACACGGTCAACCTGCTGCCCAAAATCCGGATCGAAGTCGTCGTGCCCGACACGCTGGCCGACGAGGCGCTGGCGCTGATCGAGGACGCGGCCCGCACCGGCGAGATCGGCGACGGGAAGATCTTCGTCTATCCCGTCGAGCGCGCCATACGCATCCGCACCGGCGAAGAGGGCGAAGAGGCGCTGTGACCCCCCTCCCCCCGGGGCGGGGGAAGGGGGGAGGGGTTCAAGATAACCATGACAAAAATCTGGGTTTACGATACGACGCTGCGGGACGGGGCGCAGGGCGAGGGGATCGCGTTCTCGATCGAGGACAAGATCAAGATCGCCCGACGGCTCGACGCGTTCGGCGTGGACTACATCGAGGGCGGCTGGCCGCTGGCGGTGCCCAAGGACACGGAATTCTTCGCCCGGATGCGCTCGGTCCCGCTGCGCCACGCCAGGCTCGCCGCGTTCGGCTCGACCCGCCGCGCCGGCGTCGCGCCCGAAGACGACGCGTTCCTGCGCTCGCTGCTGGAGGCCGGGACGCCGGTCGTGACCATCTTCGGGAAGTCCTGGGATTTCCACGTGACCGACGCCCTGCGCGTGCCGCTCCACGAGAACCTCGCCATGATCGCGGATTCCGTGCGCTTCCTCAAGGCGCACCACCGCGAGGTGATCTTCGACGCCGAGCACTTCTTCGACGGCTACAAGGCGAACCCGGAGTACGCCCTCGCGGCGCTCCAGGCGGCGGCGGACGCCGGGGCGGACGTGCTGGTGCCCTGCGACACCAACGGCGGGACGCTCCCGCACGAGGTCACCGAGATCATCGCGGTCGTCGCGGCGCGCTTCCCCCGCCTCACGATCGGCATGCACCCGCACAACGACACCGATTGCGGTACCGCGAACGCGCTTGCCGCGGTCCGCGCGGGCGCGGTCCACGTCCAGGGGACCGTCAACGGCTTCGGCGAGCGCACCGGGAACGCGAACATCCTCCCGATCGTCGCCGGCCTGCGGCTCAAGATGGGGCTGGACTGCCTCACGGGCGCCGCGATGGCCGAGCTGACCGAGCTTTCCGCCTTCGTGGACGAGGTGGCCAACATGACGCCGAACCCGCGCGCGGCGTATGTGGGCCGCAACGCCTTTACGCACAAGGCCGGCCTGCACGTGGACGCGATCGCCAAGGCCACGGCGCGCGCCTATGAGCACATCGACCCGGTCCTGGTCGGCAACACCCGCCGCCTGCCCGTCACCGAGATGTCCGGCGGGGCGACCATCGCGCACAAGGCGTCGGACGGGCTACGACCTGACGAAAAAGTCGCCCGAGGCCCGGGCCGTTCTGAAAGAGGTGGAGGTCCGCGAGCACCAGGGCTATTCCTTGAGGGCGCCGAGGCGTCGTTCAGTACCTGCTCCTGAAGAAGGCGACGGGACGTTACCGGAGCTGTTCGAGCCTGGTGGGCTACCGCGTCCTGGTCGAGAAGCGAGCGGGCGACCCCCGAACCCATCACCGAGGCGACCCTGCGCCTGCGGGTCGGCGACGCCGAATTTCTGACCGTGGCCGAGGGCGACGGCCCCGTCCACGCGCTCGACGGCGCGCTGCGCTCCGCCCTGTCCCGCTTCTACCCGGAGCTCGGCAGCATCGAGCGACCGACTTCAAGGTGCGCGTGGTTTCCGTGGGCGAGGGTACGGCGGCGAAGGTGCGCACGATCGTCGAATCCACCGCCCACCACGGCGAGGTGTGGAGCACGGTCGGGGTCTCCACCAACATCATCGAGGGCGTCCTGGCAGGCGCTCGTCGACGCCGTCGAGTACGGCCTGCTCAAGGAGAAGGGCAAGTAGCAGGCCCTTCCCATCGCCCCCTTCCCCCAGGCACGTGGTCCGCGTCCCGAGACGCTCGGGGCCCGGCAGCCGGGCGGTCCTGCTTTTTTGAGGACCCTACTGGGCGCGGGAAGCCACGGCGTGCTTGAGCCTTCCGAGAGCCAGGGCTTGAAGCCGTACCGGCGCATTTCGGCCCAGGTGCGCTGCCAGCCCCAGTCCTGTTGGGTGACGCCAGATGCCGATCATCGCGCCGGTGCAGTCGGCCCCGTGCTGGCAGTGGACGAACACGGGGCGTTTGGCGGGGTCGCCGAGCGTCCGCAGTGCCGGCGACCTGCTTCGTCGTCAGGGCCTCGCGGCCCATCGGCAGGCGCAGGCGCGCGAGGCCGAGGCTCGCGCGCCGCGCCCTCTTCCTCTTTCTGCCCTTCCTCTCTGATCCGCAGGTCGATGACGGTGCGGACGCCCATGGCTTTCAGGCGGCGCATCCCCTCCCGCGTCGGGGCGGCTCCCCGGTAGATGCCGGGCGCGACGACGGCGAAGTTGGGCAGATCCCTGTCCCCGGTGCACAACGCGCGGGCGACGGCATCCGCGGCGGCGGCGCCTGGCATACCTGCAAGACGCACCGCGGGAAGCTGCGCCCCACCCGGCGTCTGCGCGGGCGCGGGGCGACCGGCGAGAGAAACGAAGGCCCTGCCCGCCACAGCCAACAAGAGCGCGGCGGCGAAGGCAGTGGAAATATTGCGGCGCAGGTACCTCATGCGCCTATGGTGCCCTGCCTCCGCGCCTTCTGTCAAGTCTACAAAGCCGGGCGCAAGCGTCGGAGCGCAACTTGATCTCCGTCCCGCAGGTCTAATCGACAGAGTGCGAAAAAGTCAGCGATCGCCAATCGGACGAAAGGAGATACGCCATGACGACACCAGGCGGTGACACGCCTCTTACCCCGGCGGAGGCGCTGGTGCTGCTGGATCCCGACAAGCCGCAGGGACGCACTGCCCTGAAGCTGACGCTTATGGACCTGCTCGCTCGACGCGTCCTCACGCTGGATCGGCGAGTGCGCAAAGGGTTCCTGGGCACCACAGAAAGGGCAGATCGTTTCTTCTTTACCCTGGACGGCACACGGCGCGCCGGCAAAGCCCGCATGTTCTGGCCGTCCTGTCCGCGATGCGCGCGGCAGGGGCAGGGCGCGGGCGCGCCCATGCGGGAGTTCGTGCGCCACGCGCGGGAAGTGTTCGGGGCGGATTTCTCCGGCTACCAGAAGCGTTACGTTCTGCCTGCGCTGGTCGAGCGCGGCCTGCTCTTCCGCGCCAGGAGAGGGCTTTGTGTCTTCCTGGTGACACGCCACCGGCACACCCCCGGGGGTGAGGATGCGCGGCGGCGCGTGGAGCGGCAGATGGCCGCTGCCCGCTCACCCCGGAGTACCTGGACCGCGACCCCGCGCGGGCCGCCGCGCTGGCGATAGAGATGGGGAGCATGATCCTGTTGGTGGACGATGAGGCCGCATCACAGGCGCCTTTCCGAGGCGATGCGCTCCCACCAGGGCGGCGGAGGTGATGTGTCTGTTGCCGGCCCGCCTTTGAAGCGTCAGGTCATGAGCGCGCGCTGCCGGCGGACGCTGCCGGCGAGGACTTCGGCAGGGTGACTTCGGCAGCGTTGACTTCGACGGAAGCGCCTTCGATGCGCTGGACAGCAGCCGGACGCCTTTGACGCGAGCTTCGATGCTTCGGCGGGGGACGGCGGAGGCGGCGATGGTGGGGGTGGCGACGGAGGTGGGGGTGGCGATTAAGCCCCACAGCGTCCCCCACTTTTGGGTATCCCCTAATGGTGAGGGAGAGTAGCAATAACGGGTTGCGGCCATAACAAAACGGATACACCACGATGAAATACAGGAACAGGGAAACGGTGGGGGCGGCGGCTTACGCCGGAGCGGGCGTCTCGACGCCGCGCCCGGAGGAAGTCATAGCGGGCAGCCTGGCGGGATCGGCGATGCGGATAGAGGTCGAAGGCGATACGCTTCGCGTGCGCGGTGACATCGACCTGTACCATGCGGAACGGTTTCGCCAGCAGGCCGAGGCGCACCTGCGGAGCGTGCCGCAACCCCTCCTGGATCTGACCCAGGTGGCGTTCCTGGATTCGGCGGGCCTGGCCGCGCTGCTGGCGCTGTCTCGCGAAGCGAAAGCGCAGGGGAAAATGCTGCGGGTCGCTATCGCCGGCAGCCCGCGCCGCGTTCTGCGGATCACGGGGATCGACCGCATCCTTACGCTCGACGAATAGATACGGCCCGCTCTACCTTCCCGCCGAAGGAGTCTCGTCCAGATAGTGGACGCGGCGGGTCGGGAGCGACACACTGTCCACAGGGGCGGCCGTTGATTCGTCAGCCGGCCCCCTGTCTGTGTCTGCCAGGGTGCGGTCGGCGCTGTAAACCCCGAACAGAGCCACCAGGGACACCAGGAAGAGGAACACGGCCTGCGACGGGTGACCGACGACGCCGAGGCTGTGACGGAGACCCTGCTCGACAAAGAACAGGGCGATCGCGGCGAAGTAGAACCGCCGCGCCAGGATCAGACGCACGCAAAGCGCCTCCCAGACGGCCGCGGGCAACGCCAGAAAAGCCAACAAACCCCAGAGCGCGATGCGCACGCGGTCGGCGGCATGCCACAGGTCGCGGTCGGCACCCAGGGCAATGCCCAGAGCGCCGCTCGCGGCCAGCCATGCCATCCCGAACGCGGTCGCCGACACCAGGAGTGACTGCGCCGAACGCAGAAGAAACCCGGCGCCCACTACGCACCACACGAGCGGCGTCAGGTTCGCATAGAACCCGTCGGGCGCGTGGTCATGGAGCCAGACGAGAGCGCAACCGCCCAGAAACGTCAGTAACAGGGGAGGAAGGAGCCGCGTCACCGGCGGCAACGCCAGAAGCCAGTTATCACGCCACGACATCGTGCCCCGTTTCACTCCCCCACCCCACCGTGGGTTCTCGACCGCCAGGTTTATTGTACCGTACGCTGTCTCCGATGAAACCGGTTCCCGCGGTCAGAGCAGCTCGCCGCGGAAGCCCCACAGGTGGCCCTGCCCCGCGCGGATGTGGACGAGCCTGCCGGTGAGGTCGCGGCCGGCCGGGAAATGCACGGTCTTGCCGCCGCGCGTCAGGCCCTGCCACATCTGGGGGTCTTTGTGGCTTCTGCCCTCCACCAGCACCTCGAACCGCTGACCGACCTGGCTCCGGTTTATCGCCACGGTGATCGCGTTCTGCAGCGCGATCAGGCGCTCCAGGCGGCGGGTCTTTTCCCGGGCCGGTACCTGGTCGGCGAGCTTGGCGGCCTGGGTCGGCTCGCGGGGCGAGTAAGCGAACATGAACGCGGAGTCGAAGCGGACCTCCTCCACGAAGCGGAGCGTGTTCTCCACCTGTTCCGGCGTTTCGCCGGGAAAGCCGAGCATCAGGTCGGTCGTGAGGACGATGCCGGGCATGGCCGCCCGGAGCTTGCGCACGATCTGTCGGTACTGGTCCAGGGTGTAGCCGCGGTGCATCCGCTCGAGCAGCACGTCATCGCCAACCTGGAGCGGCAGGTGCACCTGCTCGCAGACGTGGGGCAGGGTCGCCATCGCCTCGATCACGTCGTCCGTGAAGTCCTTCGGGTACGGCGACGTGAACCGGACGCGCTCGACCCCCGGCACCGCATCCACGCGGCGCAGAAGCTCGGCGAACGAGCAGGTGGCCTCCAGTCCCTTCCGGCCGTAGGAGTTCACCGTCTGGCCCAGCAGCGTCACCTCTTTGGTCCCGTGCGCCGCCAGGTGCTCGACCTCGGCCACCACGTCGGCGGCGGGGCGGGACCGCTCCTTGCCGCGCGTGAAGGGCACGATGCAGAACGCGCAGAACTTGTCACAGCCGTACATGATCGAGACGAACGACTTGAGCTTGCCGGTCGTCACGCGCTTGCGCTCGGGCAGGAACAGGTCGGCCTCGACTTTTTTGCGCGGCAGCTGGAGCTGGATCAGCACGTCGCCGGGCTGGCCGGCGCCGGCCGCGCCGCCGGCGAGCATCGCGCGCCGCCGCCGCACCAGCGAGGGGATCTGCTCGAGCTGCGCCGTGCCCGCGATCAGGTCGATGTGCGGCGCGCGCCGGGCGATCTCGGCCCCGGCCCGCTGCGCCATGCAGCCGGTGACGCCGATCACCATGTCGGGCCGGGCGCGCTTGAGCTCGGCCAGCTCGCCGAGCTTGGAGAAGACCTTGTCTTCGGGCTTCTGCCGCACCGCGCAGGTGTTGAGCAGGATGACGTCGGCCTCGGCCAGGTCGTCGGTGCGCTCCAGTCCGTCGCCTTCCAGGAGGTTCGCGATCTGGTCGGAGTCGTCCACGTTCATCTGGCAGCCCCAGGTCAGCACGGCGTACTTTTTGTTGGCAGCGGTGGTTTCGGCCATAACAACTCATTATATACCGGGGCGGAGGCGGGCGCAAGACAGACGGAAGGGGCCACAAACGCCGCGCGGCGGCGATTGCATTTTCCCGGCCCGTATGGTAGAATGCCGGAAAGACGCGGAGAGATGGCTGAGTGGTCGAAAGCGACGGTTTGCTAAACCGTTGTAGGTTTACGCCTACCTCGGGTTCGAATCCCGATCTCTCCGTTTTTTCCTGCGGGCGGGTGGGGCGTGTTCGACACCCGCCGCCCGCCGGGTGGGGATCTCCTCCGCTCGGCTAAAGGGCTGAATGCCAATGCACTGTTCCGCGTTTTTCCCGGCTGCGGGCGCGCTGCTGCTCGCGGCCCACGTTTTGCTCGCTTTCCGACCTGCCCACGCCGCCTCCCCTTCCGACCAGTACCTGTCCGCGCGCCGCAGCCACCCGCCGCACGCCGGGTTTTCCCTGGACGCCGCCAAGCAGAACCCGGACGCCTTCCGGGGGACGACTCTGGAGATCGAGGGGCGGCTGCTCGGCATCGCGCGCAGCGGCCAGGGCGCGTCGCTGATGCTCTCCACCGCCAAGGACGGCGTGATCACGCTCACGATGAGCGCCCTGCCGACCTGGGTGCAGCCGGGAAATCAGCTGCGGGCGCTGGTCGTGGTGACGGGCGGCACGGAAGGGGCGGCGACCATCGGTCTGCTCCACATGGAGGTGGTCGCCGTGGCCTCCGCCACCGACATCGCCGCCGCGGAGGTGCGCTGGCGGGCAGAGGCGGCGGCCCGCGCCGCACGCGAGCGGCGCCAG
>JAUJNC010000099.1 GCA_030446525.1 Armatimonadaceae bacterium
CACCCGACGCTCTACCGCGCTATCGAAAAAGATGCCCAGGAACACAGCGGCGGGGCCCTCGTACCTGCGCGGCCACGAAGAGCTTTATAAGCAGAACCCGCACGCCGCGGCGGTCGAATGGTTTCGCGATGCCCGGTACGGCCTCTTCCTGCATTACGGCCTGTACTCCTTGCTGGGCCGCCATGAGTGGGTGCAGCTGCGTGAGCTGATCCCGGTCGCCGAGTATGCCAAGCTGGAAAAGCAGTTCACCGCCAGGAACTTTGACGCGAACGGCATCACCGACCTCGCCGTCGCCGCCGGCATGAAGTACGTCAACCTCACCACGCGTCACCACGACAGCTTCTGCCTGTTCCGCACCAAGGAGACGCCGTTCAACAGCGTCAACAGCCCGGCGGGGCGCGACCTGGTCGGCGAGCTCGCCGAGGCGTGCCGGAACAAGGGGCTCGGGCTGTTCCTGTACTACTCGCACGGGCGCGACTGGCGGCACCCGCACGCGCCCAACAACGACGAGTGGGGCGGCAACGCCCGGCCCAAATACGACCCGCCGGAGCCTTCGTATGCTTACGGCAAGGAGCACGACCTGCGCAAATACGTGGACTTCATGACCGCGCAGGTCACGGAGCTGCTCACCCAGTACGGTCCCGTGGCGGGCATCTGGCTCGACGGCATCGGCGTGCTGCTCAAAGGGCCTAAGGAGCGGTTCCAGTGTCAGAAGCTCTACGACCACGTCCACCGGCTGCAGCCGCAGGCGCTGGTCAGCTACAAGCAGGGGCTGCTCGGCACGGAGGATTTCCTGACGCCGGAGCACGAGGGGGTGGCAAACCCGAGCGGCAAGCCGATGGAGATCAACACGACGCTGCAGGACAAGGGGTGGGGTTACGTGAAGGGCGCCGAGCACTTGGGGGCGGATCAGGTCTGGGAGCGGCTCACGGTGGCCGCCAAGCAGCGGGCGAATCTGCTCCTCAACACCGGCCCGCTGGGGGACGGCTCGATCCACCCGGAGGACGCCGCGACGCTCAGAGAAGTTGGTACGCGCCTCCGCAAAGAGGGGTTCCCCAAAGGGTAAGGAGCTTTTCGCCGCATGGAAGAGAAGCGCTCAGCGAAGGATGAGAAGGGGGTGGACCGCCGCCGCTTCCTGAAGGCGTTTGCGCTGGCCGCCTCGACCGGCCCCGCTTTGTTGGGACGGGCTTCGGGAGCCGGGGTGCGCGGCTCCGTGCCTGTGGACGACTTCCGCCGGCCGGACTCCTTGTACCACGGCGACGGGTGGGAGTCACTTAACCCCGGGTACTGGAAGGTCCAGGGAGGCGCCCTGCGGCGGCGGCTACAGAACCGGGGCGACCGCGCGCGCGCGACCGGCTTCCCCTTTCACTATGAAACGAATCAGAACAGGCCGATGCCGACGGAGTATGATCCGTCGCTGCCGTTCGGCATGATCTGGCGGCGCGACTGGAGGCTCGGCGGCAACTACGCGATCCGCGTCGAGGCGACCGTCCGAGGTTTGCCGCCTTCACCCGCCGATAACCGCGACTGGAAGCAGCACCAGCCCGGCTACGCACTGATGGGCCTCTGCTTCGGCGGGCGCAGCCTTTACGAGAGCTGGCAGGGCGGGGGGAAAAGCGGGAACGCCGCCTGGTACGCCGCGTGGCGGGACAACCATCTCTTCGGCATCTACGATCACGCTTCAAACACGCCCGAACCCGTCGGGGAAGGCGCCGAGAGGCCGGCCCCGCCTCTGCGGCCCGGCGACAAAGTCGCCCTCGAGCTGACGGTCAGCGGCGACGATCCCGAAACGGCCACCGTGAGCGCCAGAATGATCGCCGGGCCATCGGTCACACAGATCGAACGCAGGGGCGTCGAGCGCAAGCGGTACACGGAAGGGTATTTCGGGGTCGTGGCGCGCGGCCTGCTCGACTTCGAAGTCAACCGCGTGACCCTGGAGCCGGGCGGCAACCAGCCCCTCGACGCGCCCGTTAATGAGCTCCACGTCTGTTACCCGCTGGGCGACACGCTGCGGCGGACGGACGGCCGCTGGCGGTGTCGCTTCGTCGCCCTGTTCCGCAACGACGGCGCGCAGGCGCAGATCCGCGTGAGCGATTCCCCGAACCCCCGTGGCGGCTGGGGCAAGGTTCCCGCCGCCGGCTCGGCGCGCATCATCAACAACGACTTCCGCCGCAACACCGCCGTCATCGATGTCGCGCTGCCCGCCGATCCGGGCGAGGCGACGCTCTATTACACCGTCTGGAAAGACGGGCGCGACGTGACGGCCGATCCGCGCACCGGATTCCTGGGCAGGAAGGATTACGTCGGGCGGCTGCCCCGGCTCGCCGCGCCCTACCGTCTCTGCGGGCTGAGCTGCCATGCCATCCACGAGAACGCGCCGCACCTGCCCCGCGCCGAAAGGTTCGAGGAGAACTGGGTGCACGATCAGCCGACGCCGGACGCGTACCGCTACCTGGAAGACTACGACTTCCAGGTCATGCTCTGGGAAGATGACGTCTGGTATCTGGAACTGCTGCTGTATCCGCCCAGCACCGACGATGCCTACAAGGTCATCACCGCCACCATCGCCGGCCCCACCACGCGCTGGCAGATGATGCGCCACTGGAACGTGCTCAACCCGGGCGATCACGACCACGGCATGGACGATGTCAAAGGCCCGGAGCAGCTCGCGATCCGGAAGCAGGAGGGGCTGGGGCAGGACCCGGAGTACATGCGGCGTAACTTCCAGATCGTCAGCCACCTGATGGGCGGGCAGGAAGACCCGTCGCCGACTGATAACCCCAGGCGGTGGCGGCGCTGGAAGATGCCTGCCGACGACTTCTCGCTGCTCGTCCTCGATGCGCGCCTGTGGCGCAGCTCGCAGGACACGCACCTCTGGACCGAGTGGGGCTGGAAGGACAAAGGGGATGTTTATGACCGGAGCGACCCGACCCGAACCCTGCTGGGCGAGGAGCAGTTCGGGTGGCTGCAGCAGACGATCCGCACCGACCCGTCGCCGCTGATCTGCCTGACCGGCGTCAACGGGCTGCACACCGTCTGGACCGGCACCAAGGGGGCCCCCGATTCGTCCGTCCGTTTCGATCAGCGTGACCGGGCCGACGCCGATTTCGCCGCGGGTCAGGGCGGGGAGCGACCGCGTCCTCGAACTGCTCGGCAGCCGCGACGGCGTCGTGAGCGTGTACGGCGACGTGCACAACGGCTGCATCCTGCGCAACGCCCGGCACCGCCTCTACGAGTGCTCCTTCGGCCCGATCGGGCGCACCGGCGGGCGGGGCCTCAAGCAAGGGTTCGGTCCCCTGGATGCGGGACTTCGACGGGCGCGAGCTAGAGGTTTATGCCTTGTACCATCAACAGTACGAGTCGCCGGACCTGAAGCCCCGCACGGGGCCGATGTACTGGAACTTCCTCGAAATGCACTTCGACCCGCGCGGCCCGGACCCGAGCTTCCGTTTAACGATCCGCAACCTGATCGATCCGCCCGGTGCGGCGCGCGCGGCGGCGGGTCAGTGGAAGACCGGGCGTCCAACACCGGCCGCCCGCCTTCCTGCCTGCTGCCGAAGCTTAAAACGTTGCCGGGCGCCGGCGCGCTTTTCACGGCGGACGGGGCGCCTGTCCGCGGCGCCCGCAGTCTGCCGGACGGCACGCTGCAGGCGCGCGGCCTTGTGGACGTCGCCCCGGGGACGCGCCTGGTCATGACCAGCTTCGATGGCGAGAAGGCGGACGTGCAGGTCATCAAGACCCTGCCACTGTAAGACTTAAGATGGCGAGCACCGCGGGAGTCGTAGACGACAGCCATGAACGCAATGCCCAATCAACGCCCGAACATTCTTTTCATCGTGGCCGACCACCACACCTGGCACGGCATCGCCGATCGTTCCCGGCGCGCACGCCGAACCTCAACCGTCTGGCCCAGGGGGGGCTGCTCTTCGAGAGGAGTTACACGCCGGTTAGCGTGTGTTGTCCGGCGCGCGCCATGCTGATTTCGGGCGCGTATCCGTGGCACAACGGCGTGTATAACCAGGTGCACGTGCCGCAGTCGCTTTCCCGATATGAAGCCGGACGTGGTGACCTATTCGCAGCGGCCGCGCGCGGCCGGCTACCGGCTGGGCTACTGCGGCAAGTGGCACGCGAGCCATGTGCGCGGCCCGATGGACTTCGGCTTTCACGAAAACGGCGACCCGATGGGGGTGGACGACGCCTATCTGGCGCGTCACAATGTGCCGGAGGCGGAGCGATACGCCCGTACCGCCAGAGGTTTGAGCACAAGCTGTCGGGGCGGAAGTTCGTGGCGTGGGCGGGGACGGAGCCGCACCTGATGTGGGCCTGCAACGAGAGCGCGCCGGAATCCACGCACACCCATTTTCTGGCCGAGCGGGCGAGCCGCATGATCCGCGGGTTCTCGGCGCGCGAGGAGCCCTGGCACATCGAGGTGCATTTTCCCGAGCCGCACGACGCCTACACACCGCTGCGCCGCTTCCTCGACAACTACCGATGCGGGCGCCATCGAACTGCCGGAAAGCTACTACAAAGACACTTTGAGAACAAGCCGAACCTTTTTGCGCGCGCGAAGCAGGCCTGTGGGCGGAGCTGGACGAGGACGACTTCAAGCAGGGTGTGCGCCATTTCTTCGCCTACTGCGAACAGGTCGATCATTACGCCGGACGTGTGCTGCAGGCCCTCGACGAGAGTGGAGGCCGACAACACGCTGGTGATCTTCACCAGCGATCACGGCGATATGGTGCCGGGGCGCACCGCGTGTACCTCAATGGCTGGAGGCCCTACGAGGAAGCGCACCGCATCCCCCTGAACGCGCGCTGCCCGGGTGTCGTCGCGCCGGGCGGCAAATCCGATGCGCTCGTGCAGCTGCACGATTGGGCGCACACCTTCCCATCCATCGCCGGCGCCGAGCCGCTCCCCTACGCCGACGGCAAAGACCTCCTGCCGATCTTGCGCGACCCGGCCACGCCCGGCCCGGACCATATTCTGAACGTTTACTACGGCGCGGAGTTTCTGTACACGCAGCGCATCCTGATCGGCCGGCGCTTCAAATACGTGTTTAACGGCTTCGACTGGGACGAGTTCTACGACCTCGAACGCGACCCCGGCGAGGTTCGCAACGCGATCAACGACCCGGAATACGCGGAGGCCGTCCGCGAAGCGCGCCGGGCGTTGTGGCAAACCATGGAGCGGTTCGATGATCCCTATCCCAAGGGCCGCTACGGCGCGGGGCGCTACCTTCCCCGCGGCCAGGAGCGCGCATGATCGCTGAGAACAGCTCCTGCAAGACGTGAACAGATCGGCCGATCCGGGCGACCGTGAACCGCGGCCCGGACCGTCGGCACAAGAGGGGAAGCTATTTGAGACATGAAACAGCCCAACATCCTGCTCATTATGAGCGACGAGCATAACGCGAACGTCGCCGGCTGCTACGGCAACGCCCTCGCGCGCACGCCGCACCTGGACGCGCTCGCCGCGCGCGGCGTGACGTTCGACGGCTGCTACTGCAACTCGCCGCTGTGCGTGCCGTCGCGCCTGAGCTTCACGGCCGGCAAGTACGTTTCGCGGGTCGGCGCCTGGAGCAACCAGAGCGACCTGCCCCACGCGGAATATCCCAGCCTGCCGCGCGTGCTCCAGGCCGCCGGTTACGAGGCGCTTCTTTGCGGCAAGCAGCACTACGCGCGCGGCCGTCATTACGGCTTCGCCGAGATCGGCGGGCACTTCAACGAGGGCGTGCGCGGCGGCCAGGACCGCCGCCGCGACCCCGACGACCTCACGCCCCGGCCCGGCTTTTCCCCGCGCTTCCACGACTTCCACACGGGCGACGACAGCTCCATCCTGCGCCACGACCGGCGGGTGACGCCGGCCGTGGTCGATTTCCTGCGGACGCGCGGCGCGGTGGACGGGCCCTTCTTCCTCTTCGCCGGCTACCTCGCGCCGCACTTCCCCCTGATCGTGCCGGAGGAATACTGGCGCCACTTCGAAGGCGACGTTCCCCCGCCCGTCCTGCCCGAGGGGCACCTCGAATCCCTGCCGCGCAACTACAAACACCTGCGCGTCGGCTTCCACATGACCGACGTCCCGGCCGAGATCGTGCGGCGCGGCCGCGAGCTCTACTACGGCCTGACCGAGTGGCTGGACGACGAGATCGGCAAGGTCCTTCAGGCGCTCGAAAACAGCGCCGTCGCCGACGACACCGTCGTCGTCTACACCTCGGACCACGGCGAGAACCTGGGCGAGCACGGCCTGTGGTGGAAGAACAGCATGTATGAGCACGCCGCGCGCGTGCCCCTCGTCGTTTCGTGGCCCGCCCGCTGGGCGGGCGGGCAGCGCCGCACCCAGGCCTGCTCGCTCGTCGATCTGGTCCAGACGCTCGCGGAGATCGCCGGGGGCGAGGTCCCCGAAGATTGGGACGGCGATTCGCTCGTTCCCTGGCTGGATGATGCGAAGGCGGAATGGAAGGACCTGGCCATCAGCGAGTACTACGCGCACAACATCGCCTCGGGCTATGCGATGCTGCGGCAGGGCCGTTTCAAATACGTCTACCACACGCCCGCCGGCGCGGATCACCCCGCCGAGCGCGAGCTGTACGACCTTTCTGCCGACCCCGGCGAGTTTTCCAGCCTGGCCTCCCGCCCCGAGCAGCAGGAGCGGATCCGGCAGATGCACGCCGCGCTGGTGACGGAGCTTGGCGAGGATCCCGACGACACTGAGCGGCGCTGCCGCGCCGAGTTCGCCCGCGGCGGCGCGTGAGCGCCGGTAAGCACACGATGACACACGACAACAACCCGGCGACGCGGGGCGGCGGGACCGGCCCGGAGCAGCGCCGCCCCAACATCCTGTTCCTGATGAGCGACGAGCACCGCGCCGACGTCGCCGGCTTCGCCGGCGACGCGGTCGTTCGTACGCCCGTTCTGGACGAACTCGCGCGGGAGGGCGTCGTGTTCGCGAACGCCTACACGCCCTCGCCCATCTGCGTGCCGGGCCGCCAGTGTCTCATGACGGGGCAGCTCCCCCGGACGTGCGGCTGCTTCGTCTACGGCAACGACCTGCCGCCGTTCTCGTACACGTGGGCGCGCCACTTCGCGCGCCACGCGTACCGGAGCGTGTGCGCGGGCAAGCTGCATCATATGGGACCGGATCAGATGCAGGGGTGGACACAGCGCATCGGCGGCGACACGAGCGTGGAGGACGCGTTCGTCGCCGACCGGGCCGAGGAGGCGTTCCTGCGCCACGGCGCCGGCAGGCGCGGTCCGGGCTGGAAATTCCGACGCCGCCGAGGTCCAGCGCGCCCGCGCCGGCCACACGCGCAACCAGATCTTCGACGCGTACGCCGTGCAGGGGGCCGTCGACTTCCTGCGCGACTATTTCGTGGACCTGACCTACGACCGGGCGACGCCGGACCGGCCGCTGCTCCTCAAGGTCAGCCTGCTCCAGCCGCACTACCCGTATGTCACCGACGAGGCGAAGCTGCGCCACTACATGAGCCGGGTCCGCCCCTTCCTCGGTGAGCCGGTGTTTGATCACCTGTTCCTGTCGCAGCGCCAGGTCCGCGTCCCCGGCGACGCGACCGAGCGCGACGTGCGCCGGGCGACCGCCGCGTACTACGGGATGATCGAGACCGTGGACGCGCACTTCGGCGCGGTCCTGGACGCCCTGCGCGACGTCGGCCAGGACCCCGACGAGTGGATCATCGTTTACACGAGCGACCACGGCGAGATGCTCGGCGAGCACGGGATCTGGGAGAAGCAGAAGTTTTTCGAAGCCAGCGTCCGGGTCCCGCTCGTCATCCGCTGGCCGGCGGGCGGCCTCGCGGGCGGGCGGGTCGCGGGGGAAAACGTCAACCTGTGCGACCTGTTCGCCACGTTCTGCGACCTTGCGGGTCTGCCCGTGCCCGCGGGCCTCGACAGCCGCAGCCTCGCGCCCCTGCTGCGCGGCGACGCGGCGGGCTGGGACAACGAAACCGTCTCCCACTTCGGCCGCACGAACCTGATGATCAAGCGGGACCACCTGAAGTACCAGTACTACGGCCCGGACATACCCGAGGTTCTGTTCGACCTGGAACGGGACCCCGGCGAGACCCGGAACCACGTGGGCGATGCGCGCCATCGGGACGCGCTCGCCGCCTTCCGCGCCCGCCGGAAGGCGCTCGGCTACGGCCCGGACGCCGACCCGAACTACCGCAACGCCGGCTACGCGGCCGCGGGCCGGAGGGAAAATACACCAGCGAGGAGAATACAAAGAGTACCATGAGCGATCAGAACCCTTCCACTCAGCCTCCCCGACAAAGCCTGTTCGCCCCCACGCCGGACGAGATGCGCCGGTGGGAGGAGCAAGGCTTCCTGATCCGCGAGCGCGTCTTCTCGGACGCCGAGTGTGACGACCTGGCCGAGCGCGCCGAGCGGCTGGCGCACGACGAGGACCTTGTGCCCGAGAAGCGGCGCAAGCTGAACGCCCTGGCGAAGGAGCAGGGGACGCAGATCGCCGGCAAGCCGGTGATGCACAGCGTGACGCGGCCGCACGTCTACGACGAACGGTTCCGCGCCCACGCCCGGGATCCGCGCGTCACCGACGTGCTCGCCCACATCCTCAGCCCGGACCTGGTCACGCACAACGCCCTGTTTATCTTCAAGGCGCCGGGCGTCGGCCTGCCGTTCCCGTGGCACCAGGACATGTGGTTCTTCGGGAAGCGCTTCCAAACGCCCTCCACGGTGGGCACCTGGCAGGCCATGGACGACGCGTACGTCGAGAACGGCTGCATGTGGGTGATCCCCGGCAGCCACAAGGGGTCCATCCTCCCTCACGACATGCCCACCGAGGGGCCGCAGCAGGAGGAGTTCCGCATAGCACGCGTGCCCGAAGGGGAACAGGGCGTTCCCGTCGAAATCCCGAAGGGTTCCGTCCTCTGGTTCCACGGGTACCTGCTGCACAAGAGCGGCCACAACCACACGCAGACCTGGCGCCGCACGCTCGTGGTCCACTACCTGAGCGCCCGGGCCTCGTACGTGAACCCCGCGGGCGGGGGCGAGCCGATCGCCTGGGTGCGCGGCGAAACGTATGAAGGACACGTGCGTCCGGAGCCGGACGCGACCTTGCTGGAAGCCGACATCCGGTGGGCGACGGCGCAGAGATAGGATCCTGCCGGCGGAAAGGGCGTCCCGGCGCCCTCGCCGTCGATGAACCGGCCCGTTGGCGGCGTAGGTGAAAATGAACCAACCGGTCCGTTTGTTCGTCTGTTTACATGCCCCGGCCGAAGATAGCTACCGCCCTTAAGCCCGTTCCGGTGTTCGTCGATCGCCCACAAAGATAACGCAAAGGCAGCCTGATGAAAGCAACAAAACCTTTTCTTGCCGCGGCCACCGCGGCGCTCGTTTTCGCCCCGTTCGCGGCGACGCTCGCCCAGTCCACCCCGGCCAAGCCGCCCGCACCCAAAAAGGCGGCGGGCGCGCGGAAGCCCGGCAGGAACCGCGTGCCGCGCCCGGTCGCGCAGCTTCAAGCCGTCATGGGCAAGCCGCTCACCGACGCGCAAAAGAAGGCGGTCCTGGCCGCGGCCCAGGAGCGTGACAAGGCGATGAAGCCCATCCGCGACAGGTACCAGCAGAACGTCGCCAAGGCGCTCGGCATCACCGTCGCGCAGCGCGACGCCCGGGAAAAGGCGTGGCGCGCCAAGCAAAACGTTAGAGACGTGCGAATGCGACGAGCGGTTTCTCAGATTCGTTCCAGCGGACGGAGGACGGCCACGATCCGTCGCCTCCTCGCGCGCTGTTACCGGCGGCGCTGCTGGCGGGCTGCGCCTGCCCGACGGCGACGCGGCAAGCCGCGCCGACGCTACCCGTGGCAGGCCCGGCGGCGCGCGAGACGGCCGTGGAAAAAGGGCGCCGCCGGCGCCCGCGCCGGCGGGGATGGCCTGGGTCCCGCCCGGAGAGTTCGCCATGGGCAGCGACGACGAACGCTTCCCGGACGCCCGCCCCGTCCACACCGTCGCGCTCGACGGCTTCTACATGGACAGATACCCCGTCACCAACGCGCAGTTCGCGCGGTTCGTGGAGGCCACGGGCTACGTCACCATCGCGGAGCGAAAGCCGGACCCGAAGGATTTCCCCGGCGTCCCCGCCGACAAGCTCGTTCCCGGCGCCGTGGTCTACTCCGCGCCCCCAAAAGACGTGCCCCTCGATGATGTCCGCCAGTGGTGGCGCTACGTGCCCGGCGCTTCCTGGCGGCACCCCGAAGGCCCGGGCAGCGGCATCAAGGGGCGGGAGAACCACCCGGTCGTCCAGGTCTGCTGGGAGGACGCGGCGGCCTACGCGAAGTGGGCCGGCAAGCGCCTGCCGACCGAAGCCGAGTGGGAGTACGCGGCGCGGGGCGGCCTGAGCCAGAAGCCCTACGTCTGGGGCGACGAGTTCAAGCCGGGCGGCAAGCCGATGGCCAACACCTTTCAAGGGACGTTCCCGAACCGCAACACGAAGGAGGACGGCTACGGGCGGACCTCGCCCGTCGGCAGTTTCGCCGCGAACGGCTTCGGCCTGTACGACATGTCGGGCAACGTCTGGCAGTGGTGTTCGGACTGGTACCGCCCGGACTACTACGAGAAGAGCCCCGGCAAGGACCCGCAGGGGCCGGAGGACAGCTTCGACCCGGCGGAACCGGGCATCCCGAAGCGGGTGCAGCGGGGCGGCTCGTTCCTGTGCACGGACCAGTACTGCTCGCGCTACATGCCGGGCGGGCGGGGCAAGGGCGACGTTTTGACCGGTTTGTCCCATGTCGGGTTCCGCTGTGTGGTTTCGGCAGAAGACACGGCGAAAGTGCGGCCCAATTCCTGAGAAAGTGAGAGCGCCCGGATCCCATGAAACGAATCACCATTCTTTGCATGTTCCTCGCTCTGCTGGCGTTCCTCAGCCGCGAAGCGGAGTGCGCCGACGTCTCGAAACAGCCGAACGTCGTCTTTATTTACGCGGACGATCTGCGCTGGGACGCCCTGGGTGTGGTACAGCGTGAGCAAGGAGAGAAGGCCCGGTTCCCCTGGCTTCGAACGCCGCGGCTCGACCGGCTCGCCGGCGAAAGCGTGCGTTTCCGCCAGTCGTTCGTCGTGAATTCGCTCTGTTCGCCCGGGCGCGCCTCTGTGCTCTCCGGCCGCTACAACCACCTCAACGGCATCATCGGCAACGGCAAGCCGTTCCCGACGCAGACCGTCACGGTGGCTACCCGCCTGAAGGAAGCGGGCTACACGAACGCCTACTGCGGCAAATGGCACATGGACGGCCAGCGGGAGCGCCCGGGCTTTGATTACGTCGCCAGCTTCGTCGGACAGGGCCGATACGTCGATTGTCCCATCCTCTTCAACGGCAAGGAAACGCCGACGCGCGGATGGGTCGACGACGTCTCCACCGATTACGCCGTCCGCTTCCTGGAGAGCCAACCCAAGGACAAGCCGTTCTTCCTCTGGCTGGGGTTTAAGAGCCCCCACGGCCCCCGCGGCGGAGAAAACCTCCCGGAGCGGGTTCGCGGCCTCTATGCTAACGAGACGTCCCGGGCCGTCCCCAACGTCGGCCTGCGCGCCATCTATCAGCCGAACGCCCCGAACGGAGCTGCCGCCGCCCGGCAGCCGGGCGGCCCCCGCGCGGCCGAGGGGCACCGCGATTACATGCGCCACGTCACGGCGATCGACGAATGCGTTGGGCGGCTGCTCGACGCGATGGAGCGAACGGGCCATGCGCAGCGGACCATTGTCATCGTCGCCAGCGACAACGGCTACTACCTGGGTGAGCACGGCCTGGGCGACAAGCGCTCGGCCTACGACGAGAGCCTTCGCGTCCCCTTGCTCATCCGTCTGCCGGGCAAGACCGCGCCGCGCGGCGCGGTCAACGACGCGATGGTCCTGAACATCGACTACGCCCCTACCATCCTGGAGTTCGCGGGCGCCGCGGCGCTTCCCGAGGCGCAGGGGCGCAGCCTGCGCCCGCTCCTGGAAGGCCGGACGCCGGCGGACTGGCGCGCGGCGTTCTTCTACGAGTACTTCCGGGAGCGGAATTTCGCCACGCCCACCGTCCTGGCTGTCCGGACCGCGACGCACAAACTCATCACCTACCCGGGCCACGACGAATGGACCGAGGTCTTCGATCTCCAGGCCGACCCGTACGAGACCAAGAACCTTGCCGACAACGGTGAGCTGCTGGCGAAGCTGCGGGCCGTTTACGAGCAGCAGGCGAAAGCCGTCGCGTTCCGGATGCCGGAGGGGGTCGCCACCGAAGAAGCCGTTTCCGGCGCCGCCACACGCATCGAAAAATGAGCATCAGGAAAATTCTCATGATCGCCGCTGCCATGCTCGGGTTGACCGCTTCTTCGCAGGCCGCCGAGCGGCCCAACATCCTGCTCATCCTTTCCGACGACCAGAGCGTGCCGCATCTGGGCTGCTACGGGAACCCGGACGTGCGCACGCCGAACCTCGACCGTTTCGCCGCCGAAGGGATGCGCTTCAACCGGATGTTCACCGCTTCGCCGCAGTGCGTGCCGTCGCGCGCGGCGATGCTCACGGGGCGCTCGGCGGTTGCGGCGCGCATGACGCGCTTCAACGCGCCGCTGCCGCGCGGCGTGGTCACGCTGCCGGAGCTGCTGCGCGAGAAGGCGGGATACTTCACCGGCATCTGCCGGCGCAGCTTCCACCTCGACGGGCCGGGCAAGATGGGGCCGGCGACCGAGGCGGTGTATCAGCAAAACGATCTGCGCACCTTCGACGGGCGCGTGGACTTCCTCGACCGCAACTCGCCGCGCGCGCAGACGAAGGCGAAGGTGAACGAGTTCTTCGACAAGCTGCCCGCGGGCCGGCCGTGGTTCCTGTGGGTGAGCTTCAACGACCCGCACCACCCCTGGGACGAGGACGCCGTCGCGGATCCGCCCGACCCCGCGAAGCTGAAGCTGCCGCCCGAGCTGCCCGACCTGCCGGGCGTGCGCGGCGATCTGTCGCGCTACTACGGCGAGGTGATGCGCATGGACGAGGAGTTCCAGTGGGTGCTCGACAGCGTCAAAGAGCGCGGCTTCGCGGAGAACACGCTGGTCGTCTTCGCCGGCGACAACGGCTACGCCTTCCCCCACGGCAAAGGCTCGCTCCACGACCCCGGCCTCAACGTGCCGCTGCTCATCCGCTGGCCCGGCCGGATCAAGCCCGGCTCGGTGACCGACGGGCTCATCTCCGGCGAAGACATCACGCCCACGTGCCTCGACGCCGCCGGCATTGCGGCGCCGCGCGAGATGAGCGGCCGCAGCTTTGTGCGGCTCCTGCGCGGGGAGCCGCACGAGGGCCGCAAACACGTCTTCGCCGAGCGCGGCGTGCACGGCAGCGCGACCTTCAACGAGAAGACCACCGCCAACGGCTACGACCTTTCCCGCTGCGTCCGCTCCGCGCGCTACAAGCTCATCTACAACTGCACGCCGTGGATGAGATACGCGCCCGTGGACAGCGCCCGCGATCCCGGCTGGCAGCAGATCGTCGCCGCGCACGAAGCCGGCAAGCTCTCGCCCGAGCACGAGCGCGCCTACTTCACAGATCCGCGCCCGATCTACGAGCTCTACGACCTGGAGCGCGACCCGGGCGAGCTGCACAACCTCGCCGGCACGTCCGAGCTCGCGCAGGTCGAACGCGAGCTGCGCCACGCGCTGATCGAGAAGATGATCCTCGACTTCGACTACCTGCCGCTGCCGCCGGAGTGAAGAGCCGGCGGAAAGGATCCGATGGATACCACGCCCAGGAAGATGCGCATCAGGACGATTCTATGGATCGCCGCTGCCGTGCTCGGACTCGCCGCCGGTTCCCACGCCGCCGAACGGCCCAACGTCCTCTTCATCGTCTCCGACGACCTGCGGGACCACATCGGCTGTTACGGAAACGCGGTCATTAAGACGCCCCACATCGACCGCCTGGCGGCGCGCGGCGTGCGCTTCGACCACGCCTACGTGCAGTATCCGGTCTGCAACCCGAGCCGGTCCTCTTTCCTCAGTGGTCTGCGCCCCGAACAGACCGGCGTGACCGACAATAACACGCCGCTGCGCGACAAGCTGCCGGATGTGGTGACGTTCCCGCAGCTGCTCCGCGAGAACGGGTGGTATTCGGCGGCGTTCGGGAAGATCTTCCACCTCGGCGGTGGCCGGAATGAGGCGCTGAAGGCGAAATGGATGGATCTGCCGAAGTCGTGGGACGAGGCGCACGCATTCCAGGCCACGCCGGCGGGGAAGGTGATTGAAGGTCGCAACCTCACCGGCGGCGCGCTCGCGTGGTGCCACTGGGGCATGGCGGGCGGCACGGACGACGACCAGCCCGACGGCCAGAACGCCCGCGCGGCCATCGCCTTGATGGAAAACGCGGCGACAAGCCGTGGCTCATCGGTGTGGGCTTCCACAAGCCGCACGACCCGTTCATCGCGCCCAAAGCGAGTATTTCGGTATGTGCCGCCGGAGTCGCTGAAGCTGCACCGCGATCGAAAGGCACGACGCCCGCGCCGCCGCTGGCGGTGGGCTTCGGCGGGTTCGGCGAGGCGTTCGGCAAGTTCACCGACGAGAGCGGCGGGGAGTTCCTGCGCGCCTACTACGCCGGCGTGTCGTTCATGGACGCGCAGGTGGGGCGGCTGCTCGACACGCTCGACCGGCGTGCTTTGGGACCGGCACCGTGGTGATCTTCCTCAACATGACCACGGCTACCTCGGCGAGCGCGACTGGTGGAACAAGAACACGCGCTTCGAGCGCATTTGCCGCGCGCCGCTGATCGTCGCCGCGCCGGGCGTCAGGCCCGGCATCACGCGCAGCATCGTCGAGTTCGTGGACCTCTACCCGACCATCGCCGACCTGTGCGGCATCAAGCCGCCCGCCGGTCTCGCCGGTGTGAGCCTGCGGCCCTGCTCGAAGACCCGTCGCGCCCTGGCAAGCCCGCCGCGTTCACCCTGGTTGCGCGCGGCCTGCGCAGCGCGGCGACTCCGTCCGCACCGACCGCTGGCGTTACACACAGTGGAGCGACGGCACGCACGAACTGTATGACCACAAACTCGACCCTGAGGAGACGCGCAACGTCGCCGGACAGCGGGAGAACCGCGAGCTTCGACGAGCCGCGGCACGGCCGCCGCCGCCCCACGCCGCCGCCCGAAAAGAAAACGAAAAATGAGATCGGCGAAACGATTTGTGACGCTTGCCGTTGCGGCGCGGCCGTGCTCACCGGGGCGGCGCCCGCCGGCGCACAGCCGGTCCCGCCCTGAAAGGCCCAACATCGTCTGGATCATCGCCGAGGACATGTCGGCGGACTTCGGGTGTTACGGCGAGACGGCGATCAAGACGCCCCACCTCGACCGCCTCGCGGCCGAGGGCGCGCGCTTCGATCGGGCGTTCACGACCGGGCCGATCTGCTCGATCAGCCGCTCCGCCCTGATCACCGGGCGTATCAGACCTCGATCGGCGCCCAGCACCACCGGTCGGCGCGCGGCCGCAGAAGATCCGCCTGCCCGAAGGCGTCCAGCCGGTGCCCGGCTGTTCAAGGACGCGGGTTACCTGACGCTGAACGTCCGCCCGGACGATTTCGTGCGCTCCGAGGCGGACGTGAAGGCGGACCCGCGCGTCGGCATCGCCAAGACGGACTACAACTCGAGTGGACCAGGGCATCTACGACCTGACCCACTGGACCGCCCGGCAAGCCTCGGCCAGCCGTTCTTCGCGCAGGTCCACC
Source organism: Armatimonadaceae bacterium (assembly GCA_030446525.1). The sequence continues at coordinate 15,698 of JAUJNC010000099.1, forward strand.
AACGGCGGCAAGCTCCGCGGGAACGGCAGCGGCGCCGCGTGGCCGGCCTGGGTCGAACGGCGCGCTGGGCAGCCGGACGCGCGTCCGCGCCGTGAAGCTGCCGCCGTACCTCCCGGACGATCCGGTGATCCTCGAGGACTGGGCGCAGTACCTGGACACGGTCCGCTACACCGACGCGGAGATCGGACAGGTCGTCGAGCGCTTGAAGCAGGCCGGCGGCCTGGACCGCACCTACATCATCTTCCTCACCGACCACGGCATCAGCCACGTCCGCAACAAGCAGTTCTGTATGACGGCGGCATCCGGGTCCCGCTGGTGATCCGCGGGCCGAAGATCAAGCCGGGCGCCGTGCGCACGGACCTGGTCGAGCAGATCGACCTGGCCGCCACGTCGCTGGCGCTGGCCGGCATCCCCGTGCCCAAGTCCCTGCAGGTCGCGACCTGCTGGCGGAGGACTACGAGCCGCGTTCGTACGTCTTCGCCGCCGCGACCGCGCCGACGAGACCGTGGACCACATCCGCTGCGTCCGGCGGCGAGCGCTACAAGTACATCCGCAACTATCATCCGGACCGCCCTTACCTCCAGCCCAACGCCTACAAGGACGGCAAGCTGATCGTGCAGGCCATGCCGCCTGCATTGCCCAGGGCAAGCTCACCCCCGCAGCAGCGCGGATCATGGCCGAGGCGGCCGCCGGAGCTTTACGACCTCCGCAGCGACCCGCACAATCTGCGCAACCTGGCCGACGATCGACCCACCGGCAGGCGCTGGCGCAGATGCGCGAACAGCTCGACGCGTGGGCCGCCCGCACCGACGACAAGGGGCGCCGCCCCGAGCCGGAGGCCCTGTATGACAGTGACATGGCCGCTTGTCTCGCTGACGGCCGTGACGTGGTCCGGCGCAACATCGAGGTGATGAAGAAATGGGCTGCCGAGGGGAAATGATCCCGCCAGGCTGTAGCAGGCGCGGGAGACTCGCGTTTGTTCTTACTCGTCGCGGACCAACTTCCCGGGGTCGCCGACAAGCGCCGAGAACCTGTGCTCGGACGGCGGTCAGGAAGGCCGCCAACCACTCTACGTTCTCGGCATAGGCGAAATCGACATCCGTGATCAGGTAGCTAAGCAAACGTATCTATGTCGGCGCACACTGACACCGGCCTGCGGTGCCAGTTCTTGCTGTGACCCGTGTCAGCTATGCCGAGCCGGAGTAACCTGCCAGCGACAAGGCCGCGCGGCGGCGTGCGCCGACACACAGGCTTGCTTAGTGCGCAGCAACTGCCCGCCTAGAACGGTTAGAAACGGGCTGTCCTTGTGACAGAAGCGAGTTGATCGGCGTATCGTGCACAATCACGCCAAGGCGACGACAAAGTGTTTGATGTTACCCACCCATTTTCCTGCCGGCCTCGCCCCGGCAGCGAGAAGGGCTTTCAAGCCGCGCGCCGTCACGGGTCTTTCCTGTTCTCATCGCCGCCCAGCCTTTCGGCGGCCCAGGCGGAAGGAATGCCGAGGCATCGGGTGGAAATCATGCCTGGCGGCGAGAAACGCCGTCAGGCGTGCGAGAGATACCGCATGGCAACAAGGCGCCTGTTCCCCCTGCTGGTCGCGCTGCTTCTTGGGGCGCTGGCGTGCCCGCCTCCGCCGCGCCGACGAAGCTCCCGAACATCGTCGTCCTGCTGGCGGACGACCTGGGCTACGGTGACCTGCTGCTTCGGCAGCAAGGTCATCCGACGCCGAACCTGGACAAGCTGGCGGCCGGAGGCGTGCGGCTTACCCAATGCTACGCGGGCGCTCCGGTCTGCTCGCCCTCGCGCGCCGCCCTGCTCACCGGACGCGCCGAGCCGCGCCGGCGGTGCGGGACTGGATCCCGCGGGTTCGTCCATGCACGTGGGCCAGGGCGAGGTCACGGTCGGCAAGGTCCTCAAGGCCGCCGGGTACGCCACCGCCGCTCGGCAAGTGGCACTGCAACAGCAAGTTCAACACCGGCGAGCAGCCCCAACTGGGCGACCACGGCTTCGACCACTGGTTCTCCACCCAGAACAACGCGATCCCCAGCCACGACAATCCGAATAACTTCGTCCGCAATGGGAAGCCGGTCGGCGAGATCAAGGCTACTCCAGCGTGATCATCGCGGACGAGGCCGTTGCTGGCTAGACGGCATAAAGGCGGATACCGCGAGGCGGGACAAACCCTTCTGCCTCTTCGTCTGGTTCCATTCGCCGCATGAGCCATCGCGACCGACCCGGCGTTCACGAAACTCTACGCGGACCACCCGCCCGAAGGAGGCCGCCTACGGCAACGTCACGCAGGCTGATCACGGCGTCGGGCGCCTGCTGAGCGTCTGGATGCCTGGGCATGACCGAGGACACGCTGGTCTTCTTTTCCAGCGACAACGGGCCGATGAACAAGAATCCCGGCTCGGCAGGGCGTTCCGCGGCGCCAAGGCGTCCCTGTACGAGGGGGTATCCGCGAGCCGACGATCATCCGCTGGCCGGGCAAGACGCGGCCCGGCACGGTCTACGAGGAGCCGGTGGCGTTCGTGGACTGGCTCCTGACGGTCTGCGCCCTCACCGGGACGCCCGTCCCGGCCGGCCGGCCGATCGACGGGGCCAGTTCCTGCCCCTCTTCGACGGCAAGCCGGTGGAGCGGAAGGGGCCGCTCTTCTGGCATTATCTGCGCCGGGCCGCGATGCGCGAGGGCGACTGGAAGATCATCGGCAGCGCGCAGAGGGCGAGGCTCAGCTCTTCAACCTCCGTCAGGACCCGCAGGAGAAGAACGACCTGGCCACCCGGGAACCCGAGCGGCTGAAGGCGCTGTCCGAACGGTTCCGCGCCCTGTACGCCGAGATCCTGAAAGAAGGCGGGCCGATCACCCTGGCGAACCAGGGCCGAGCCGGAAACCAGGACAGGGAAAATCGGAACGACAGGAGACCGTGATGGACCGAAGCCGGAGTAATGCCCCCGTTTCGGCCACCGCCGTCAGCGTGATCGTGCACGAGCGGGCGGCGAGGTCCGCCGCGGCATCGGGCGAGGTTATCCGCTGCCGCCGGGCTCCTGCTTAGCCAGCAGCAGTTGGAGCACGCGGCGCTGCTCCTGCAGCAGAGCGCGGTGCTCTTCCAGCAACGCCGCCTGTTGCGCGTGTAGATGTTCCAGCAGGGCGACCACATCCCGGAGGCGCGTCAGCGGCGCTGCTCCTCCGCGCCCTGCCGCCGCCGTGCGCGGTGTGCCACCAGCGGCGGGCGGTTCAGCCGCAGACGGTCCAGCGTGAACGTCCCCCTAGCCGTGATGGCATACAGCCTGCCGTCCGCAAGTTCCACCAAGTGCGCGCTCGCTGGCCCCTGGCGCGGGTTCCATAAGGCCGGATCATCGGGTCCTTGCGGCCAGTAGTCCGCTTTGTACTCATTGCAGCGGTGGCAGCAATAAATGAGGTTGTCGGGCGTGTCCGCGCCACCCCGGGCCTGTGGGCGGAAGTGGTCGATGGTGAGCTGCCCCGCCGCGTCCGTCTCGGTGACGCCGCAGTACTTGCAGGCGAAGTTCGCCCGCGCGCGGACCTGCTCGCGCAGTTCGGCGGGGACGCTCATGCGGCCCGCAACGGCGCCGCCTGTGCCAGTTGCTCATGGAGGGCGGCGATGTCACGGCGCAGCGCCTCGTTCTCGTCCGCCAGCGCCTGGATCTGTTGCGTCACCGCCGACAGCCGCGATACGGCCGCCTCCACCTCGCTTCGCAGGGTCTCAAGGGTCGTCGGCGCCTGTGGCATCCGCGGCGCAAGCAGGGCCTCCTCCGCTTGGTCCTGCCGTTCGTACCAGGCCGCGAGCTGCGCCTGCTCCGCGTCGGTCAGTCTGTCGCCGCGTGTCGCCTTGTCGTGCAGCCGGCGGGCCAGCGTGTTGTCCATGGTTGGGCCGCCCTCCTCAATAGATGTGTCGTCTTCTATATTGCGCCGGCAGTCGTTATCTTCCTGCCGCGCGGCGGGCGCAGGGTCATTCAGTTTTCTTGCCGGGCGTTTTCAACGCCCGGCAAGAAAACTGAACAGCCCTGCGGGCAAAGAGGTCTGCGCGACGCGCGCGGCGAACGTAACACTGGACATCGAGATGGATTCTATCAGCCTATTTCATTGGTTGTTCAGGTGAACACGGTGGCCTGCCGGGGTAGGTCGTAACCGGGCACATTGTTATGAGAAACGTGACGCGACGCGACTTCCTGCAGCGGGCAGGCCTGGGCGCGGCGGCGATGGCGCTGCCGGAGTGGGCGCGGGCGCAGGGAGGCCGCAAACCCAACATCGTCTTCTTCATCGCCGACGACATGGACGCCGACCTGTTCAACTTCCGGCCCGAAGGCAAGGGCAAGAACCTGACGCCGAACCTGGACCGGCTGGCGGCCGGGGCGACGATCCTGTGGGAACAGCACATCGCCTCGCCCGTCTGCACGCCCAGCCGCTATAACTGTCTCACCGGACGCTACGCCAGCCGCGCGCGCAACCCGCGCTTCACCCAGACGGCCTCCCGCGCCGGCATGACGCTCGTGACCTGGAACTCCAGCATCCTGCCCGACGACACGACCCTGCCCAAACTGCTCCAGAAGGCGGGCTATGTCACGGGCATGGCGGGCAAGAACCACACGATCCAGGTCCCCGGCTGGGAGCGCATCCCCGCGGACGCCGACCCGCGCGACCCGGCGGTCGCGCAGCGGCTGAAGGAGAACGCCCGGCGCACGCACGAGGCGATCCGCGCCTGCGGCTTCGACTACGCGGCCTCGATCTACAACAACAACGCCGAAGCCATCGGGCCCCAGCCGCTGTGTGTGCACAACATGGACTGGATCGCGAAGGGCGGTCTGGACTTCATCGAGCAGAACAAGGACAAGCCTTTCTTCCTGTACTTCGCCTCGACGCTGACGCACTCGCCCTACCCGAAGGAGAAGTCGTGGGGCGCGGACCCCCTCGCGACGCCGGACGGCTACCTCGAAAAGCCGCTGGACGTCCTGCCCCCGCGCGATTCCCTGCCCAAGCGGCTCGGCGAGGCCGGGATCGAAACGACACCCCGGCGGGCGATGGCGCTCTGGCTGGACGACGCCCTCGGCGCTTTGATGGGAAAGCTGGAACAGCACGGCCTGCTCGACGACACCATCCTCTTTTTCTTCAACGACAACGGCCAGGAGGGCAAAGGCTCGATCTACCAGTCCGCCACGCACGCGCC
>JAUJNC010000100.1 GCA_030446525.1 Armatimonadaceae bacterium
CCTACTCATCGAGATGAACGACGACATCGTACTCAAGATCGAAGACCTGAAGACGTACTTCTACATGGAAGAAGGGGAGATCCCCGCCGTCGATGGCGTGACGGTCGCGCTGGAGCGCGGGAAAGTGCTCGCCCTCGTCGGCGAAAGCGGCTGCGGCAAAAGCGTCACCTCCTACTCCATCCTGCGCTTGATCCGCCCGCCCGGCAAGATCGTGGGCGGCAAGATCCTTTTCTATCCGCGCCAGGGCGAGCCGATCGACATCGCCGCGCTCGACGAAAAGTCGGACCTGCTGTACCAGGTGCGCGGGGGCCACATCAGCATGATCTTCCAGGAGCCGATGACGGCGCTCAGTCCGGTGCACACGATCAACAATCAGATCAGTGAAGCGATCCTGCTGCACCAGAACGTGACACCGAAGCAGGCCCGCGAGCTCGCCATCGGGATGCTGCGCAAGGTCGGCATACCAAGCCCGGAGCGGCGTATCGATCAGTATCCCCACGAAATGAGCGGCGGCATGCGGCAGCGCGTCGTCATCGCGATGGCGCTGGTCTGCAACCCCGAGATCCTGATCGCGGATGAGCCCACCACCGCGCTCGACGTGACGATCCAGGCGCAGATCCTCAAGCTGATCAAGGACCTGGTGGCGGAGCGCGACACGTCGGTCGTTTTCATCACGCACGATCTCGCCGTGGTGGCCCAGATCGCCGACGACGTGGCAGTCATGTATCTGGGCCGCGTCGTGGAAAAGGGGTCGGTGCGCGCGGTCCTCAAGGCGCCGCTGCATCCCTACACGATGAGCCTGCTGCAGTCGCTGCCGAGCCTCCAGCACAAAGGCGACCGACTGCCGGCGATCAAGGGCAGCGTGCCCTCGCTCAAGGCCATCCCGCCCGGATGCCCGTTCCATCCCCGTTGCCCGCACGCCGTGCCTGGCCGCTGCAACGTCGGCGGCCCGCCCGCGCTCCGCACCTTCCCGGGTGGCCAGCAGGCCGCCTGCGTGCGCGTCGAAGAGATCCACCCCGGCGTGCGTGAAATCAGCGAAACAAACGACCCGCGCGCCGCGCCGGCGGCCCGGAGCCGATAACCTATGACTACGGACGCACCGCTCCTGCAGGTCCGCGACCTGTGCAAGTATTTTCCGATCCGGAGCAAGGGCTTTGTCCGCAAACAGATCGGGGAAGTAAAGGCGGTTGACCAGGTCAGCTTCGATCTTGAGCGGGGCGAAACGCTCGGCCTGGTCGGGGAAAGCGGCTCCGGCAAAACCACCTGCGCCCGCACGATCCTGCGCGCGCTGGCGCCGACCAGCGGTCAGGCGCTTTTCCGCACCGACGGCCAGGCCATTGACCTGGCTACCCTTCCGGAAAGCGGCCTGAAGCCGCTCCGGCAAAAGATGCAGATGATTTTTCAGGACCCGTTTTCGAGCCTGAACCCGCGCATGACCGTGGGCGACATCGTCGCCGAGCCGCTCGTCATCCACAAACTGGCCCGGGGCAAAGAGCTCGAAGACCGCGTCATGGAAATGCTGGTCAAAGTCGGTCTCAAGCCCGAGCATCGGCAGCGCTACCCGCACGCGTTCAGCGGCGGGCAGCGCCAGCGCATCGGCATCGCGCGCGCTCTGATCATGAAGCCCGCACTCGTCGTCGCTGACGAAGCCGTGTCCGCGCTGGATGTCTCGGTCCAGGCCCAGGTGATCAACCTGCTGGCCGACCTGCAGGAAGAGTTTCACCTGACCTACATCTTCGTCGCCCATGACCTGAGCGTGGTGCGGCATATCTGTGATCGGGTGGCGGTGATGTATGCCGGCAAGATCGTCGAACTCGCCGAAACCGAGCAGCTGTTTAACGATCCGCGGCATTCCTATACGCGCACTCTCCTCTCGGCCATTCCGAGCGTTGACCCCGACGTCAAGATGAATTTCGACGTCCGCGCAGAAGCCGCCGATGCGTAACAGGTCGCCAATCGAAGCAGGAAACAGCGCGCCCTAATGGCGTTTCGCGCCGAGGAGGGGGCTGGATGGAGACCAGGGCGGTAGCCCGTATCGATACCCGAGAGACGGCCGATGCGTGACCTGCGCGGCGGCGTGATCGGCTGCGGCTTCTTCGCGCGGAACCATCTTCACGCCTGGCGGGAGGTCGAGGGGATGCAGGTCGCGGCGGTCTGCGACGTGGACGCGGACCGCGCGAACGCCTTCGCCCGCGAGTTCGGCGTCGGCGGCGCCTACACCGACGCCGACGAGATGCTCCGGAAGGAAAAGCTCGACTTCGTCGACATCGTGACCCAGCCGGCAGCGCATCGCCCGCTGGTGGAGCTGGCGGCGCGGCGGGGGACGCACGTCATCTGTCAAAAGCCCCTCGCGAACAGCCTGGAAGACGCGCGCGCGATGGTGGGCGCCTGCCAGTCGGCGGGCGTGCGCTTCATGGTCCACGAGAACTTCCGCTGGCAGGCGCCCATACGCGCCGTCAAGGAGGCGGCCGGCGATCTGGGGGAGCTGTTCTTCGGGCGGATCACCTTCCGCACCCCCTACGATGTTTACGCGAACCAGCCCTATCTGGCCCAGGACCCGCGGTTCATCGTCGCGGATGTGGGGGTGCACCTGCTCGACCTGGCGCGCTTCTTCCTGGGCGAGGCGGAGCGGCTTTATTGCCAGACCCGGCGCATCAATCCGCGGATCGAGGGCGAAGACACCGCCACCATCCTGCTCCGGATGAGGAACGGCGCGACCTGCGTGGTCGAGCTAAGCTACTTCTCCAAGCTGGAGGAGGACCTGTTCCCGCAGACGCTGGTCCACCTGGAGGGGACGCGCGGCACCGTTCTGCTCGGCCCGCACTACCGCCGCCACGGACCGGAAGCAAGCGGATCATCGCACGGTGGCGCCCCGATGCCGCCTGAGCGCCCGCCCGCACGCCATCCGGAACGGCGTGGCGGCGATCCAGCCGCACTGGGCGGAGTGCCTGCGCGAAGGGCGGGAGCCGGAGACCTCCGGCGCGGACAACGTGCGGACCCTGGAACTGGTCTTCGGCGCCTACGCCTCGGCGGCGACCGGCGTGCCGTACAAGGCGGGCGAACCGGACGACAAGTGACATGGGCGACCTGCTCCTCGCATTCTACGGCGATGACTTCACCGGCTCCACCGACGCGATGGAGGCGCTAGCGCGCGCCGGCCTGCGCACCGTTCTCTTTCTGGAACCGCCGCGCCCGGAGCAGCTTCCGCGATTTCCCGGCGTAGCGGCCGTGGGCGTGGCCGGTGTGAGCCGCGCCCTTCCCACCGGCGAGATGGAGGCGGAGCTGCGCCCTGCCTTCACGAGCCTGCGCGCGCTCGGCGTGCCTCTGATCCACTACAAGGTCTGCTCCACCTTCGATTCCTCGCCGGCCGTGGGCAGCATCGGCAAAGCCATCGATATCGGTCAGGAAGTCTTCGGCTCGCCTTGGGTGCCTCTGCTCGTCGGCGCGCCGACCCTGGGCCGCTACTGCGTCTTCGGCAACCTGTTCGCCCGCTCCGGGCCGGAGACGGAGCCGTTCCGGCTGGACCGTCACCCGACGATGCGCCATCACCCGACCACGCCGATGGACGAAGCGGACCTGCGCCTCCATCTCTCGCGGCAGACCGAGAAGGGGATCGCTCTCTTCGACGTGCGCGAGTACGCCGCGCCGAAGGGGGAGGTAGACGCGCGCTTCGACGCGCTGCTGGCAGCCGGGCCGGAGGTCGTCCTTTTCGATATCCTCTATGACGATCAGCTCCCCATCGTCGGGGGCCTGATCGACAGCCATGCCCGGGGCGAAGCGCCCCTGTTCGTGGTCGGATCGTCGGGGGTGGAGTATGCACTGACCGCGCACGGGCGCGCGGCGGGGCGGCTGCCGGAGCCGCCGGACTTCTCGGTCGAGCCCGTAGAGCGGATCGTCGTCGTTTCGGGAAGCTGCTCGCCGGTGACCGAGCGGCAGATCGCCTGGGCCACGGACAATGGCTTTGCCGAGATCCCCCTCCAGGCCGAGCGGCTGGTGGACCCTGCGGAAGCCAGCGCGGAGCGCGACAGGGCCGTGCGGCGGGCACTCGATGCGCTGGCGAGCGGGCGCAGCCCCCTCCTGCACACCAGCCGGGGACCGCAGGACCCGCGGATCGTGGCGACCCGGCGCCGGATGCAAGAGGGACGCGATGGGCGCGGCAGCGCGGAGATCCTCGGCGAAGCGCTGGGAAACCTGCTGCGCGACATCTTCTTGCAGACGAGCATCCGCCGCGCCGCCGTGACCGGCGGGGATACCTCCGGCTATGTCGCCCGCGCGCTCGGGGTCGAGGCGCTCGAGATGTGCGCCCCGATCGCTCCCGGCTCGCCTCTGTGCCGTATCTATGCCTCCGGTCCCCTGGACGGCACGCAGATCACCTTCAAGGGCGGGCAGGTCGGCAAAGTGGACTTTTTTGAAGGCGTGCGGCGTGGCACGCCCTAAGCAACGAGGAAGAAAACGGCGGCAATGACGGCGATACCTGATCCTCCTCTGAGCGGGCGTGGGTGAGATTGCCCTGCACCTTGAATGCGACGGAGACAAACATGGATACGGACGTCATCATCATCGGGGCCGGCCCCACGGGCCTTTCGCTCGCGTGTCAGCTCATCCGATACGGGATAGACTTCGTCATGGTCGAAAAGAACGACGGGGTGACGCCCTTCTCGAAAGCGCTCGGCGTCCACGCCCGGACGCTCGAGATCTATGAGCAGCTGGGGCTGGCGCAGGAAGCGGTGACCCGGGGCACCATCGCGGGGAAGGTTCGACTTCTCGAAGGGGGACGGGTGCGGGGCGAAGTGGACCTGTCGAACCTCGGGCAGGGTCTGAGCGCCTATCCGTACCTGCTCGTTCTGGAGCAGAACAAGAACGAACAACTCCTCTACGACTACCTGCGAAGTCACGGCAGGGACGTCCTCTGGCAAACCGAACTCGGCCATTTCTCGCAGACGCCCGAGGGCGTGACGGCGCACGTTCGCGATGCCACTGGCGCACCCCAGACCATCGAGGCGAAGTATCTGGTCGGGTGCGACGGGCCCCGAAGTACGGTACGGCACGCGCTCGGTCTGACCTTCGAGGGCAGTACGTTCGAGCGGCTCTTTTATGTGGCCGACGTGCAGGTCGATTGGGAGTTCAGCCATGACGCGCTGCACGTCTGTCTGGTACCGGACGCCGTTGTGGCCTTCTTCCCGATGCAGGGCGAGAACCGGTACCGCATCGTCGGCGCTTTCCCTGAAGGGGTGGACAAAGACTGCACATTTTCCTGTTACCGGACACCGTTGTCGCCTTCTTCCCGATGCCGGGCGAGAACCGTTACCGCATCGTGGGCGCTTTCCCCGAAGGCGTGGACAAAGAGGAGGCCGGGATCCCGTTCGACGAGATCGAGCAACACGTCAAAGAAGAGACCCGGGTGCCGCTCGACATCTCCCACGTGAACTGGTTCTCGGTCTACCGGGTGCACACGCGCCACGCCGACCGGTTTTCCGAGGGGCGGTGCTTCCTCGCCGGGGACGCCGCGCACATCCACACGCCGGCAGGCGGGCAGGGCATGAACACCGGCATCCAGGACGCCTACAACCTGGCCTGGAAGCTGGCTTTCGTCCTCAAGGGCGTCGCGAACGAACGGATTCTGGACACGTACAACCAGGAGCGGCTCGAGAACGCCAAAAGGCTGTTGGGCACGCCCGACCGCCTGTTCAACATCACCGCGGGCTCCGACTGGCTGCTCAGTTTCATACGGACGACGATCTTCCCGCCCCTCGCCAAATACATTCTGGGCTCCGATGTCGTCAAGAAACGGTTCTTCCCCCTGATCTCGCAGATCGGCATCAGTTACCGCGCCGACGCGCTGAGCGACCATGAAGGGGACGGCGGATTCTCGGTCCAGGCCGGAGACCGCTTGCCGTATTGCCTGGTGGACGGCAGGAGCATCTACGACAAGCTGCGCGCGCCGAAATTCCATCTGCTTACCTTCTCGGACGGACGAAGCGATCACCAGGAGATGAGGGATGAAGCCGAGGCCGAGTTCGCGCACGTGCTCGATTACCATGTTGTCCCCCTGTACCCGCACGTGGCGCAAGTCTTCGGGGCGGACGAATCGTTCCATGTCCTGGTGCGGCCGGACAACTACATCGGGATGATCTCGCGAGAAGCGTCATTGCGTGCGTTCCGCGCCTATCTGAACGACGTCATCGGGTACGTATCTATCGGCGCCATGCTACGCAAGTGAGCCTTTGGCTCGCCGGGATGATGTCTTGTACTCGCCGCTCTGTCTGCTGCCGGGAACGGGTATTCTATGGCTGACATTACGCCGCTAAAGTCCGCGGACTTGGCGCGAAGACCTGTGGGGAGAGGGGGAATTTGTGACATGGACGAGGCGAACGCTTCTCATGAGATTCTGATCGCGGGCGCGGGCTACGCGGGGCTGCACGTGGCGCTGCGGCTGGCGGCGGGGCTGGAGGCCGGGCACCCCGAAGTGAAGCTGGGTCTGGTGGACAGGCATTCCTACCATCAGGTGTTGACCGAACTGCCGCGCGTGGCCGCGGGCACGCGCGCGGCCGGCGCGGTGCGCGTGCCGCTCGAACCGCTGCTCGACCGCCGGGTGCGCTTCACCCAGACCGTCGTGACCGGCTTCGATCTGGACGGGCGGCGGTTGCTGACCCACGCCGGGCCGTTGCCCTACACCCGGCTGGTGCTCGCCCTGGGCAGCCAGCCCAACGACTTCGGCATCCCCGGCCTGAGCCGCCGCGCTCTGTTCCTCTGGTCGGTCGACGATGCACGCCGCGTGCTGGCCGCGCTCGACACCGAAGTGGCCGCGGCCGCCACCCAGAGCGACCCCGAGGAGCGGCGACGGCACCTGACGGTCCTGATCGGCGGGGCGGGCGCGACCGGCGTCGAGTTGGCGGGGGAACTTGCCGAGGTGCTGCCCGAACTGGCGCGCCGCCATGATCTGCCGCCCGAGGAATGCCGCGTCGTGCTCATCGAGGGTGCCCCGACGATCCTGGGCGACGCCTCGCCCGGCCTGATCGAACGCGCGTCCCGGATCCTCGAAGAGCTGGGCGTCGAGGTGCGCCTGGGCGCGCGCATCGCGGAGGCCAGGGCCGAGGGTTTCGTGCTGCACGGTGACGAGATCGTGAGCGGCGGGCTGTGCGTGTGGGCGGGCGGCGTGAAGGTGGCCCAGGCGGTGGCCGAATCGCCTCTGGGCACAGGCCCCGGCGGGCGCGTGCCCGTGGACCGGCACTTGCGCGCCCTGGATCATCCCGAGGTCTACGTGGCCGGGGACGCCGCGCTGGTGGTGAACCCGGAAACCGGGCGCGCCCTGCCGCCGCTGGCGCAGGTGGCGCTCGAAGAAGGCGAGACCGTGGCGAGCAACCTGCTGGCCGAGATCGAAGGGCGTCCTCTGGAATCCTTCACCTTCCACGACAAAGGCTTTGTGGTCTCGGTGGGGGCGCGGCGCGGGGTCGCGGCGGTGGCGGGCTATTCGTTTGGGGGACGTTTGGCGCACGCCCTCAAGGACGCCATCGAGTGGGAGTACCGCCAGTCGGTCAAGCACCTGCGCGGCTGGAGCCCGCTGTAGCGCGGCCCGGCCCGACCGGGTCGACCTCACGCCGACCCGAGCCCGCGCCGATTGGAACAGCCGGCTTTACCGCAAGCTCGCACCGCCGAAGACCGAAGCGGTCACCGCCTGCTAGCAGCCATGCAGAACCGCTTCAGCATCGGTATAGCGACATCGGTCCTGTTCCTCTAGTCTTTTGGATTCACATCAGAAATCTGCTTGACGTTCCAGAAGTACACGTGGTATAGTGGTTGCATAAACGGTTCAGCAACTCACAGGAGCAGCGATGCCCGTTTCGCTTCGCGAAGTGGCGGCGCGCGCGGGCGTGGCCCGCGCCACCGTTTCCAGCGTTCTCAACGACCGTGCGGCCGAGGTCCGTATCTCGCCGCAGACACAGGCGCGTGTCCGGCGCATCGCCGAGGAGATGGGCTACCGGCCCAACCGCCTCGCGCAGGGGCTGGGCAGAGGCCGCACCAACATCATCGGCTTGATGATCGCCGGCCTGCGCAACCCCTTTTTTCTCAGTCTCATGGAGATCGCCGAAGAGCGGGCGTTCCAGGCCGGTTATGATGTGTTGCCGGACTCCGCTTTCCAGCTGCGCGCCTCCTACGCCGCGAGCGGCAAGCTCAGCGGCTGGCCCGTGGACGGCATCCTGATCTGGGTGACGCCGGACAGGGGACTGTCCGACTACCTGGGCGCGCGGACCGAGGATCTGCCTGTCGTGTATCTGGGCTACCGGCGCGACGACGCGAGCGACTTCGTGGCCATCGACCGGGAGGGCGGCGTGCGCCAGGTGATGCAGCACCTGTGGGCGCGGGGATACCGGCGCATCGCCTATCTGTGCCCGGGGACGCGCCTCCAGCCGCTCGACGCCCGCTACGCGATGTACGCCGCTCTGTGCCGCGAGGCCGGGCAGGGGCCGGAGCCGATTCTTCTGGAGCCGGGGGATCGGGCGAGCCTCGTCACGCAGGCGGGGATGCGCGAGGCCGGCCTGGAAGCGGGTCTGCTGCTCGCCGCCCAAGCGCCCTGTGATCGGCCCGACGCGGTGATCTGCCACAACGACCTGGTTGCCATGGGGCTGTACCACGGCTTGCGCCGCGCGGGGCTGCGCGTGCCCGAAGACGTCGCCGTGGCCGGCTTCGACGGCATCGACGAGGGCCAGTGTCTGGACAGGCCGCTGACCACGGTCGTCAGCCCCGGCCTGCGGCTGGTCGAGACCGCGCTCGACATCCTGACTCGCCGTCTGCGCGAGCGGGACGCCCCGGATCCGCAGCCGCAGCAGATCGTTCTGCCGAGCACCCTGCGGATCGGCAACACGACCTGACCGGATGAGGGGATGACACGAGGGGGCGCGGGCATGCCCGCGCGCCCGGGCCGCGGGTTCGGCCTGCGGTTTTTCCGAAGCAACGCTGTTTCAACGCATATCGCCGAAGTAAGGAGAAAGTTATGCAACGCTCGCATTCGAATCGATCCGGCCTCCACCCCGGAGCGGGCTTCACGCTGATCGAGCTGCTCGTCGTGATCGCCATCATAGCGATCCTGGCAGCCATACTGTTTCCCGTGTTCGCCCAAGCGCGCGCTAAGGCCCGGCAGGCCGCCTGCCTTTCGAACCAAAAGCAGATCGGCACGGGGTTCATGATGTATGTCCAGGACTATGACGAGACCTTCCCGCCCTCGGACTACGACCTGGGCACTCAGAAGGTCAATTGGGTCGATCTGGTCGATCCCTATATCAAGTCCGGCGCCGGGGCGAAGAAAGACAGCACGGGCTCGACGGACAAGAAGCAGCGCACGTCCGTCTTCGTCTGCCCCCAGATCGACTCCTCGTTGCGGGACCCCGCCTACATTGCCGTCGTTGGCGCCAACTATGCCAGTGACCGGGCTCTGCTGAGCTACGCGGCCAACCGCTACCTGATGCCGGCATATCGGGCCGGCGCGCAGACTCCGGCGACCCAGCCCGTCAGCTCCCTGGCCGCCGTGGACGCGCCGGCGAGCCTGGTGATCCTGGCGCCCAACCATGGCGGTCTCCCACAGACGTATGGTCGCGATGACCGCTATAACGTCGGCTCGAGTCAACACGAAGTCGGCTACATGAATGCCCGCATGCGCCACTCGGATGGCGCAAACTTCGCCTTCGCCGACGGGCACGCCAAGTGGTTCAAAGGCCCCAGCGACTACCGGGCGCGCAGCACGAGCGGCGTCGTCTGGCAGCGCTGCGAGGCCCCGTCGCGTTTCGCGGGCGCTTCCAGCTGGTTCGCCCCGCTCTCGGGTTCTAATGCAGCCACGGCGTCGGTGTGTCAATAGCCCGCGGCAGAGAACCGGTCGCCGGGTAGATTTGGTCCAAGGGAGTTTGATCGGAGAGAGATGATAATGCGAAGGATGTTGGGATGGGCCTTGATCGGGGGGGCGCTTCTTCCGGTGGCCGGTTGTGCGGTTGCCGCTCAGAAGACAGCATCCCCGATCCCCGTCGGGAAGGCATCTCCGGTCGCCTGGAAGGAGAGCCTGAGCCAGCCGCCCGCCTGGTACGCCGGCGCCGAGGCGGTCCGCATCGGCGACAACGTCCTGCTCTACCAGCGCGAAACGGGCGGCTGGGCAAAGAACATCGACATGGCAGAGGCCCTCACCGAAAAGGAGAAGGCCGACCTCAGGAAGCAGAAGAAAGAAGCCGAGTCCACCATCGACAACGGCGCCACCTACACGCAGATGGGGTATCTGGCCCGGGTCTACAACGCCACCCGGCAGGAGCGCTTCCGGGACGGCTTTCTCAGGGGCCTGGACTACCTGCTCGCGGCCCAGTATGACAACGGCGGCTGGCCGCAGTACTACCCGCTGCGCACAGGCTATTACACCCACATCACCTTCATCGCCGGTGCGATGGTCGGAGCGCTGACCCTGCTGCGGGGCGTCGCCCGGAAAGAGCGCGATTAGGCGTTCGTGGACGAGGCCCGGCGCGCCCGGGCCGAGAGCGCCGTCCGGAAGGGCATCGACTGCATCCTCAAGTGCCAGATCGCGGTGAACGGCAAGCGCGCCGCCTGGTGCCAGCAGCATGACGAGAAGACGTTCGCGCCCGCCCCCGCCCGCGCCTACGAGCGTCCCTCCCTCGCCAGCATGGAAAGCCTGGGGATCGTGCGCTTTCTGATGGGCATCGACCGGCCCGGCCCCGAGGTGATCCAGGCCATCCAGGCAGCGGTCACCTGGTTCGACGCGGCGAAACTGACCGGCATCCGCTACGAGGAGAAGCGCGGGGAGTCGGCGGAGGGCGGCCATGACCGGGTCGTCGTCGCCGACCCCGCCGCGCCGCCCCTCTGGGCGCGCTTCTACGAGATCGGCACGAACCGGCCGATCTTCTCCGTACCCGGCCTGGCAGAAGCAATGGGCGCCGGGCGACAACGTTCTCGGGCGAAAAACCGCGAACGCGAACTGAACAGTCCCTCGTGGCATTTTCTATGGACATCAAGGAAGAGAAAGGAAGAGATTGGCAGGATGCGCAAAAAGGCGAATCACTGGCCCCCTAGGGTCGTTGTGGCTTTGGCGGTCACCGCGGGCGTCGCCGGGGCCGCTTATAACGCCAGCGGCAACAGGGTTTCCGTGTCGAAGGGCGGGGAAGCGCCCGTGGGCTGGGCCTCGGTCGAAGGGGGGACCCGGGCGGCCTGGGCGGGGCGAAGGTCACCGCCTCCGACGCCCAATCGTTCGTCCAACATGTCCAGAGTAAGGATGCCCTGATCGTCCAGGTGTCCGGCACGATCCGATTACCGGGGACTGTCCGAGTTCAATCGAACAAGACTCTGATCGGCCTGGGATCCGGGGCGACGATCACCGGCGGCGGGCTGAACCTGCGGGGCGTGAGCAACGTCATCATCCGGAACATCGCCTTCACCGGCGCCGACGATGCCATCAACGTCGAGCGGGGTCACACCATGTCTGGATCGATCACTGCGATCTGTCGAACTGTCGCGACGGGCTGATCGACATCAAGCAGGGTTCGGACTTCGTGACCGTCTCGTGGAACCGGTTCCACGATCACCAGAAGACCTGCCTGCTCGGCCACAGCGACTCGCGACGACGGCCCGGCGCCTGGATCAAGGCCACCTGCGGGTCACCTACCATCACAACTTCTTCGACGGGAGCAAGACGCGGCACCCGCGCGTCCGCCTCGGGGAGCCGGTTCACGTCTTCAATAACTACTTCCGGAACAATGACTACGGCGTCGCGTCTACCTCAGACGCCGGGGTCGTCGTCGAAGGGAATCACTTCGAGAATGTGCGCCAGCCCACCTACACGCGCTACGGTGATTCGAAGGAGCCGGGCCGGCTGGTGGAGCGGGGGAACCGCTTCGTGAAGAGCGGCACGCCGCAGGCGCGGGGACCGTGAAGGAGCCGGGCCGCTCCTACCGTTACACCCTGGACGATGCCGCGAATCCGCGATCGTCCGGGAGGGCGCCGGCGTCGGCCGGCCGGGTTTCTAACAGGAAAGCACAGAATGACACGCGCCGTGAAAATGCTGACGACACCGCTGTTGCTCGCCGCCGCCTTCGTGCTGGCCCTGCCGCTCGCCGCGTCCGCGAGCGGTCCCGCCTTAGATGCCCGTCCCGATTCCGTCGCCGCCGGAGAAAGGGTCACGGTCGACTGGAGCGCGCCCGCCGAGCACTCTCCGACGGACTGGGTCGGCCTCTACCGGTCGGGTGACCCGGACACGGACTTCCTTTCGTGGCAGTACACCGGCAGCCCAACGGCCGGCAGTATGACCTTCACCGCCCCCCTGCCGGCGGGGCAGTACGAGTTCCGCTACTTCCTCGACGACGGATTCACGAGGGCGGCGACGAGCAACACGGTGACGGTCCCCCGGCGGCGGGAGGCGGGACCGACCGGTTTCGCCTCCGTGGACGCCCTCGGGCAGGACGGCACGACCGGTGGTGAGGGCGGCCCGAGGTGACGGGTGTCGACGGCCAGCGAGTTCCTGTATTATCCGCGGCCGGGCCCCTGCGTCATCCAGGTCGACGGGATGATCACGCTGTCGGGGGGGGGGATGCACGACGTGATGTCACACAAGACCATCGTCGGCCTGGGGGACTACTCCGGAATCACGGGCGGCGGGCTCAACATCGGCGATTCTTCCCACGATGAACCCTCGACCGCCGTCCGCAACGTCATCGTCCGGAACATGCGGTTCACCGACGCCCCGGACGACTGCCTGAACGTCCAGCTGTACGCCCACCACATCTGGATCGATCACAACGACTTCTCCGACGCCTATGACGCCGCCCTGGATATCAAGCGCGGCGCCGACTACATCACGGTATCCTGGAACCACTTCCACGACCAGGACAAGAGCATGCTCCTGGGGCACTCGGACAGCAACGGGTCGCAAGACATCGGGCGCCTGAAGGTGACCTACCACCACAACTGGTTCGACGGGGCCGTCCAGCGCAACCCGAGGGTCCGGTTCGGCGAGCCGGTGCACGTCTTCAACAACTACTACCGGAACGTCGCCGGATACGGCGTGGCCTCGCAAATGAACGCCGGGGTCGTCGTTGAGGGCAACTACTTCGAGAACGTCAAGAAACCGACCCGCAACGACGTGGGTGGCAGTCGTGGCAGGATCGTGCAAAGGCTGAACCTTTTTGTGAACTCTGACCCCCCCGTGTCTGCGGGGAGCGTCACCGAGCCGAGCACGTACTACCGCTACACCCTGGACGATGCCGCGGACGTGCCGAGCATCGTGACCAGGGGCGCCGGGGTCGGCCGGCCGGGTTTCTAAACGCACACCAACGGGCGGGGCGGGAACCGCCCCGCCCGCCCTGTACACAGGGAGTCCCGGGAGGAAGGGACAGGAAGACGCCATGAGAAGACTGACAACACAGCTGTTGCTCGCCGCGGCCTTCGTGCTGGTCCTGCCGCTCGCCGCGTCCGCGATTTCGGCCACAAACGTCTCGCCGGCCGGCGGCGCCGCCGACGTCTGCGTCGACACGCCGCTCTCCATCACCTTCGACCAGGCGCCGCAGGTCGGCGCCACCGGCCGCGTGCGCGTTTTCCGCTCCGACGGCACGCTCGTGGACACGATCGACATCTCTGTGGATACCAACCCGAACGTCCCGGGCCAACAGTCGCAGCGCCAGATCGGCGGGGCGCAGTCGGGCGGGCAGCCGTATCTCTTTAATTACTACCCGGTCATCGTGACCGGCAATACGGCGGCCATTTACCTCCATCAGGCGCTCGACTACGGCCAGACCTATTACGTCACGATCGACCCCGGTGTGTTCAGGGACGCCGAGGGCAACCCGTTGCCGGGCATCGTCGACCCCGACACGTGGCGTTTCACGACCAAGGCCGCCGGGCCAGCCCCCGGGACCACGGCGCTGACCGTCGCCGCTGATGACACCGGTGACTTCTGCACCGTGCAGGGCGCGATCGACTTCGTGCCCCAGAACAACACCCGGCCCGTCGTCATCACCGTTCGGGGCGGCACGTACAACGAGATAAACTACGTCCGATCCAACAAGCCCTTGATCACCGTCCGCGGCGAGGATCGCGACCAGACGGTGATTCAGTACGCGAACAACGCCAACCTCAACATGGGCAACAACCGCGCGATGTTCGGCGTGGATGCCCCCGACTTCACGCTGGAGACCGTCACGCTGCATAACACCACGCCCCAGGGTGGCTCGCAGGCCGAGGCCTTCCGCAGCGGCAACCTGCGCGTCCGGCTCGACCGCGTGAACCTGATGAGCTTTCAGGACACCCTGCTGATGCAGGGCCAGGGGAGCGTCACGAACAGCTACATCGAAGGCGACGTCGACTTCATGTGGGGAGGGGGCGCGGTCTTCTTCCAGAACTGCGAGCTCAAGGCGCTCCGTACGAACCTTAACTACTACGTGCAGGCTCGCAACCCGCTTGGCTCTCTCGGTATCCACAACGGCTATGTTTACGTGAACTGCCGGCTGACCCGCGCACCCAACGTCGGCGACGCGACGAGCTACCTGGCGCGCATCGACCCGAGACCGAGCGATCCTTCCGCAGTCCCTCCGATATTCGGCTGGCCCTTCAGCCAGGTGGTCTACATCAATTGCGCGATGGACGCGCACATCAGACCCGAGGGCTGGCTACTCAACAATGCCACCGACGCGCCCAACGTCCAGTTCTGGGAGTATCGCAGCACGGACCTGAATGGCGACCCGCTCGACGTCAGCCGGCGCGCGCCGTTCTCGCGCCAGCTTACCGACGAGGAGGCCGCGTTCTGGAGCGATCCCGCGAACGTCCTCGCCGTCGCCCTTCCGGTGCGGGCCGAGAGCTCCGGGTTGGTTTACCGTCGCTCTGACCAGACCTTCCACGGCACGATCACGGTTACCAATACCACCAGCCAGGTCATTCAGGGGCCGCTCCAGGTCGTGCTCATGGGTCTCACGCGGGATGTCACGCTCGTGGGCGCCAGCGGCGCCCGCGGGGGCCGTCCCTACATCACGTCCGGCATCACGTCGCTCGCGCCCGGCGCCTCGGTGACGGTTCCGGTGCAGTTTAGCAACCCGAGCAACGCGCGCATCGGCTACTTCGTCACCGCCTTCTCCAGCCCATTCTAGAAGCCGGAGGACGAGCCAGGTAAAACCGGAAAGCAAGGGGATAAAAAATGACACACAGGAAACTCTGGAGCACTCGTCTGGTCTGCGCCGTGTCTCTGCTGTGGTTGGCCACAGCGGGGCGGGCACAGGTCACGTACTTCGTCACGGTGGATACGTCCCCGCTGAATGGAACGCTGGGCAACCTGGACTTGCAGTTCAATACCGGCGGCATCGACTCGCGGGGCGCCAGCGTCACCATCACCAACTTCCTCCGCGATGGCCTGCCGGCAAGCAGCGCCGCCCACACGGGCGGGGCTTCGGGGACGCTGCCCGGCCCGGTCACTATCGCCAACAGCGGCGGCTTCAACGACCTGTTCCAGGGCTTCACCTTCGGCAACCGCTTCCGCTTCGACGCGACCTTTACGGGTGTGGCTCTGAGTCCGACACCGCCCCTGCCGACATCGGGCAGTGTTTTCGCGCTCTCGCTCTACAATGCCGCGGGAGCCGAGCCACTGCTCACAACGTCTCCGGACGGCTCGCTGCTGCACATCGCCATCCACCCGGGCGGCAGCACGTCCACAACGAGCTTTCCTGACGAAAGCGGCGTCGTTCGGGCCACTGCCGTCATTCCCGAACCCGGCACGCTCTGCCTGCTGGCGGCGGCTTCCGTCCCCGGGATGGGCCTCGCCGTGCGCCGCCGCCGCGCTTGATCTGCTCGGCAGGGGAATCCGACCGGAGCCATAGGCCGACCATGACGGACACCTTTCAACATCTCGGCGCGTTCAGCGATCTGGTCGCGGCGGCCAAGCGCGCGCATCCGCTATGGCCGGTCGCCCGACCGGGGCGCGCCACGCAGGAGCGGGTGCGGGACGTGCTCCGTTTCGGGCCCGGCGACGAGCTGCCGCGGGACGTCCGGGTCGGGCGGCGCTGGGAAAGGGG
>JAUJNC010000101.1 GCA_030446525.1 Armatimonadaceae bacterium
TCCCGTCAGGTCGGTTGCTCAGCCGCGGCATCCCGCCTGTGTTCCGCAACCACGCTGGCAAGATCGATCCACATACTCGCGTTATGATACCGCCTCATGGTCTCTTCGAATGCTCGCTGAAGATGTGGGAGGCCCGTTCCTGGGTCTTGATCCAAACGAAGCGGCGGCACGGCGCGCTCGGCAAGGATGTAAAGAAGGTATACGCTGTCACGAGCGTGATGAAGGAGATCTGCTAACGCAAAGGCGGCCCCGAATTCTGGGTGGTCTGATTTGGATACTCCACGCTCAATCGGCCAACTCGGTTCAGGACCTACGTGTAGCATCCCACTGTGGGCGCGGTATTCCGCTGTGTCTACCAGGTCTGCGACTGGTACCCGAAGACGATCGGCGTGGCGACGGCGCAGTTGACCCGGACCGAAAATGCGCCAGCGGTCATCGTCGGTGGCAGAAAGCCACTGGTTGATACTCGCCGGCTCGTGCAGGAATTCACGGAGCAAGTATTCGATCTCCATCACATCGCGCATCTCGTCGAACGTTGCTTGGTCAAGGCCCGAGAGAAACGCGAACAGTCCAGTCTCGAAGTCTGCACGAACCCGCCGAACCAGCACAACCACCTGCGCAAGCACGGGATGCTGCGCGAAGCGTTCGACCGCCGTATCAAGGTAGTTGAACAGCTCCTCGAAGCCCTCCACGTGGGTATCAGTCAGATCGTAGCGAAGCCGCTCGTCCCTGCGCCTTGCTACGAGCTCGAACAGCTCGTGCATAAGAGGCTGGCGGTCCGGTGAAGGGTTACTTGGCGTCCGGCACTCATCTGTCATTCGTGTTCCATCCTGGCGAAGCGGCCCAACGGTCAAGTTCACCGGCGACAAAGCCAGAGCGAGGAACGAGCGGCAGCTTTGGCGTCCGGTGCAACACGTCGTTAGTCCGGCTACGGCGCATCGTCCGGCTCTTCGGGCCACGCTTTCGCATCCCGCCCCGTCCGCGTAGAAGGCGGCGGGGACAGCGGAGCCGGAACACCGCTTGCGCTACTGCCGGGGTCGTCGTCCGAGTATCTGTCCAGCATCTGCTGGGCGGGCACGCCCCACCCGTAAGGCGGACCGGCCGGGTCCTGTGCCACGGCCAGCCGCCACTGCTCTCGTGCCTGCACGCGCTGTCCCAGAGCCAGTAGCGCATCCCCCAGGAGCTTGTGCACCATGGCGCTCTGGTACGCCCTCCCGCCACTCATCTCCCCACCGGCGGCCAGAAGGTCCAAAGCCATGCGCAGAGCACGAGCGGCTTGCCCCGCATAGCTTGGCTGCAGCGGTCGTTCCGATAGCAGGCGGGTGGCCAGAGTGATGTGCGTGTTCGCATCGGCCGGGTTGCGCTGTACCCGCCGGCGCAACCGGTCCAGGCTGTCTCTGCCGAACTGAATCCAGTGGCGGCTAAACGGGATCCGCAAGGCGAGCGCGACGGGAAAGCGTGGGGCTAACTGGATCGTGTACGATCGGACGACAGCGTATCTCCAATTCATAGCCCCTTGTGCCGGTGTCATCCTTCAACCCTCCATCACGCGAGCGAGTTACCGATTATCGACGGTGCCGACCACAAGCCGGTCTAACGGCCCGCTTCACCGACGCGGCCCGGTAAGGGCGGGAGTGACGCGGGATGCGCCGCTGCCGCGTTCGGTGCAAGCGTTGGTTGGGCCGCGTCGCGCGGTAGTACAGGCCGGACCAAGTGACCGTGCCGCGCCACGGCACACGGCGACAACGAAGCCGCGCCGTCAGGCTACTTCCTTTTTCGCCTGTACCGCTGCCAGTAAAGCGTCCGAACCTACGGAGTAGCCCCACCGCGCCTCGATGCTGTTGATCGCCAACTTGGTTTTCCACAATCCCGCCAGTGTTTCGGCAGTTTCGTAGGTGGTGGTGCAGTCGCGTACGATGGTACACAGGTAGCCGTAGCCCTGGTGCTCGTCCTGCATGTTCGCCATGCCGTAGGGGCTGAACTGAACACACTCGTCCGTCTCGAAGCCCATGTAGAACAGGACGCGAATTCGCCTGTCCGTCAACAAGCGATGGAACTGCGCGGCGGCGTACACCAGCAGGTCGCCCGCCTTCGGCTCCGCAGGCTTGGGGATGGCAATCTTGGGATACACCTCTTTGCTTTGGCGTGACTGCCAGTCCGGCGTGCCCCAGACCCGTTCCCGATGCTGTTTACGCCATTCCTCCGTCCAGTCCTGGGAAGGCCACTTCTTCGCGAGCGGCTCTTTACTGCCCCCGTCACTTTGACCGGGCGCGGAATCCGACTTAGGCTCAAGTGCTTCTCGTTCTTGCTCCGTGGTGGATGCCAACCACTGCTGCGGGTACCTGCGCAAAAACTGCGGGTGATTGCAGTGAAACACCTGCACCCCCAACCTTCTGAGTTGATCAACCGTGGGAGCGATTTTCGTTTGGATGATACGCCGTTTCCGTTCTGCATGAGAGCGTCCCCGCTCCAAACTCAGTTCGAGGCCAAGCGTCTCGCCGACGGGGCCGCCTTCCCAGCCGAAGTTCCACACGTCCACCAACGCCACGCCTACCTCGCTGATGTCGAAGGTAAACGGAACGCTTTGGCGAGTGAAACTGCTTTCCGTAAACGGCTGCCCCGACTGAGGAGAGCGCGGCGTGTATTCCAAAGCGATGGTGAACATCATGGGCTTTTTCTTTGCTTGCGGGCGGAACACTTCTGTGGGAGAAGTCAAGATGGCGAAACCCGCAGCAGCCGCTTGGCAGAAGTCGCGTCGGTTCAAACCTTTGTCGTGTTGTTCATCTTGTGGCTTCATGTTACGCACCAGCGCGCCCGATGACGCTGCGGCCCAACGGCAAAACTCAGGGGCGCGAAGATGCTGACCATCGTGCGCAGCAAACCACCGGCTGCTTTCGCGTCCCCTGCAGTGCGTGGTTGGGCCGGTCGGTACACAGCGCCACTATCGACGGTTACGCCGTCTGCGAGAGCCTCGTGGGCGATGAACGTACCAGCCGCCGTACCCCATCTTCACGGGTATCCCCGCGACGTAGCGGGCGAGCCAACCAGAAATTATCCAGCAGATTATCGTTCCGAACCAGATTATCCCGCCAGATATGGTGAGACCGCTTACTTTGTCCTGCAGACCTATCGAGTTCCATAAGCCTGCCAAGATAATCAAACCCCTGAGCCAGCTTGCGGCAGTTTCAGTAGCGCTCTCTTTTGCTTCCGGCTCCCACGTACCGTCTCGGAACGATTTTGCGGCTCGGTATGTCGCAACAAGGTCGGCAGCTTCCGTTAGGATGAAAAGGGCTGCTCCGGCTATCATGAACGGGTCGCTGCCCTTTACCGCTCCGAACGCAAGCAATCCTGCCGAGAGGAGCAGGGATGCTAGTTTCATCTGCACCTCACTCTCTGTTGCCATCCGTCGTTAGCTGCGGCCCAACGTCCCGATTCACCGGCGCGAAGAAGCTGCTATCGAACGGCGGTAAGCCTTCTTTCGGCGACAGAACCGGCTGCTTTCGCGTCCGGTGCAAGCGGTTGTTAGGCAGCTTCTAAGTCTGGCTCAAAAGGCGGCGCGTTCAGCAACCTCTTGATAAGCCCCTTCAGTCCCTGGTCGGGTAGTCCCTGCGGCGAACGCACTACCTCCGGCCGCTGGTAGTAGCCATCTGGCCCTGTCTTATAGACGAACATACCTTCGTTCTGCCTACGCATATACAGCACGAGCACGCGGGGACGATGCGGGTTATCAATTCCCCGAAGCTGTTTCATGAATTCCTGGTCGTATCTTTGCCAGTCTGACCACCTATCCGGTAAAGCCCCGTCCAGCACAACAAGGTCAGGGGGCTCTTGTGCTACTTTTTCCAACGCCTCGGGAAGGAACGTTACCAAAGTAAGCTCATAGCCCTGCGGTTCGAGCATCTGCTGTATATGGCTTTTTAGATCGGTGTCGTCGCTTATCACCACTACTTTTGCTGACACTACTTGTCTCTTTCGCTACATGCCGATGGTGTTCGCCAAGCCCGCTGCCTAACGGCGAAGCTCACCGGCGCGAAGAAGACGACCATGAGCGGAGCAAAGAGCCGCTTGTGTTCGCGTCCGGTGCAGCACCCCGTTAGGCGCATGTGTTTGGGTCAATCAACTCTTTGCGCCAGCCTGCTTGATCGCGCTGATAATGGCTCCCTTCTCCCCCAAGCGCTCCACCCGCAATAACATCCATTGGCTCGTGTTGTCGGGCCGCATTGTCTTGCTCAGAAACACGATCCCGTCTTGGCCCCTGCGCAACCCGGTCTCGAAACCTGAGCCGTAGTCCGGATCACCCCTGCGCCACCGGTAACGGACCCAAAGAGCCTCACCCCGCTTGCTGCCTTTGAGCGGCGACATCTGACGCACCTTGTAGGACACCTGGACCTCTTCCTGCCCGTGACCGACTGGTGACACATCAACGATTGTCACCGCCCATATGTCCGTTGCAGCCCTTAGCGCCACAACAAGTTTGTTTCGTCTGGGAGTCTGTGGGTCGGGTGCAGAAACGGCCGGGGCGCGCGAGCAGCAATACGGCGACGGCCACAGCACTTTTCCTCATGATTGTTGTCCGCCTGATTGCCTCCGACTGGATACCTGATCAACATCCGCTGGCCGACCAACCATCCGGATACGAAGCAGCACATGGTCAGCTTACGCCTAACTTTGTATTTTACGTCGCTTTCTGACGCAAAGCACGGCGGAAGAAGTACGGCACTTTTGCGGTATTTTACCACCCTTCCACGTGTTTTACGTCACTTCCGCGGTATCATGCACCTGCCAGCCGGGCTTTACGTCACCGGGAAATACCTCACCGGACGAGCCCGCTGACACAGGCGTCTGCCGGCCCGTCCGGCAGATAAGTCACCTACGGAGTTCGACGCCATGACCATCGAATCCTTCCTCCATCAGGTACGCGAGGCGATCCGCCTGAGGCACATGAGCATCCGTACCGAAGAGGTCTACCTGCACCGCATCCGGCAGTTCATCGTCTTCCATGGTAAGCGCCATCCCGCAACTCTGGGTGTGGAGGAGATCCGGGCCTATCTGTCCCATCTGGCCGTCGAAGGCAACGTCGCCGCCTCGACCCAGAACGTCGCGCTCGCCGCCCTGCTGTTCCTGTACCGGGATGTGCTCCGCACCGATCTGCCCTATATCGACGGCGTCGAGCGCGCTAAACGCCCCTCACGGGTGCCCACCGTCTTCACTCGCGGGGAGGTGAAGGCCCTCCTGGCTCATCTGGACGGGACGCATCACCTGATGGCAAGTCTGCTGTACGGGTCTGGCCTTAGGCTCATGGAATGCGTACGCCTTCGCGTCAAGGACATCGACTTCGACATGGGGCAGATCACCGTGCGCGACGGCAAGGGGCAAAAGGACCGGATCACTATGCTGCCCAAACGCTGGGGGAACCGCTGCAGCGCCAGGCTCGTCAAAGGGCGTGCGCTCCACGAGAAGGATCTGGCCGATGGCTGTGGCGAAGTCTACCTGCCATTCGCGCTGGAGCGAAAATACCCGCACGCAAGCAAGGGATGGGCCTGGCAGTATGTGTTCCCTGCCGACCGGCTGTCGTTGGATCCCCGGTCGGGCCTTCAGCGCCGCCACCATATCGGCGAGGAGTCGCTCCAGCGGGCGGTGAAGGCGGCGATCCGAACAGCGGGCATCGCGAAACACGGGAGAGCGCCACACGCTGCGCCACAGTTTCGCGACGCACCTGCTGGAAGACGGCTACGACATCCGCACCGTGCAGGAGTTGCTGGGCCACAAGGACGTGCAGACGACGATGATCTACACCCACGTGCTGAACAAGCCAGGCCTGGCGGTCAAAAGCCCCCTGGACCTCACGTAGACGCCCGGGGACGTTCAGAGCGTGGGTTCCGTCTGGGCCACAAGATCTTTCTGGCGCCACACCGCATCCCGGTCCATAACGGCCAGCCGCTGACGGGTGGCCGTCTGGGCGCAGGATCTGCCGGCGGGCGAAATCCTCCTCCGGGATGCGAGGCGAGCTAAGATTCCAAACGGGCCAGCGGCGTCAAGCGACGTGCCGCCTGGGCGGGGGCACGTTCTCGATCAGGTAGCGCGCGGCCTCCTGGTGCGTGCACTGGCGGGCCTGCGCCGTGCGCAGCAGACCCTCCTTGGTCCGGGCGCCCGGACAGACCGTCAGGCGCCAGTCCACGTACACGCTGCAGCGGCGGAAGGTGGCCGGGTCGCGGTTGCGCGCCCGGGTCACCTGGGAGCGCACGTCCGGCAGCGGCCGCTGCACCAGGGGCGAAGGCGTGTACGGCCGGGCGGGCGGGCGGATGATGACGGTGCGCACGCTGCCGTCGGGCTCGTGGACGCGCCGGGCGCTGTCCATGATCAGGGGCTGGGCCGCGCGGCGGAAGACCTGCCGCACGGCGTCGCGGGGTGCCAGGCCGGTGGCCTGGCAGTAGCGGTCCAGGGCGCGCGCGGCCAGGACGCCCAGGCACAGGGCCACGCGGTATGGGAACGGCCCGCCCTCGGGCCTGGGCCAGCGCATCCCTTCGGTGTTGTAGCGCCCGCAGTCACGGCACCAATACACCTGATTGCAGTTCCTTCTCCCCTTTCCCCTTCGCTGGCACCTGCCGCCGCAATGGGGGCAGGGCGGACAAGGGGGGCGGGGCTCGGTGCCGGGACGCGGCTCGCGGAATTGACGCCCACAGGCCGGGCAGCGGTACTTTTGCCGGCCGTCTCGGGTGCAACCGGCGCGACGCACGTGCGTCGCGCCGCAGCGCGGGCAGGGGGGGACGTCGGGTCGGGCGCCGGCTTGCGCGGTGCTGCTCATGGTGACCTCCGTGAGGTAATCAAACATTCGTTTTATGTTATGCCACCTTTTCGCCGGAACAAGGACAAGAAGCCCCAGGATGTAGAGGCGCTCGCCTTATAGTAGGAGCTTGTGCCGTTGTATCTGTCGTGCGGCGCCGTGTATACTATCCCAGGAAGCTTTGCCCTCAAGGAGCGAGGTTCGTATGCTGGGCTTACAAAAGATCCTCCGTTTTTCGGTCGCCTGCCTGCTGGTGGGTCTCGCCTGTCGCGCCGCGGCGGCGCAAAGCGGCGTCACGCCGCCGCCGCAGCCTGAGGCCGGACCCGGCGGCAGCGACTACGCGTTCCCCGGCTATGTTTTCGAGCAGGTCGGCAGCGGCCCCGGCTCGTACTGGCTGTTCGAGCCCAGGCCCAGGCCGGCCCAGGCGCCCGTGATCGTCGTGCTGCACGGCTACAGCGCCGAAGGCAGGCCCAACCTTTACCGGGGGTACCTGGGCTGGGTCGCGCACCTGGTCCGGAAGGGCAGCGTGGTCATCTTCCCGCTGATCCAGGACGCCGCCACGCCCCAGCGCGATTTCTACCCCAACGCCCTGCGGGCCATCAAGGACGCCCTGGGCGTGCTGCAAACGCAGCCGGGGCGGGTCCGGCCGCAGACGGGCGGCGACGGGCGGATGAACTTCGCCATCACCGGCCACTCGCTCGGGGCGGGCCTGACCTACGTGCTGGCGTCGCTGTACCCGGCCAACGGCATCCCCAAGCCCAAGGCGCTGATGCCCGTGATGGGCGGCACCAACTACCGGCCCGGCGTCGCCTTCGACACCCGGAATATCCCGCCCGACACGTACCTGCTCACCGTGAGCGGCAACGACGACACGGGGATAGGCAATCGGGGGCACGTGGTGATGATGGACCTGATCCGCAAGAACACGCCCCAGATCCCCTCAGACCGCAAGGACTGGGTCCTGTTCTACAGCGACGATCATGGCACGCCCCCCCTGGTGGCGGACCACTCCCTGCCGTCGACCGCCGTGACCGACGCCCTGGACTACTACGGCGTCTGGAAGCTTTCACAGGCGCTGTTCCACTACGCTTTCTACGGGACCGACCGCGACTATTGCCTGGGCGGCGGGCCCGACATGACGTACCTGGGCGCCTGGAGCGACGGGCGCCCGGTGGTCCCGCTGTACGTCTCCGACGCCAACATGGACTGGACGGACCGGGTGAGCGTCACCCGCAGCGGGCAGAGCCCAGACGGCGAGACCGGACGCTTCGTGCAGAAAGTGACCCTGCGGAACACGGGCGACCGTGCGGTCCCGGGCCCCGTGTCCCTGGTCCTGGACGGCCTGCCCGCCGGCGTGAGCCTGTACGCCAAAGGCGGCGTTTCCGGCGTCACCACGAGAGACGCCCCCGGAACAGCCCGTACCTGGATGTCAGCCCCGGGCTGGACGCGGGGCAAAAGTGGTAATCACGCTGGAGTTCATCAACCCGGCGAACGCCGCCATCCGCTACACGACGCGGGTGCTGGCGGGACCTGGGGGCCGATGAGCGCCGATGAGCCATGCGGGAACCCCTGGCGCAAACAAGCGGAGTGCAGGATGCCTGACTCGCTCTTTCACGTCAGCGACCTACCGGACATCACGCGCTTCGAGCCGCGCCCCGCATCGCGCCCCGGTTCCGGGCAACAAGGTGATATGGTCTGGGCGATCGACCGCGACCACCTTCACAACTACTTGCTGCCGCGCCAGTGCCCGCGCGTGACCTTCTACGCGCTGCCGGAGAGTGCGCCGGCGGACGTCGAGCGCCTGATGGCCGGGAGCGCCGCCAGGTATGTCGTGGCTATCGAGTCAAGGTGGCTGCCCGAAGTGATCAGCCACTGCCTGTACCGGTACGAGTTCGCGCCGGACACGTTCACGCTGGTGGACGCGGGGGCGGGATACTACATTTCGCGCCAAACGGTCGTCCCTCGCTCCGTGACGCCGATCCCGGATGTGCTCGGCGCGTTGCTGCAGCGGGATGTGGAACTGCGGGTCATGCCGTCGCTGTGGAAGCTGCGCGACGCGGTGACAGCTTCCACGCTGCAGTATTCGATCATCCGGATGAGCAACGCGCTCCCTCCCGGCGAGGGAACGGCGGCGCACCACCCGTTGCCGTAGGCCGGACAATCAACAGCAAGTCACGGACAGTCTTCCTGTTCGGTCAGCGTCCCGTGCCTCGCCCCTGCGGCCCTTCCACTTCGAGAGCGAGCGGAAAGGCCAACCTCGCAACCGCCTCTGCCCAGCCACACGGCTCCCCGTCCTGCGTCCACCCACGCTCCCGGTCCACCGCGGCGCCCGCCTCCTGCGCCTGTCTCAGGAGGGCCAGGAGGCGGCGGGTTGCCGGGGTGTCGAGCAGCTCCACGGGCACCTCTGCGGAGGACTGCAGCCTCACCGGCCGGTCCGCCCCCCCGCGGAGCATCTTCTGCAGCAGATACCAGTTCGCCTCCTGCACCCGGTTCAGGTAATCCCGTGCCTGGTCCACTTCGCCGCGCTGCAGCATCGCGTCTGCGCGGGTGACGTTCGCGTTTGCTGCCTCCATTCCGCGTGCCCAGGCGTCCAACTCGTTCTGGTCGACGTACATAGTAGAGGTTCTCCCTTCCCTTGTCGCTCCGATATCGACGGATGGCCGGATACACCGCTGCCACGGGCGCGGAAGCGGTGGCGGGCAGATCCGTTGCGCTTGGGCAACAGGGATAATGCAGCGCTCGTCACGATGAGTACGAGAGCGCTCCACGAGGGGTGCAGGCAGGTCCGTCACACGGGCGCGACGCGGAGTCCTGCATCACAGCGGATGCCGGGCGCATCGGGAATGCGCCCGGGCATCCGGGTGGGGCGTCCTAACATCAGCGGGAACAACATCGGTCGTTGTATTTAGTGTACCTCGCGCATTGTAGATTTCCGACTGGTATCTCAAGGGAAAAGAAGAGGGGCGGATCAACAAACCATTTATTTTCAAAGAATGGCCGGAAGGTGGTGAATGTTCCGGAAACCTGGTATACTGAGACCGTGCTTCTTGCGGGTGTGGCTCTCCACCCGCTGGTATCGGATCAACAGTATCAGTGTTTTCTTCCGGCTTAACCCCCGTTCTTGGACCCCTGCTCTCCTGTTCGTTGCGTGCTGCACAGAATCTATCCGGGAGTCAAACAGGAAACGCACATGCGTATCTTCGTAGGGGGAATCTCCTACAGCACCAATTCGGAGGGGCTGCGGAGCCTTTTCGCTCAGGCCGGCGGCGTCACCGAGGCCAGCGTGGTCGAGGATAAGTACTCGGGTCAGTCGAAGGGCTTCGGCTTTGTCGACATGCCCAACGACGAGGAGGCCCGAACGGCCATCGCCAAGTTCAACGGCTACAGCCTCGATGGTCGCCCTTTGACGGTCAACGAAGCCAAGCCGCGCGAGAACCGCAGTGGCGGGGGCGGTTACGGCGGGAATCGGGGCGGCGGCAGCCGCTGGTAACAGCGCCTGCACCGCTCATTGATGCACGCAGGGGCCGGGGACGAAGAGACGTCCTTGGCCCCCGCGCTTTTTATTTGTGCCCGATGCCTGACACAGGGGGCGGTGGCCCGACCCTTCGGGGCCTGTGTGGGGGCGGCGCAGCACAAGAGGTTATGAAGATCGGCAGCCAAGTTCTAGCGGCTTTTTTCTGGTTTACCTACACCAGCTTCTTTGAGTGGTTCGTCCACCGTCACGTCATGCACGTCAAACGGTTCCCCCTGCACGACGCCTTCCGGGGGCATACCCTGGTCCACCATCAGATCTACCATGGAACGGACTTCCTGGTGCAGGTCCCGGGCCGCGCGCCCCATGTCACGCTCCGCTGGTACGCGTTCCCGGCAATGCTCCTGGGTCATCTCCCGCTGTTCGGCCTGTTCCAGTGGCTGACCGGATGGCCCACGTTCTGGGGCGCCGTCGCAGGATGCACGCTCTACTTTGCGGGCTACGAATATACGCACTACTTGATGCACGTTCCCCGAGGGCACTTCGTGGAGCGGCTGCGCTGGTTCCGGTTCCTGCGGGAACACCACCGCCTGCACCACAAATACATGCTTCGCAACCTGAACGTGTTTCTCCCCCTGGCGGATGTCTGTCTCGGGACCCTGGTCACGGCCGAAGGGTGGCGCTCCAAGCCCGCCAAGCGCCGGCGCTTTCTTGCGCGCCGGCGCAGCGAGAAGCCTTCATGAAGCCGCCGGCTTCTGGAGGGTGCAGCGCCAATACTCCACCTCGCCCGCCCGCAGCGCCTCGTACACCCGGGTCCCGCGTACGCCCGCGAAATCTTCGAACCAGCGCAGCAGGTAGCGGGGGACATGCCGACGGATCGTCGCGCGCTTGCGGTCATGGACGCGGTCCAGGGCCAGAAGCACGTTGGGCGTGATGTCCGCTTCCTGCCGCATCTGCAAACCCGCGCTCTGGAACTGGGCACGGACGGCGTCACGCTGCCCTCTGGGCCGCATGTCCGCCCAGAGAAAGTGGCCTCCGGGCCTCAACACGCGGTAAACTTCGCCCAGGAAACGCCCCATGGACCCGTAGCAGTGTGACGACTCCACGTTAACGACCGCGTCGAAGGCGCCGTCCTCGCAGGGGAGCGCCTCGGCGTCGCCTTGCTGGAAGCTCAGGCGCGGGATAGCATGGAGCTTCCGGCTGAGTGCGACGGCATTTTCCGAGAAGTCGATGCCGCACGTGGACCGGGGCCGCAGATAACGGGCGATGTAGGAGCAGCCGCCTCCGCGGCCGGAACCCACTTCCAGAACATCCCGCCCGCGCAGGTCCAGCTGGCCCACAAGCTGGTGGTACAGTTGAATGGAGTAGCGGTCGGGTTCATCGGCGGCCTCCAGGTCCAGTTCCGGCGCATGGTTGCCCGGGTCGGCAAACCCGTAGTTCATGAAGGTCCAATCCTCTTGCCGGTAGCCACCGGCCAGGAACTGATACCACCTTTTCCACAGCGTGCGCTTCAGCCCGGGAGAGGCGGCGACGAGCGGCCCTAAGATCCTTGTCAGCATCAGACGATTCCCTTCACGGTCTCGGCGGCGGCTCGTCACCCAGCCCGGGGGTGAACTCCTCGGCGTAGCCCTGGAGCAGCTCGGCGATCTTCTCGCCGGCGGCGGCCTTGGCGGCGTCGAAGATGATGTCGTGGCGGTTGTCGAGGAACCGGTCGATCTCGCCGGCGCGGATCTGGAGCGCCCGGGCGATGTCGTCGTTGATGTCGATGGAGACGGTGAGCTTGACCGTCCTGCTGTACGTTAACCGGTGCATCGGGCTCTCCTCGCTAGAAGCGCTTCTTGAAGGCGGTGACGGCCAGGTCGGCGGCGGAGTGGAGGAAGGCGCCGAGGAACAGGCCGAGCAGAAGCATCTGGAAGTGGCGCGGGTGGGTCTGCCACAGGTGGAACAGGGCGTCGGTCCACTGGCGGGACAGGGCGTTGCGGTCCACGGGGGTGAGGAAGCGGTCCACGAAAAAGGAGCCGGCGCGGAAGAGCGCCCAGGCGGCCACCAGGAAGTAGGCGACGCGCAGCAGCGGGCCGAGCAGAAACGAGTGCGAGATCCAGGAGCGGTGCGGGACGAGCTTCTGGTAGGGCCACCAGAGCCACCGGAAGAAGCCCCAGCGCCGGTACACGGAGGAGTCCAGGTCCAGGTCGGGCGAGATCGCCAGCCCGGAAAACAGGAGCGAGAAGAGGAACACGGCGCCCGCGCCCGCGTCGCGCGGTGTGGGCGAGAAGTGCCACCAGACGGGGACGGACAGCCCCGCCGCGACCAGGGTTATTCGGTCGTGGACCTTGCCGCTGGGCACGGGGTTAGTCGATGTACTCGCGCAGGCGGCGGCAGCGGTTCGGGCTGCGCAGCTTTTTGAGCGCCTTGGCCTCGATCTGCCGGATGCGCTCGCGGGTGACGCTGAACTGCTGGCCGACCTCTTCCAGGGTGCGCGGGCTGCCGTCGTGGTCCAGGCCGAAGCGCATCTTGAGCACGTCGCGCTCGCGGTCGGTCAGGGAGCTGAGCACCTCCTCGATCCGGTCGCGCAACACGGACTTGGACGCGGCCTCGGAGGGCGTGCAGTTCTCGTCGTCCTGCACGAAATCGCACAGGTGGGAGTCTTCCTCCTCGCCGACCGGGGTTTCCAGGGACAGCGGCTCCGGCGCGATGCGGATGATCTCGGAGACGCGCTCCACCGACGTGCCCATCTCGCGCGCCAGCTCGTCGAGGGTCGGCTCGCGGCCCAGCTCCTGCAGCAGGTGGCCGGACGTCTTGACCAGCCGGTTGATGGTCTCGACCATGTGCACGGGGATACGGATGGTGCGCGCCTGATCGGCGATGGCGCGGGTGATGGCCTGGCGGATCCACCAGGTGGCGTAGGTGGAGAACTTATACCCTTTGCGGTAGTCGAACTTCTCGACGGCGCGGATCAGGCCGAGGTTGCCCTCCTGGATCAGGTCGGGGAAGGACATGCCGCGCCCCGAGTAGCGCTTGGCGATCGAGACCACCAGGCGCAGGTTGGCCTGCGTCAACACGGCCTTGGCCTCGTGGTCGCCGCGCTCGATCCGCTTGGCGAGCCGGATCTCCTGGTCCAGGGTGAGCAGGTGGGTCTTGCCGATCTCGCGCAGCCACATCCGCACCGAGTCGTCGAGCGGCTGGCCGTCCGTGCCCGAAAAGTCGTCGCGCAGGTCGGCGGCGGGGGAAAGGGTGTCGGCCGGGACGGGGCGCGCGCCGCCCGCCTCGAGGGAGACGGCGAAGTCCTTGGGCGTCGGGGTGTGCCGCTCGACCACCTGGATCCCTTCGTCCGCGAGGAGCTGCAGCAGGTCCTCGTAGTGCCCGGCGTACGCGTCCTCCTGCCGACAAAGGGTGTCGTTTATCTCCTCGTACGTGAGGACGCCGTGCCGCCGCCCGGCGTCCAAGAGCCGCTGAATGTCGCCGTTCTCCCCCACCGCCTGTTGAACCGCCACCATTGCCTTCTCCCCCGCCCAGCCCGGCGCACGCCGCTGTGAACGGTAGCCCCCGGCGGCTATTCTCAGGTTTCCTGATCTTCCGCCGTCCTGGGGGTCTTCAGTGCCCGCATCTGGCTGTACCAGCGACGTAGTTTTTCATCATCGTCTGCGCCGTTTCCTTCTGCCCCGCGTATTTCCGCGGCGGTTTGGCGCAAGTTTTCGCGGCGGCGCCGCTCCCCCAGGGCATGGAGGCAGCCCTGGATGATGGCCTCGGAAAGCGGCTCCTCTTCCGCCGCCAGCAAAACCCCGTTGGCGTAATCGGCCAGGGAGGCGTCGGCCAGCAGCGCGACCGCCTCCCGGGGGGGGTACTTGCCGTCCACGAGGGGCAGGATCTCCTCGACCAAGCGGGCCGCGTTCGCGTCGGGGAAATCGGAGGGCTGCAGGCGGCCGCGCACCAGGTCGGC
The DNA here is from genome assembly GCA_030446525.1 of Armatimonadaceae bacterium. The sequence continues at coordinate 14,194 of JAUJNC010000101.1, forward strand.
CCACTCGTCGGAAAGCAGGGCGCGCAGCAGGGTCTGCTCGGCCACGGCGGCGGCGCCGCGCTGCGGCGGCGCGGGCGACGGCTCCGCGAACGCGGGCGCGGCGGGCCAGCGCCCCCCGCCGGGTGCGCGCGCCCGTAGCCGGGCGGGCCGGGGCGCCTTGCCCCCCGGCCCAGCGCACGGCCTCGCCCTGCAGGCGCACCGGCGGGGCCGGAAGGGGCGGCTCGGGCATCTCTTCCCGGGCGGCGGGCGGCGCCTTGCTGGTGGGAGTGGCCCTCCCCCGGCGCGCGCAGCGACTCCTCGACCCGCGCGCCGCCGGAGGCAAGGCCGGGTGGTAGGGCGCCAGGCGCCGCAGGAGCATGTCGCGCTCGATCGGGGAGCGCACGGAGGAGAGTATGGGCACGCCTCGCGCAGAAAGGCGAGCTTCCCCTCGTCCGCCGACGTGTCGTAACGAGTCTCCAAAGCGCGCAGGCGGAATTCCGGCACGGAAAGGGGCGCTGTCGATCTCGCCTTGCGGAAAGCCGCGGCGCTGCCGCGCGCCAGAAGGGAGTCGGGGTCCTCGCCGGGGGGCAGGGCGAGGACGCGCAGCGTGAAGCCCCCACCGCCTCGAAGAGGGCGGCGGCGCGCAGGGCGGCCCGGGACGGCCTCGTCGGCGTCGAAGGACAGGACGACGTTTTGGCGTAGCGCCCGAGCAGGCGGACGTGCTCCTCGGTCAGCGAGGTGCCCAGCGTCGCCACGACGTGGGGGAAGCCGGCCTGGTGGGCGGCCACGGCGTCCATGTACCTTCCACCACGACCGCGCGCCCCTCCTCCTGGATCGCCTTGCGCGCGCGGTTGAGCGCGTACAGGATGCGGCTCTTGGAGAAGACGGGGGATTCGGGCGAGTTCGGATGCCCGGCGCGTTCTCCGCGGGAAGCAGGAGGCGGCCCCCGAAGCCGGCCACGCGCTCCTGAACGTCGAAGATGGGGAAGATCAGGCGGCCCCGGAACTTGTCCGTGTGGCCGTCGCCGCGCCGGGACGGGAAGACCAGGCCCGCCTTCTCGGCGTCGGCCATCACGTGCGGGTGGCCGGCCTCGTGGCGGGCGAGGAACTCGGCCAGCGCCTCCCAGTCGTCCGGGGCGAAGCCGATGCGGGCCTCCATCGTCTCGTGGGCCAGCCCGCGCTTCTCGGCGTAGTCACGCGCCAGCCGGGCGCGGGCGAAGCTTTCGCGGAAGAAGCGCAGCGCCAGGGCGTTCACGGCGTACAGGCGGTCGCGCTCGTCGCGCGCCTGCTGCGCCGCCCCGGCGTCGGCGCCCCGCGCGCTCAGCGTCACCCCGGCCTTTTCGGCCAGGCGCTCGGCGGCTTCGGGGAAGGACAGCCCTCGGCCCGCATCAAAAAGGAGAAGACGTCGCCCCCCGTGGAGCAGGCCCCGAAACAGTGCCACAGGCCCCGCTCGGCGTCCACGGTGAACGAGGGCGTCTTCTCCTGATGGAAGGGGCAGATCCCTTTGTGCCTGCGCCCCGCTTTTTCAGGGTCGTGTAGCCCGACACCGAACCGGCGATGTCGGTGCGCGCCCGTATCTCTTCCTTTCGCTGGGTTCCATGCAGCCATCAACTACTCTACCGAGGCGATGGTCATGGCGATGACGCGGCCGTTCAGGAACTGGAACGAGGCGTGCGCCCGGTTGCGGTACGAGGCGACCAGGATCGGGCCGAAGCCTGCTGGAACTGCTCCGGGTAGCCGTACTTCTGCTGGACCTGGGCGTACGTCGAACCCAGCCCGATGCCCCGCGTGGTGCGGACGGTGGCGCCTTTCCCGCCGTAGCCGATCACCTTGATCTGGATCACGCGGCCGTCGGCGCCGATCAGGAACTCGTAGGAGATTCGGCCCGGCCGGTCGTAGATCCAGGTGACCTCCTGGCTGCGCGCCAGACTGGACGTCGTGTTGCCGAACGGCCCGGCGGCGCCGCCGACGCCGCCCCCGGGGTAGCCCTCCTCGGCCGATCCGGAAGGCGAGCCGGGAAACCGCCCGGGGCGCCGGGGAAGCCGCCGGGCGCGCCGGGAAACCGCCGGGGGCGCCGGGAAGCCGGGCACCGCGCCGGCGTCGCTGGGGCCCCGCTGCCGCCAGGGGCGGCAGGCCGCCTGGCGCGGCCGGGAACGGCGAAAGCCGCCCGCGTCGCGGCGGTCCCGGCGCCCCTCGGTCCCGCGCGCCGCCGAAGCCGGGCTGGCCGGCGGCTCCGGGGACCACGCCGGTCGCCCTGCCGCCCTGGGGCGCGGTAGCCGACCTCCCGACGACGATCTCTGCGTCGGGTTCCCGTGATGGCCCAGAACGCTCCTCGAGTTCGTGTTCAGGCGGATGCCCGCCAGCGTGCGCTCCGATACCTGCGCTGGGCCCGATGGGCTCGCCAGCGCGGCTCGCAACCGCAAGCGCGCCGCGCCGCACGCGCGCGCTGTGTTACGCCGGATCATCAAATTCTTCCTCCTGGAATCGCCGTCGCACCCGACGGCAACTTTTCTTTTTCGCCCCCGGCGCGAAAATTCCTCCCGCGGGCGCGGCTTTCTTTCGTGATTATGTCCTTTGTTCTGTACACTGTAGAGTGTACCCTCGGTTCCCCGAAAGGATTCCGGCCCGGGGCCGGTGAAAAAAAAGCCGTATGCAACACTGGAAGCAACAACTGGCGACGCTCTCCGACGATCACGAACTCGCCCGGTTCCTGGTGACCGAGCGCGAGGGCCTGATGGCCGCCTGGACCCCGGAGGAGGGGGGGCGCGCCTGGATGCGGCGCCACGCCGATTTGATCGATACCGTTGTGCGCCGCTTGTTCGCCCTGGCGGCGGGGCGCGCCGAGGGCGAGTCGCCCCCGGACGACCCGGAGGCGCACCAGATCGCCATCGTGGCCACGGGCGGCTACGGGCGGCGCGAGCTGTCGCCCCACTCCGACGTCGACATCACGTTCCTGCCGTCGCGCGACGACGACGCGTACCTGAACCGCGTGATCAAGGAGATGTTCCGCCTGGTGATGGACGTCTTCCTTTCCGGCGCGCGCATGAAGGTCGGCTACTCGTACCGCCTGCTTTCCGACTACGAGGGGCTGGACCACCAGACGCAGACGGCCCTGATCGACGCCCGCTGCGTCGCGGGCAACGCGGGGCTCTTCGCCCAGTTCGACCGCGATTTCACCCAGCGCCTTCAGGCCACCGATTTTTTGTTCCGCAAATACGCCGAGCGCAACGCGACGCTCGACAAGAACGGCGTCTCGCCCTACGGCGTAGAGCCCAACATCAAGGAAGGCGCGGGCGGGCTGCGCGACATCCAGGCGGCCGAATGGGTGGCGGAGGTGCGCTTCGGCAAGGGCGGCGACGCGCTGTGGCGCGATCTGGTTAAGCGCAAGGTGATCACCGGCGACGAGGCGCGCGTGGTCGCCGAGGCGCGCGAGTTCCTGTTCACCGTCCGGAACCTGGTGCATCTGATCACGGGCGACACCCGCGACACGCTGACGGCGGAGCGCCAGGAGGCGGTCGCCGCGCGCCTCCAGTACCCCGACAGCGAGGCGGCGCCCGGCGTCGAGCAGTTCATGCGCGACTACTACCGCCGGGCCGGCCAGGTGCACCACATCGCCAACAAGATCCTGGTGCGCTGCCTGAACTCGCCCCTGCCGCTGGGGGCGGGGCTGTCGTCCGTGCGGCGCTCGATCACCGTCTCCGACGCCGCGGAGGCCGAGGCCGACCCGCTGTGGCCGCTGCGCGCCCTGGTCGCCTGCCAGACGTACGACCTGGATCTGGCGCTCGGGACCGAGGAGGCGATGCAGCGCCATTCCGAGCGGCTGGCGGCCCCGCGGGGGGCGGGCGCGGACCCGCGCGCGGCGGGGGGCTTGTTCCTGGACCTGCTCCGGCGCCCGCGCAACGTCTACTGGGCCGTGCGCCAGATGCACAACACCGGCCTGCTCGGCTGGCTGCTTCCCGAGCTCGCCGCCTGCATGGACCTGATCCCCTACGACCCGGCGCACGAGTACACGGTGGGGGAGCACACGCTGTTCGTGCTGCGCAACCTGGAGCGCCTGCGCGGCGCGACCGAGCCGCCCCTGGTGGAGTACCGGCGGCTGCTGGAGGAGGTGGGCGCGCCCGAGACGCTGTACCTGGCCGCCCTGCTCCACGACGTCGGCAAGCAGTGGTCCGGCAAGCACGCCGAGACAGGGGCGGAGTGCGCCGTCCGGATCTGCGAGCGGCTGGGCTGCCCGCCGGAGATGACCGAACGGGTCGCGTTCCTGGTCCGCCACCACCTGCTGATGGCCGAGACGTCCCGCCTGCGGGACCTGGCCCTGGACGAGACGATCCGCGAGTTCACCCGCACCGTGGGCGATCTCGACCTGCTGCGCATGCTGTACCTGCTCACCTATGCCGACACGTCGGCGGTGGGGACGGGGGTATGGACCGAGGTCAAGGCGCGCTTCCTGGGCGACCTGTTCACGCGCGCCGAGGCCGCCCTGTCGGGGCCGCAGGAGGAGACGCCGCGCGCGCCCAACCTCCATGCGTTCCGCGAGCGGGTGCGGCGGCAGCTGGCGCGGGAGAAGAACCTGCCCATCGAGGTGATCCACGAGCACACCTCTGCCATGCCCGCCTCGTACCTGCTGAACACGTCCCTCGAGGACATGTACCTGCACATCGCCCTGATCGCCCGCGTCCGCGCCAGCTTCCGGCCCACCGTGGACTCGCGCACCGAGTTCGGCTCCGACTACACGGAGCTGACAGTCGTGACCTACGACGACCCCAAGCCGGGGCTCCTGTCCAAGATCGCCGGGGTGCTGTACGCGCACGACGTCAACGTGCATTCGGCGCAGGTGTTCACGCGCACGTCCTCGGACCGCATCGCCATCGACACGCTCTGGGTCGACTTCCGCGAAAAGCCGCTCTCGCCGGCGCGGCGCGCCGACCTGGAGGGGGCGTTCCGGCAGGTGCTCACGGGCGAGACGACGGTCGCCAAGCTGCTGGAGCGCCGGGGCAAGCCCGCCCAGATCGTGCAGCCCGTGCGCTCGCTGCGGCTGGACGACCAGACGTCGGACAACTACGCGATCCTGGACGTGCAGACGCCCGACGTCAAGGGGGCGGTCTACCGGCTCGCCTCGGCCCTCTCGTCGGTCG
>JAUJNC010000102.1 GCA_030446525.1 Armatimonadaceae bacterium
GGTGGTCGTAGAGTTCGGCGGCCACACGCGCTTTGTCGGCGACCCGGACCCATTCGGTGAAGCGGTAGCGGTCGGTGCGCATCGAGTAGCCCATGATCCGCTCGCCCCGCGAGGACGCGCCGCCCCCGCCCCCGCCGCCCGCCCCGCGCGGGTACTGGCTGAAGGCGGCCGGCTTGGTGGGCGCGGCCGGATCGCTCGTGACGGGCACGAGACTTATGCCGGCCAGACCCGCCGGGATCGGCAGACCGGCCGCCTCGCACAGCGTCGGGTACACGTCCACGAACTCGGCCAGCGCGCTCGTTTTCCGGTTCGGCGCTTTCTGGCCGGGGATGCTGAGGATCAGCGGCGCGCGCGTCGCCAGCTCGAAGTTGGTGTGCTTGCACCACAGACCGTGCTCGCCCAGCTGCCACCCGTGATCGCCCCACACCACCACCACGGTGTTGCCCGCGAGGCCGAGGCGCTCCTGCGCGTCCAGAACCCGGCCGATCTGGGCGTCGGTGTAGGAGGCGGCGGCGTAGTAGCCGCGGACCAGCTCGCGCGCCTTGTCGTCCCCGAGCGGCGCCTCGCCGCCGGAGATGTCGCTGTAGCTTATCAGCTCGCCCCAGTTGGTCAGCGCCAGGGCCGGCGCGTTCCGGTGCGGGCGCTGGTTCGCGGCGATCTTGACGGTTTCGGGCGGGTACAGGTCGTAGTATTTTCGGGGGGCGACGAACGGCAGGTGCGGCTTGCGGAAACCGGCGGCCAGGAAGAACGGTTTGTTTTTGCTGGCGTGCAGCGCCGCGATCACCGCGTCCGCGATCTTGCCGTCGCCCAGCGCCGTGTCCGCGACATCGAGGGCGGCCCAGGACGGCTTCTTTGCGGCGCTTGCCGCACCGCCGTTGTCCTCGTCAGCCGCCGCCGGGGCCGCCGCAGCGGCGCCCTGGTTCAAAGCGGCGGGAAACACGCCCCGCGCGCCGGGGGGAGCGCCGGCCCCGCCGCGCGCGAGCTGGGACGGCGCGCTCCACGAGGGCGGGTCGTCCAGGCCGCCGTGGTAGATTTTGCCGAAGCTTTGCGTGAAGTAGCCGTTGTTCTTGAAGAGCTGCGGCAGTGTCACCGCGTCGGGCAGGCCGGCTTTGCGGAAGTGGGTTCGGAGGTCGTACACGCGCGTGGTGTCGGGCCGCTGCCCGGTCAGCAGGCTGGTGCGGCTCGGGGAGCAAACCGCCTGCTGGCAGTAGGCGCGCAGGAACGTCGTGCCGCGCGCGGCCAGCTTATCCAGGTGGGGCGATTTGATGGGCCCGCCATAGGCGCCAAAGGACGGCCGCAGATCGTCCACGGCGATGAACAGCACGTTCAGCGGCTTCTTCGCGGGCGCGCCGTAGCTGCCCAGTTCGGGGCGCAGGTCGTCGGACAGGAGGAACAGCACGTTCGGCCGGCGCGGCGCCGGCGGCGCGGCTTGCTGCGCGCGCGCGGGCGCTGCGGCGGCGAGGGCGGCGGCGACGAGCGCCAGCGCGGCGGCGAAGGCGTGTGCTCCTGCTTTCATTTTTCTCCTTCTTCCCCGGCGGCGTAGCCGGCGTTCCGGTAGTGGGGGTCGGCGTCCGGCCCGTAGCCCAGCGCCCGGCGGCGGGCGCGGAAGGCGGCGAGCGCGCGGCGGTGGCGCGGGTCGTCCAGGTGGTTGCGGGTTTCGCCGGGATCCTGCTCCAGGTCGAACAACACCTCGGGCATCGCCTCGCCGTAGTACTGGTACTTCAGGTGGCCGCGCTTGATCATCAGGTTGGTTTTACCGAACTGCGACACGGTCTCGTCGTCCCAGCCGGCGCCGTCCCCCCGGAGCAGCGGGACCAGGCTGCGGCTGTCGAGGCCCGGCGGGACCGGCAGGCCGGCCAGATCGCACAGCGTCGCGAACAGGTCGCACAGGTTCACGTTCTCCCCGACGACCCGCCCGCCCGTGAAGCTCTTGGGCCAGCGGATGACGAGCGGCACGCGCGCCGACGCCTCGTAGAACTGCGTCTTTTCCCAGATCCCGTGCTCGCCGAGCATGTCGCCGTGGTCGGAGGTGTACACGATGATCCAGTCGTCCAGGTTTTGCCCGACGTGTTCGAGCGTCCGCAGGAGCCGGCCGAAGTGGGCGTCCGCGGTCTCGATCATGCCGTAGTACGCGGCGGTGGCGCGGCGGACATCGCGCTCGGACGCCTGCACCGGCGGGCCCGCCTGCGTTTTGCCCAGCTTCGGGTGGTCCGCCGGCCGGTCTAAAAAGACGGGCACGCGGTTCAGGTAGTAGTTGAACTTCGCCTCGTCGGTGAGGAACGGGTAGTGCGGCTGCAACAGGCTCAGCTTCAGCAGCAGCGGGCGGTGCGCGCCGGGCCGGTCGTAGAACGGGTCACAAAAATACTGCTCGGCGAACTCGACCGCCGCCTCGGTCGCCCGCGCGTCGAAGCGCTGGTACGGCCCCGCGCCGACGCCGGCGCGCTCGACCTCCTTCTGGTTGGACCACTTGCCCGTGCCCGGGAGGGGCCGGTAGCGGGCGAGGGCTTCCGGATCCGCGCCGTCCAGGAAGCGGTCGCTCACATCGCAGTCCGGCGCCACGCGCCTGGTCCAGCCCTGCATCTGGTCCGGCCCCAGGTGGTGCAGCTTGCCCGCGCAGACCGTCCGGTACGCGTGCTGGGCGAAGCGCCGGGCCCACGTCAGGGAAAACGGCGGCAGGTCGTCGCCGTAGACCAGGCAGCCGCAGGTTTTGGGGAGCTGCCCGGTCATCAGGCACTGCCGGCCCGGCACGCAGATGGGCGAGGGCGTGTAGGCGTTGGCGAACACGACGCCGGTGCGCGCGAGCTCGTCGAGGACGGGCGTGCGCACGACGGTGTCGCCCGCCCAACCGGCGACGTCGGCGCGGTGCTCGTCGCTCATCAGAAACAGGATGTTGGGTCGCTGGCTCATGCCCGACTCACTTTTCGCGTTGAGCGCGTCAATGCTAAGCTAGCCCGACCGGTCCGGCGGCCAGCTGGCATGGCTCTTAAATATGGGCACTTACTGGTTGTCCCAGCTGTTCTTCGGATCGCCGTAGGGCCATCCGCCCTGACGTGACGGCGAGACCCCCAGAAACGCCGTGATCTTGCTCCACTTGGCGTGGCCGTCGCAGTAGATGACGTTCAGGCCGCCGTTGTGGCGCGGGACGGGACGGCGCTGCCGGTTCTGGTCGAGGGTGGCGTAGTTCACGGCATAATTGCCGCTGCTGTCGGGCGCCCAGGGGCCCGGCGTGTAAACGTTGTGGTTGGACGGTATGTTCTCGTAGCGGTTCCACTCTTCCGGCAGGTAGTTCACCTCGGCGAACGATGCGTCCCGCAGCTGGGACGCCTCGCACACGATGAACGTGCCCGCGGAATCCGGGATCTCCGCCAGACTCTTCGGGGCGCCGAACGACATCAGGTTCTGGTTGGCCCCGTAGCCGCCCGCGCTGGTCGGCCCCGGCGTCTTCGGGGGCGAGGAGCCGATGGCCGCATCGAAGGTCGGGACGAACCCGGCGGGGCTGGTTTTGCTGGGGCAGGCGAAGACGGCAACGCTCTTCACGTATGGGTGGACATCCCGGTACCAGCGGCTTCCGAAGGGGCCATTGGCGTTCACATAGTTCCAGCCGCCCCGCGGGAGCATCTCGTCGTAGTCCTGGATGTACTGGTAGATGGCCAGGCCGAGCTGCTTGGTGTTGGACAGGCACGACGCCTGCCGCGCCTTCTCCCGGGCCTGTGCGAAGACGGGAAAAAGGACGGCGGCGAGGATCGAGATGATCGCGATCACCACGAGCAGCTCGATCAGGGTAAAGGCGACGCATTTACCCGGGGTGAAGCCCTGTCGCCTGATGAACGGTGTCATGGTTCCCTCCTTCCGGACCGACACCGGTCCGGGTGTACAAACCGGTGCCGGCTCGAAGACGAGCCGCAACGGATGCTGTGATCACGCTGAACTGGCCCCTGGAGCGACCCCGCTACGGCGTCGGCCGGAACGTGGGGTTCTGCTTCGAGGTGGCCAGGGGGGTCACGTTGTTGTAAACGGAGGCGCTGAAATCCTTATCCCGGCTCTTGTACCACTTGGCGTGGCCGTCCGCGAACGTGAAGTTGACGCCCTCTTGATGCCGCAGGCCCGCCCCGTTGGGGATCTTCGCCAAGCCGGGATCGGTGCAGCCCGGGGAACCCATGGCGCCGCCCCCCTGTGTATTGCAGCCGTTGCTATGGTAGCGCGCCGTGGTGTCGTCGCGGCCGGTGCCGGAGTAGCCGCCGTCGCCGTTCATGACCGTGAGCGAGGGGGCTTCCAGGCTGGCCAGGCTCAGGCGCACGAACCCGGTCGGGTTCCCCAGGGACGCGTTGTACCAGTAGTCGGTGTAGCCGCCGGCGTTAGGATCGGCGCCCGGACGGCGAGCCTCGCTCGGGCACTGGAAGACCTGTGTGCTCTTGATGTACGGCTGGATCGCGTCCGCCCACCCGTAGGGAGGGCCGGCGGGGTTGAGGATCCGCGGCGGATACGTCTCGTCGTAGTCCTGGATGTACTGCGTGATGCCTAACCCGATCTGCTTGAGGTTGCTGATGCAGGACGCCTGCCGGGCCTTCTCCCGTGCCTGGGCGAAGACGGGGAACAGGATGGCAGCGAGGATCGCTATTATCGCTATCACGACGAGCAGCTCGATGAGGGTAAATGCGGAGCATTTGCCCGGGGTGAATCCCATGGACCTTGTCCAATGTCGCTTCATTGCTTTCTCTCCTTTCCGAGTTTAACGGATACCTACCCGCCCGTTCCTGCCGATCCACACTCAGGAGTCCCGCACGCGGGGCGGGGCCGTACTCCGACGGACCACAAGCTCCGTGACGGGAACGGCCACGCGGCAGGCCTCCATCGGCGCGCCCCGCATCCGGCGCAGCAGCGCGCGCAGGGCCTCCCGCCCTACTTCCTTCAAAGGAACCTTCACCGTGGTGAGGGGCGGGTTCACGTACTGCGCCACGGAAATGTCGTCCACGCCGACCACGGACAGATCCTCCGGCACACGCCAGCGTGCGGCCGGCGCCGCCGCGATCACGCCCACGGCGAGATTGTCATTGGCGCAAAAGGCGGCGGTGGCTGGATCCGGAAGGTCGCGCCAGGCGGCCACGGCCTGCGCCGCCTGAGGGCTGTTGTCATACCAGGAGCCGCCGGAGGCGAGGAGGGCGGGGTCATACGCACCGCGGGCCGTGAGCCACCGGATGTAGCCGTCACGCCGCTGGACCGCGATGGCATCCGGCTGTGAAGGGTTTACCGGCCCGGCCAGGTGCGCGATGCGCCGGTGCCCCAACGCCCACAGATGAGACAGCGCCAGATCCACCGTGTCGCTCTCGCTGGCATGGACCGCCCCGGAGCCTGCGGGCAGATCAAGAAAGCGGTTGAGGATCACGACGGGCATGCCGGCGGCAAGGATCGCCTCGATCCGCCGGTGCTGATAATCCGCATTGAAGATCAAGCCGTCCACCCGCCCGTCCAGCATAACATCCACGCTCCCGTCGCGGGGGGCGTTACTGCGAATCGACTCCGGGTAATGCAGGAGCAGATAGTCCTGGGCATCCGCCTCCTTGCTGATGCCGCGCCAGAGACCTTCAAAAAACTCGTTGGGCCGGTCCTCAGGGATGTCAAAGGAGCTGGCCATGCAGACGCCGATGGTGCGGGTGGCGCGCTGATGCAGGCTGCGCGACAGGGAGTTGGGGGTGTAATGCAGGGCCGAGACGGCAGCGCGGATGCGCCGGGCGGTCTCGGCCGAGCAGACGTTCTCGCGCCCGCTGACGAAGTTAGACACGGTTGTTGTCGAGACCCCCGCGCGCGCGGCGACGTCTTTGATGGTGGATTTACGGAACGGTCGCACCGGCATCTCTTCGACTGTGGTAAGCAGCTCCGCTGAAGGCTTTTACTGAAAGCTTTCGGCAATACGCCAGTCTAGACGGTGTTATGAACTTCGAATCAGCAATGACTGATGCTGGCTGTTAACAAATAATGAACAGGTCGCTTCATTGATAATGCTCGCTTTGCCAGAGTTCAAGCGAGCGGACAAAACGGATTGCAGTAAAACACGGCCCAGCAGCCAATTTCGGTCATTTTTGAGCAGGCTGGCAGTTCAATTCATAACACTCTCTAACTACGTCGCCGCTTTTTTTGTCAGAGGTTTCTTGTTTTCGTGCCCGCCGCGGCCCCGGCGCATCCGGGTATGACGGCCGCTATGATCCCGCGGCGCGTTGACTTGCGTTAGCGCGGCCGGGAGGGCGAGCAGGCGAGAACGCGTTGCGGAAGCGCGCCCTCCTGCGTCAGCCGGTCCAGGTGCGGGAGTTTGGAACCAGGGAAGCGCGCCGCACCTGCCATCTCGCGCTGCATGACGCCCAGCGCATCCCAGCGCTGGTTGTCGGTGAGGACGAACACGAAGTTGGGCCGCTGGCAGGTACCGGGATCGCCTGCCAGGTTCTTGTACTGGCGCGGAGTCGGTCTCGTGGTCGTACAGCGGCGCCTCGCCGGCGGCTTCCCCACCCGGTGCAGCGCCAGCTCGGTGCACACGGCCCATCTTGCCCCAGGACGTGACCTGCGCGCGCCGAACTTCCCCGCCCGCAGAATCTTCCGCCGACGATGATTTTCGCGTTGCCTTCTTCACTACCGCTCACAGCCAAAACTTCCAGCGTGACGGTGCCGCTGTGTCGTACGGCAAACCAGTCAAAAATCTTGCGGGCGTAACTCCCCGCTCTCCATATTTCATGTCGTTCCCCCGCGCGAAGGCGCTACCGGCGGCGCAACACGATTCGCAGCGGCTTGGCGGCAGGTGTCCGCCCTTCGCCGTTGTGGAGCCGGAAACGACTTCGCCCTCGCCCTCGAACGCGCTGGGAATGGTGACGATGCCCCGCGCGTCCGTCGCAAACTCACCGTTGGTGCGCCACTGCTTGTTGATGAGGTTGTCGATGCACAGAAAAGCTGGGCTTGGGCGAGCCGTCTTGGCGCAAAAAGCCGCGCGCGCGCTCAGCGCGCTCGCGCTTCAATCCGAAAGGTTCCAGATCACGACACCGATGACATTCAGGTGCGAGTAGGCCAGCTTGTAAAGGTTTCCATCTCTGCTTGTCGAGCTTCGCCTTCAGGCGTAGTGGGCCACGAGCCGTCGGGCCGTTTCTGGCCGGACATGATGCTCAACTCCGATAATAAAACGGGCCGTTTCTGAGCTTAGGCGTTCAAGTAATGTCCAAAGGCGCTTGGGGCTGCCGCCCAGACGCCGCTATGCGTTTGCTGACCGATGATGTCAATGGGCGCACCGGCTTCGATGAGCCGCTTGAGCAGGTCGTAGGTCAGCGGTGTCGCATCGTAGTCGTTGACAGCCTGAACATGGGGGTTGAGGCGCGAACTCCCTTGAGGTAGTGCGTCACCAACGCAATGTTGGCCTTGATCCACTTGATCCACAATGTCGGTGAGCGGGTTTTGGAAACGATCCCACTGTATTAGCTCGTTCCCTTTTGTCCACATCGGACAATTGCGGGAGTATCGTCTTGGAGGCTGTTGAAACCGTGTATCCATCAACTGACGCATTTCGGCGATGAGACACGGCTGGTTTGATGAACCAACGCGGCAAGGCATTTGTCTGGTTCCAGAAGATGGTGTGACCACGCGGGGTAATGCCGTTTTCCTTGAGCCATTGGATTCTGTGCAGTTCCGCTTCATGTTGATACTGCCCGCGCTGCGGCTCGTAGCTGCCCCAGTAAGAACTGCACCGTTGAATAGTTAAACAGCCCGCAGATACGCTTCGCGGTGGCGTTTGTCGATTTCGGCTTCCTCAGGGCGCGGCAGGTTCACCACCCTGGTACGATCCGAACCGAACTTAAAACCATGTCGTAGATGTTTGACCTGCACTTTTTGATTCGCCGGGGAACTTGCCATTGGCGTCCGCCACCTGAACTGTCAGCGGCCCCGTCCGGCGTATTTGCGGATACGCGCGTCAATTTCTGCAACCAGTGCTTCCTCATCAACCGGCGGCACCTCAGGCCCGCGCCGGGCTTCGAGCTCGCGCCGCTCCATGGGCGTCAGCGCCGCCCCGCCCGTGGGACGTAAACTCGCCCCGGCTGCGAGCAACGTGCCGGAGTCACGCAGCTCGATAACAAAGAGGGTCTCGCTTTTCTGGTTTGTCGGCAGTGCGGGGCCGGCGGCCAGGGTCGACATGACGGTTTGCGGATCGGGCAGAAACGCGATGCCGGAAACCGGGGTCCATACCTTCGGCTCCAGTGTGAGACGCCGCGCGCCGTAGACCGTGCCGGGGCGCGACGCCAAGCGGACCTGCACCTGGACCTGCATCTTTGCATCAGCCTTGAGCTGCACGCGAAAACGGTACGAACCCGGCGCAGGCGTGGCCAAGTTCTGCGCCAGCCGCGCCCGCGCTTCTCCGGGCGCCTTGGCCACCGTGATCTTCTGTGCCGGGGCAGTATCTGGTCCTTCTGTGGAAGCGACCGAGAACTCTGGGGCTGTCCTCAGTCCCTGTGAAGCGTCGTGCCAGTGCGTTGCGAGCTTCCCGTCCCCCGGTGCGCGGAAGTCGCCGTTCTTGAGAAAGCTCCTGCGCTTCAACGGGAGGGCAACCACGATGCTCCAGCAGGGCGCCGCTGCCAAGGAAGCTAAGGAAAAGACTATTTGCATTTCAGTCCGTCCTCATGTTCTTTGTTTGGGAAACACGCTCCCAGATCGAGTCGTTCGCCCGTGTCATGGCGTCCGTCAGGCCACTGCGGGAGCTGCTCATAACGGTCGCGCAAACCGGCGCCGCGGACGTGGTTTCAAGATAGGCTCCGCAATAATGCCATCCGATTACGAACGGCGCGGCGAACGACGCCTCCATCATCTCCCCGTAGACTTGCCCTGCTCTTCGAACGAGTTCACGACGCCCCGGGACGGCAGCGTCGACAGGATAGGCTTGCCTTGACGACATCTCGTGCCCAGCGCGCTAGATCGGGCAGCATTTGTGGCACCGAGGCGAAAGTATTGGAAGCTGAGCACATCGACGTAGCGGGCCGCGATGCGGGACTACCTCGTCGAGGGAGCAGCGCCCTTCCTCCAGGCGATCCCCCAGCAGCAGGTGGTGGAGATCGCGGCAGCGGATGGCGTCCGCGTCACCTGGTAGTACCGCTCGACCGCGGCGCAAATCCGCCTGCCCGACTCGCTTTTCAGACAATCAGGGTCGAACCACTTTGAATCCGGATTGGCGCTCGGATGCACAGTTCGGGCCAGTCGCTATAAAGTAGCCGATCAAGTTCGGATCGTCGGCCATGTCGCGCAGTCGCGACGGGCGACATAGTCACCACTCGGAAACCTTCCGCTCATGACGTTCGGATAACGCGTTTCGACATCCCAATGATGCACCTCGGCAAAGGCAGCAGGTGGCAATACGGCATGCCGGCGGCGCGCGTTCGGTGGTTGTCCACGAGGCGCTGTGCCGGCGAATTTCCGGTGTCCGGATAACCACCTCCTGTGTCCAGCCGATGGTGTTGACCCCATCGTCAGGTCCGGCACTGCGGCTTCACGAATCAGCGGCAGGCGTCGCCACCGTACTTGTTTTTCCATATGGACAAATTGTCCTGGTAGCGCAAAGGTGCCGAGTCGATGTGGTTCAAGCCGATAGAGAAGAACGGTTCTCCCGTGGGCGTCGTAAACCAGTGCCGTCCTGCACCCTCGGCGACTCGAAAAAATGATCACACACAGCGGGTAATCTTATTCATCAGCCTATCTCACCTTGACGGTATCTCCCTCGAAGGCAGAATGCGCTTTTGCTCGTTTTCGAGCCGCTGCTTCATCTGGGCCACGATCGCGGCGTACCTGGCGTCCTGAGCCAGATTGCGGTACTCGCGCGGGTCGCTCAGGTCGTAGAGCATCGCCCCGTCCTTGCCCGCGCCTGTCCGTACTCCACGTAGTGCCCACCGCTCGTGCGCACCGAACGCGCCGGATCGCTTTGCTTGCCGCATCATCAGGTTGCTCGGCGTAGGCGTCAGCCAGTACGGTGAAGGCGGCTCGGTTCAGGGTGCGTCCGGCCGAGCGAGCAGCGGAGCGAGGCTGGCGCCCTGCAGGCCGCCGGGATCAGACCCCGCACAGATCCACCAGGGTCGGGTAGATGTCCAGCAATTCGACCACGCGCGGGGACTTGGCGCCTGCCGTCTTGCCCGGCGCCGCGACGATCAAAGGCGCATGGATCGATTCCTCCCATAGTTTCATCTTCTCCCAGGCGCCGCCGTGCTCCCAGGTTGTAACCATGATCGCTGAAAAAGCGACTACCGTGCTGTCCACAGCTTCAGCTTGTCCATCTGATCCAAAGCACGCCCACCTGCGCATCCACGAACGAAATACAGGCGTAGTAGGGCGTATGGCCTGACGCCAGTCGAGATTCGCTGGGCAGGGTTGCGCCGAACGGGCCTCGAGCCGGTTTCCGGAACCTGTGCCAGGTGCCCTTGCAGTTCGTCGGGGAGTCGTATGTCTTCGGGCTTGTACAGGTCGAAATACTTCTTGGGCGCTTCCCACATCAGGTGCGGCTTGTAGAAGCCTGCGGCCAAAAAGAAGGGCGCGCCGGTTTGGCTCGGTCCTCTACGCGGCTTTACCCGCGATACGGCGGGCGGTCGCGCCATCCGTGGTGTCTTTGTCCGAAACATCGAGTTCGACCCTCGAAATTGCGTGTCCCCGTCCCGTGATGACGCCACTGCGGGCGTCTCGGACGCCCCCTTGACGCCACCCTTTTCCTGAGGTTCCATGCACAGGGGTCGTTCACAGGAGCCCCTTTTCATGCTCGGCGTCTCATGAAAAACTTTGCCGATGCTGGCCGTGAAATAGCCGTTGTCCTTGAAGTGGTCGGGCAGGAATACGGCGTTGGGCAGGTAGGTGCGCGGCGGCATCGCGCAGGTTCAGAACGCGTGCTGTCGCGGCGGCCCGACAAAGCGAAACGCGCGACAGGTTGCGCAACGGGAACTGACAGTACGACCGTTCGAACGACGCCACCTTGCCAGACGGTCGATATGGGGTGTCTTGACAGCCGGGTTGCCGTAGCAGCCGAGCGCGTTGTTCAGATCATCGACCGCGATGAACAGCACGTTCAGCTTCGAGGCGGCTGCGCCGAGACGGCGCACCGCCAGCAAAGACGACAGCAGTCCGGATGACGAGCAGAACGATGCGCCGACTGCTTTGCCGTGGCGAAGCCGGACGTTGAGGTCGTGGTTTTCCTTTTCGGTGCCGCGACTTCCCCGGCAGGCTTGATCCGCGCCTGCTCGCGCTGGAGCCGCTGCTTCATCTCGGCGACCGTTGCACGGCGTGCAGGGTCGCCCGCCAGGTTTTTGTGCTCGCGCGGGTCGCTGCTGTGGTCGTAGAGCATCGCCCCCTCCGCGCCCCCTCCCCGTACTCGACGTAGTGCCAGCGCTCGTGCGCACCGAACGCGCCGGATCAGCACGCCTCAGCATCCGCAAGAACGGTGAAGGCCGCGCGCTCCGGCGCGTCGGTTTGGAAAGCAGCGGAGCAAGGAACTGGCGCCCTGCAGGCCGCCGGGATCGGGCAGACCGCACAGATCCACCAGGGTCGGGTAGATGTCCAGCAATTCGACCACGCGCGGGGACTTGGCGCCTGCCGTCTTGCCCGGCGCGCGACGATCAAAGGCGCATGAATCGGTCACTCACCAGTTTCATCTTCTCTGAGCGCCGCCCGTGCTCTGAGTTTGGCAACCATGATCATGAAAAACACGACTACCGTGCTGTCCCACAGCTTCAGCTTGTCCATCTGATCCAAAAGCACGCCCACCTGCGCGTCCACAAACGAGACGCAGGCATAGTACGCCGCGATCGCTTCGCGCCAATCCGCGTCGGAAAGGGGGGGGATCTTCGAATTACGAATGGCGTAGTTTTTGGCGGGGAACGGTACCTGGGCCAGATGGCCCGCCGGTTCCTCCGGCAACGGGATGGTCTTGGGGTCGTACAGGTCGAAGTACTTCTTGGGCGCGTCCCACATCAGGTGCGGACGCAGAAATCCCGCGGCAAGGAAAAAAGGTTGCCCGCTTTTTGCCCGCTCCTCCAAAAGCGCGGCGACACGGCGCGCCCCTTTGCCGTCTCCGGTCATCTCGTCGGGCGCATCGTACACGCTCCAGCGCAGCCCCGACGGCGCGCCGCCGATGATACGCAGCGAGGTGCCGCGCCCGTGGACCACTTTATGCCGCACGACCGTTTTTTCCAAGTCGCGGCTCGGAAGGCTCCTTTCCGACAAGTTCCAGGAGAGCGGGTCGTTGTCCGTGCCCTTCATGGCCGCTGACTGGTGGTAGATCTTGCCGACGCGGGCAGTATAGTAGCCGTTGTTTTTGAAATGTTCAGGCAGGAACACGGCGTTGGGCAGATGGGTGCGTGGAAGTGTTTGGAGATCCAAAACGCGCGTGGTGTCGGGGCGCCGACCTGCCAGGAGCGAGACGCGCGACGGATTGCACAGGGGAAACTGACAGTAGGAGCGCTGGAACACGACGCCGCGCTTTGCCAATCGCTCGATATTAGGCGTTTTGACAACTTTGTTGCCGTAAACACTCAGGGCGGTGTTTAGATCGTCC
This sequence comes from Armatimonadaceae bacterium, assembly GCA_030446525.1. The sequence continues at coordinate 12,548 of JAUJNC010000102.1, forward strand.
ACCGCGATGAACAGCACGTTGGGCCTGCGCGGCGGCGTGGAAGCCTTCTGAGCGACAGCAGGCATATCGAGAACAAACAAGGCTGCCGCAATCCCGGCCCAGGCCGCGATGCGGCGACGCATTGCCTGCGAGTGTACGTTCATTTCCATGGTTCATTCTCCCGTTTTGTGCGAAACCAGGTTGCCGTCCCCGCCGCGCTGGACCTCCACCAGATGCAAGACGCACCGTTCGTCGGCTTTGAGCACGATGTCGCCGCCCGCGGCGGGGACGGCAAGCACGGCTTCCTGCCAGCGCCCGGTGTTTCGCCTGGTGACAACGTGCGTGGACGGCTTTTCGCCCGCGTTCCATGTCACCGTCAAAGGCTTCGTGCCGCTGTCAAGGTAGACCACACGGAGGCGACAGGGCTGGTTCTTCAGGCTTCGGGCGAAGGCAGGATCGAGCGCGAAACGCATCTGCTGTCCCGGCAGCAGCGCCCGCGCCCAGGCGCCGTACCGCTGATCCCGTGGCCCGACGTTCGCGACGGCATCCGTACCCGCTTGCGGATCCGGCACCCGGCGCATCAAGAACGTGTAGTCGCCCTTGAGAAGGTTGCCCTCGCGCAGCGCCACCCACGCGCCCGGCGATTGGGCGGGGCTGGCATGATAGCCGGCGTAGCGGGCGGCGAAGCGGAACGCGGCGTCGAACTCCGGCTCCTGTTGCGCCCGCGCCAGATCCTTGCCGTAGACGGCGATAAACGAGATACCGCAGTGCAGATCTTGGAGCAAACGCCAATAGTTGAACTGGGCGGGGGTTTGGCCCAGCTTTTCCCGCTGATTGTTGCCCTGGGGCCAGCCCTGGGCGGTCATCCAGGATTCGGCGTAACCCACCGTCTTCCCCGTGCGGCAATAGCGCAGAAACGTTTCGGTCCGTTGCGCGACGTCCTGGCTGCGCGGCTCACTGTCCGTGGAGGTGTGAAACAGCCCCAGATCGCCCGTCTCGAACTTTTTCATGATCTCCGGCGGGAGGGCCTGCAGGCTGTTGTTGCGCACGAAGATGCGAATGTCGGGCGCGAACGCCTTGACATACGTTCCGACCACGGCCCGCCGGTACTCGTCCGCGGTCCGGTCGGTGAACGGCGCGTCATGGCGATGCCCGTTCGGCGCGGGCGTCCAGGTCTTGGGGTCCCAGAACTTGGGCGGGACGTGGACGTGCTCGGTGCCGATGGCGTTGAAGTTGAGGCGCACGCCCAGGACGGCGGCGCGGTACGGCGAGGCGCGCAGGTGCTTGCCATAGGCCGCGAGGAAGTCCAGATAGTGCCGGACGTAGATCGGGTCCCAGTATTGCAGCGTTCCCTGCGGGTCCAGGACCTGGGGCGACACCTTTTCCTTGAGCACGGCGACGCGCTCGTACAGGTAGCGCGGGCGATGGTTGCCGTTGACCTGTACGGTCGCCTTTTTCCCCTTGCCATGATACTCCTTGAGCTGCGCGTCCATCCGGCTGAAATCGTACTTCCCCGGTTCCGGCTCCACCTCCGCCCATTGCAGCACGATCTGACCGCCCTGCACGAAGGGCAGTTCCAGCAGGGCGGGTTGTTCTTCAAACCAGATCGCGTACAGGCCGCGGTCAGGGTCGGGCGTGGTCGTGGCCGCGTGTGCTCCGGTTGCGAATCCGTGCGACAGCAGCAGAAGCGCGAGAGCGGCACAATGCAGGCGTGCTTGACGGGTACCACCGTCGTTCGTGAGAAATCGTTGTCGGGTAATCTTCATTGTTCCTAGTTCCCACCAGCCCCTGCTGCCCTCGTGGCTTCCTGTGCGGAGGCCGGAACCCGGAATCCGACCATCGTTTTTTGCCGCTCGAACTCGGCCTCCATCTGCTTGCGCAGCGCCTCCTGGGCCGGATCGCGCCACAGGTTCTTCATCTCGTAGGGGTCGGCCTTGAGGTCGAACAGCTCGGTCCATTCCTCGTGGCCGGGGTAGCGGATGAGCTTGGCGCTATTTGTCCGCACGGCCAGGTTCGTAGGCGTGTTGAAGGGAGGCTCCCAGAAGTATTCGTAAAAGAACGATGTACGCCAGTCGGCGGGAGCTTTACCGCCTAGCAGAGAACGCCAGCTTCGGCCCTGCATCTGCTTGGGAACGGACACACCCGCCAGGTCGAGCAGGGTCGGCGCAAGGTCAATGTTGAGCGCAAGCGCGTCCACCAGCAGGCCGGGCTTCACCAACTTCGGGTAGCGGACGAGCAGCGGGATGCGGAGCGATTCCTCGTAGGCCGCACGTTTGTCGCCTATCTCGTGTTCCCGCAGACAAAGCCCGTTGTCGCTGGCGAAAATAACCACGGTGTTGTCGCGCAGCTTCAGTTCGTCCAGCGTATCGAGCAAGCGGCCGACGTTCTCGTCCACACCGACAATGGTGCGCAGATAATCGCGCGGCATCTCTGCTTTGTTGCGACGAGCAGGCCGTGGTGATTGTCGTGGCGTGTCCTCAGCCGGGAACAGCGACGCATCGGTAACCTTGGGCGGCGTCCAGCCTTTGTACGGCGGCGGGACGGCCAGGTTCGGCGCATCCCGGAGCATCTCGCCAGCGAAGCGGCCGGCGAGGCGCGTGGGCGGGTCATACGGGACGTGCGGCGACTTGAAGCCGACCACCAGCGAGAACGGCCGGCCGCGGTTCTTGCGCAAAAAGGCCAGAGCGAAGTCGGTCGAAACGTCGTCCACCCAGCCTTTCGTCGGGGTCGGCGCGCCGTCCACCTCGAACACGCAGTCGTGGTAAACCCCCTGCCCGACGTAGCTGGCCGAATAGTCGAAGCCGGGGCGCCTGCCCTTCTGCCTGTCCATGTGCCACTTGCCGACGTAGCCGGTGGTGTAGCCGGCCGCGCGCAGCAGGCTCGCGTGCGTCTCCTGGCCGTCGGGGAACGCGGTGGTGTTGTTGACGATCCCATTGTGGTGGCCGTACCGCCCGGTCAGAAAGGCGGCGCGGCTGGGCGAGCAGAGCGAGGTCGTCACGAACGCATTGCGGAAGCGCGCGCCCTCCTTCGCCAGCCGGTCCAGATTCGGGGTCACAAGCCACGGGAAGCGGGCGCGCTCGCCTCTTTCCCGCTGGACGACGCCCAGCGCGTCCCAGCGCTGGTCGTCGGTCAGGACGAACACGAAGTTGGGCCGCTGCTGCCGTGATGGGGAAGGGCGCTCCCCTTCCTGCCCACGCGCGCCGGCAAGCGGGAAGACTAACCCGGTCATGCTGAGCACTACGGCGGCTGCTTTTCGCCGGTGACGTGGGGAGAATATCCCGCCCGTCCGTGAGTCGAGCGTGCGATGGTTTCCAACTGCGTCGTTCAATTTTTCTGTC
>JAUJNC010000103.1 GCA_030446525.1 Armatimonadaceae bacterium
CGCATCGGCGAGGCGAACTCTGCCGAGGAGCGGACGCTGCGGCGGCGCACGCACCAGGCGATTGCTAAGGTCACGGAGGACCTTCAGGAGTTCCGCTTCAACACGGCGGTCTCCGCCCTGATGACCTACTCGAACGCCCTGCGCGAGTTCGTCGGCAAAAACGGCGTCACATCGCCTGCCGTCAGTGAGGCGGTGGAGACTCTGGTCAATCTGCTGTCCCCGATGGCCCCGCATGTCGCCGACGAGATGTGGGAGCGGCTGGGACACGCGAACGACTATCTGTACCGGAAGCCGTGGCCCGCGTCCGACCCCGCCGTCGCCGCCGAGGACGAGATAACGCTGATAGTGCAGGTGAACGGCAAGGTGCGCGACCGTATCGTCCTGCCCGCCGGTGCCGACGCCGCAGCCACCGAAGCGGCGGCGCTGGCATCGGAAAAGGTCCGGGTGGCCTTCGACGGCAAGCCCGTGAAGAAGGTCGTCGTGATACCGGGCAAGCTGGTCAACGTCGTCGTTTGAGTCCCCCACGCCTTTCGCCACACTGCGGGGGAGGGAAAATAAAAGAGCCACTGCCCCAAGGGGCCAGGCGTACGGACGCCTGGCCCCTTCTTTGCGCTTGCCCGTACATTTGCGGATTCCCTTTGACGCCGCAAGTGCGCTAAAATACCGCCGTCAGAAGCAACCTGCCATAATTCTGGGGAGAAAGGAGACACGCGGGATGCGGAATTTGACGATGCGTGAGCGGGCGGGATTGGCGGCGGTCGTCGTCGCACTGGTCGTGCTGGCACTGGGCGGATGGGTGTACCAGCAGCAGAAGGGAGCCGCGTCCGCGGCGCCCCTGGCGCCGATCACGCCCTACGAGGCGAGCACGGAGGTGCCGGCCGGCGGCCCGGACAGCGCCCCCGCCGACGAGACCCAGCCGGACGGGGCGGCGACCGAGCAGGCTCCGGCGCAAGCCCCTTCGGGCGCGGCGATCGTCGTCCACGTGTCGGGGGCGGTCCTGAGGCCCGGCGTCTACACCCTCAAAAACGGCGACCGCATCTACAAAGCGGTCCGCGCGGCGGGCGGGTTCAAGAAGAACGCCGTCCAGGACGCCCTGAACCTGGCGGATCGGCTGCGGGACGGCGACCAGATAAACGTGCCCGTGCGGCGACCGCAGCCCATGGCGTCGGCGCCATCCCCGCTGCGTTCGCCCGCCACCAGCCCCTCCAGGACATCGCGACTGGCGCCTGTGCCTTCGGCCCTGGCCGGCACGGGCGGGACGTCACCCAAACGTGGCCGTGTTCTTGGCAGTCCTCCGCGGGGGCCCTCTGCCGCGTCCTCTTCGGCCACTCCCTTTGTGGCGGAATCCGCCGGTGCGGGCGGAGGCGAGGCAGCCGGATCCGAGGGGTCCGGGGGCGCAGGGAAGTTCAGAAACCCCGGCGATGGTACGGTCGACATCAACACGGCGACCGCCGAAGAGCTTCAGCGTCTTCCCGGTGTGGGCCCCGCCATGGCGGCGCGCATTCTCGCCTACCGGGAGGAGGTGGGCGGCTTAAAATCCGCCGAGCAGCTTATGGATGTGAAAGGGGTCGGTGAGAAAACGTTCGCCAAGATGCAGCCGTTCGTCCGCGTGGACTGACCCTTTTCAGGAGAACCGTGGGCGCAGGATTCACTTCCTTGCGCCCACGGCGTGACTATTCGTTGGTACCGTTCGCGACCTTACCGGCGCTGGTCGGCCGGGTCGCCATACGGGTCCTGGCTTGCCGGCAAGATGGTCTGCTCTTGATCGGCTGGGTCGCCGAGCGGGTCCATCGATGCCGGCAGGATGTCGGGCTGGGCGTCCGCCGCGCCGTAGCCCTGCTCGCCGTATTCCACTTGCTGGCCCGTGGCGTCGGCATGCTGCCGGAACAGCCCGGTCACTTCGTTCAGGAAGCCGCCCGTGTCCACATCGGGGGCCGGCCCCGTGCGGTCCGAAATGGCTCGGGAAACGGCATTGAACAGTGTGCTAAGATCCATGGTAGAACTCCTCCTTAGAACTTTCTTAGAATCACCTGGGGCCGGGAGGTCCCGACGGGTTGGTGCTGCCGGATGATGTGGCGAACAAGCTGCTGTCGAATTCCTCGAAGGACTCGGTTCGGTAACCCTGCGGAGCCGCCGGGGCCGGGCCACGATAACGTTGATAATCCGGGGCATAGCGCTGCAGCTCGTCAACGGGCACCTCAACGCGCCGCGAGGGGGCCGTCAGCCAGACCGGCCGGTTCTGCGCGTCGCGGTAGTAAACGCCGCCGTTCTTGGAACGATATAACTGCGGCGTCTTTGCCGTCGCGCGAGTGCCGTTCTGCGACGATCGGCCGGCAACCGCCGTTCTCTGGGTTTCGGCCTGCTTGGCCTGATGTTTTTTGTACAGATAGTACACGAGCGCCGCGCCCGCCAGCAGCGCCACTTTCTTCTTAGTGCTCATCCCTTGCCGTTGCGGCGCGGGTCGTCCGCCCAGGATCTGCGCCGACGCGGGCCGCAGCGCCGCCGCCAGCAGCGGGGCCGTGAGGCAGAGCGCCACCGCCAGGGCGGTCCCTCGCCCGCGATGTGATCGTTTCCTAAAGCTCATCGGGGTTGTCTTTAACCTTTCTTTTCTTTGTGCCTTGCTGGTGCAGGGCGCCTTTTCCGGTGCGAGTTTACCCGCGGGCGAAAGATGCTAACCCTATCAACGCGCTGGAAGGGTTCCCCCCGCATGCCGTGCGGAGGAGGGATACCCGTAGCGGGGGGAGAAGTTAGGCCATGGATTGTTTTCTTTGGCCGACGGGAGGGAATCGCCGATGAAGGTTACCCGGATCCGCTGCTACGCGCCCCGGGGCGCCAACCTGACATTCAACCAGAGCGAGATGGTTGTCACCGTGGAGACGGACGCCGGCCTTGTCGGGGTCGGGGAGGGCGGGTCGAGGGATACCCTGGAGCAGTGCGCCGGCCCGCTGATCGGGGAGGACCCGTCGCGCATCCAGCACCTGTGGCAGCTCCTGTACCGCGGCTTTTTCTACCCGCCCGGCCGGGAGAAGCTGCACGCGCTCGGGGCCCTGGACCTGGCGCTCTGGGACATCAAGGGCAAGGCGCTGGGCGTGCCGGTCTATGAGCTGCTGGGCGGGCCTACCCGCGCGTACGTCGAGTGCTATTCCACCGGCTTTCCCCGGCAGGGCAGTCTCGGGGAGACGGCGCGCGCCTGCCGCGAGGCGGGGTTCCGCGCCTTCCGCACCTCGGTAGCAGGCCCCGGGGACGGCGTGTTCGATTCCCGCCGTATGGTCGAGGAGACCTACGAGCAGTGCGCCGAGATCCGGGGGGGAGTCGGGACGGACGGGGACTGGGCCATCGACTTCCACACCCGCCTGGACATGGCTGATGCGGTGCGCCTGTGTACGCTCCTGGAAGACCTGAACCCCTACTTCGTGGAGGACCCGCTTCGCTCCGAGAACCCGGGGGCTTTGTCGACGTTCCGGGGACAGGTCAGGGCGCCGATCGCGGTCGGGGAGCAGTTCGGGGACCGCTGGGACATCAACGAGCTGATCGAGCGGCATCTGATCGACTACACGCGGGTCACGCTGCCGAATGTGGGCGGCATCACCGAGTTCCTGAAGATCGCGGCCCTGTGCGAGACGCACTACGTCGGCATGGTCCCGCACTTCACCGGCCCGATCGCGCTCGCCGCCCTCGTGCACGTGCTGTGCGCCCTGCCCGTGCCGGTCCTGATGGAGATTACCGGCGCCGGTCCGAAGGTGCGGCCCTACCTCCCCCAGGGGTGCGCGTTCCGCAACGGCACGCTGTGGCCGGAGGCGCGCCCCGGCCTCGGCGTGGAGTTCGACCCGGACGGGGCGGACCTGATCGCGGAGATCACGGAGCGCCGCGCGCCGACGCGCCTGTTCCGCCGCCCCGACGGCTCCATCACCAACTGGTAAACACGAACATCGGACTCGTGTGATCGAGCGATGAGCTTGGCGATACGCCCTGGGCCAGGGGAGACGCTGTGATGAGCAACACAGGGATTTTCGCCGGTTTGCGTTCCTTACTCGGCACTCTGAATGGTGATCAAACCGCCCAGAAGGCAGCCTGGCGGCGCTTCGCCGAGGCGGTCGGGGGCGAATACCGCGAAGAGGAAGGGGTCGGGCTCTTCGATTTTCTGGAGGCTTCCGTCCCGGGCGGCCCCCGCTTGCTCGCCGGCAGCAGTTCCTCAGACACGCACCAGAAAGTCACCGTCGCCGCGCCCGTGGGCGGATGGAACATCCTTCTGGACAGCTATGTGATCCGGAGCGTGGGCCGTGACAGCGACAGCGTCAGCCGGACGACCTTCACCCGCATGGCCGTGCCCTATGTGCCGGGCAGATCCTTTAGCTTCGCGCTCTACCCGCGCAACCTGTTCACGCGCGCCGCGCTCGCGCTGCCCTACGGCCCCAAGCAGCCGGAGGTCACGCTGTCGGACTCCGCCCTGGGCAAGGCGTTCCTCCTGACCAGCGACGACGCGGCGACCGCACGGGATCTGCTGGCCCATCCCGACGTGCAGCGCTTGCTGCTTCTGCTGAAACTGAGCAAAGCCCAGCTAACCGCCGGGGTTCCCGGCCAGCGCGCGCAAAGATTACCGGACGGGATTGCGCAGCTTTGCTACGAGCATCAGAACCCCTATATCACGCTCAACGATGTGCAGCAGCTGCAACGCCTCCATGGGCTGGTCGCGCTGCTGGCGCAGGAACTCCAGCGCCTCGGCCTCGCAGCCGCCCCCGCCTAGCGGCACGCCAGAGACAGAATCTCCCTGCGCTCACCTGACCGGGTGCGGGCGCTACCCGGCTTTGAGCCCCAGCACGTCCTCGAGCCACCGGCGCAGATCGCGGTCGAGGTCGTCGCGGCATTCGTCCAGGCCGTGATGACAGCCCGGGTAGAGCACGAGCTTCTTGGGATCGCCGGCCCGCCCGTACAGGTCGCGCGAGCAGGTATCCGGCAGCACCTCGTCGGCCGTGCCGTGGATCAACAGCAAGGGGCGGGGGCTCAGTCGGCTCACCGCCCCGGCCCCATAGGTCTGGCTGCTCAGCGCCGCCACTGCGATCACCGCCTCGCTGATCGCCCCCGCCGTGATCACGACGGCGCCGCCAAAGGAATGGCCCACGAGGACGATCCGGCTCTTACCCCGGGTGCGCAGATATTCTATACCCAGGAGCGTGTCGAGCACACTGTCTTCCAGGTAACCGGGGCGCCGGTAGTCCAGGCGGAGCGACGTGACGTCCTGCGGGCGCAGCTGCTCCGCCAAGCGGGGGTACAGCCCTCCGGCGGGGCCGCCGAGCCCGCCCCCGGCCCCAAAGACCCAGAGGATCGCCGCGTCACCCGCCGCAGTCGGGTGCAGACGACACTCGATCGCGCCCGCATTCGTTTGCAGGCGGAGGTGCTCGGGGCCATCGACGGCGCCGTCCTGATCGACGGCAAGCAGCTCCAAACTCAACGTATCGCTTGCGCGTGGCATAGCCGCGTTCTCACTTTCTATGTCCCCGGACATAGTTGTGTTACCACGCTGGCCGATAGATGCAAACCATTCACTCGCTTATGCTCAGGTTGTCCACGTAGGCGCGCAAGTCGCGGTCGGCCTCGGCGGCCTCTTTGCGCAGGCGGCCGGCTTCCTGGCGCAGGTTCTGGATGCGGGTCTCCTGCCGGTCGAGCTCGCCGACGTAGCGCTTGTACAGAGCGGAGGCTTTGTCCAGGGCGACCATGTTCTTCCGGATGCGGTCCTGGTCCTTGCCGATCGCCTCGATCTCGCCCTCCCGGCTGGCGGCCAGTTGTTCCCGCTCCTGCACGCGCCGCCGGCGCTGGACCACCTCCTGCAGCGCCTCGCGCAGGCGGGGCGCGATGTCCTTGCGATTGGCGAAGAACGCGAGGGCGTTCAGATCCCCGTCCAGGATGGCGATCGTCTGCGACAGGGGCCGCTCCACGGCGACCTTCAGCGTCTGGGACGTGCCCGGGGGCACGGCGACCGCGAAACGATAGTAGTTTGCCGCCCGCTCCGCGGCAGCGGCCGGAGCAACGAGCTTGTATTCGGATCGGAACGGGTGCTCGACCAGCACGGTCCGCGCCTTGTCCGCCCTGGATTTCAGCGTGTACGTCGTTTCCAGGCGCTCGCGGCGGCTCACGGTCAGCACGCCCCGCCGCAGGCTGAGCGACGTTTCGGTCGTGGACGCGGCCGGGCCCTGCCGCTCGCCTTCGACGGACAGATCCACGGCGTAGGAGACGAGCCGCGAGTCGCCGGGCGGGATGTCCTCCATCCTGGCGTCGCCGGCGTACACGCCGTCGTCGAACAGGGTCACGGGGCCGCCCTTGAGGTGCAGCGTGGTCGTGTTCTTGACCCGCACCGCGTTCAGGGGGAAGCGCGGGCCGGTGTCGGCGTTGTAGAGCGAGACCTTCTCGCCGTCGATGTCCTGGGCGATCACGGGGATCATCGCCGCCTGCTGGCGCGGCAGCGTCACGGGCGTCGTGATGTTGTACTGGAACAGCTCGCCCGCGCTCTGCCCCTCGGCCTGCGCCGCCACCGATCCGCGAACGAGACCAGAGCTTTGGAATCTGTTAAGGGCCGCGCCGCCGCCGGATCCGGCCGCTATTCCTTCGCTCCCCGCGGATCCGGCGGCGGCGGCTGGCGCGGACTGTGGCCGAGCGACCTCGGCGGTATCGGGTTGCGTGCCGTCCCGTGCGCCTTTTGCCCTTTCCTGCTGCACTCGTGCCGGCGCGTCCCTAATCTCCTCATCCAGGTTGCCGCCGTGGGTCTGGGGGTAGGGCGAGGCGACGACGTCGGGCGGGACGACCGGGCGCGGCAGATACAGGGGCTGATACAGGTCCTGGATGAACGAAACGGGGCGTCCCGATACCAGGGACAGCCGCACCCTCTGCCAGTCGTCGTCCGTGGTGTTCTCCACCAGGGCCCAGCCCTGGATGTACGGCCGGTCCGGTTTGGCGGCCGGTCCGTCCGGCTTGCCGGAGTTGGCGGCGCCGTTCGTGCCGCCCAGGAGCAGGCGGTAGCTCATCTTCCACAGCGGGGCCTCCATGACGTAGCCGACGCGCACCTGCCGCCTGCCGGCCCCGTCGAAGCGCAGCATCACCTGCCGCCGCTGGTCATCGGAGCCGGACGCGAGGATGCCCAGCGCCTCGCGGAACTCGCGGTCCAGCCGCGCGTCGAGCAGGCGGATCGCCCTCACCTCGTCCAGCCGGACGGATTGAAGGCCGCGCTCGCCGAGCACGGTCAGGATCTCGGTGGTCACGCTTTCGCCGTCCTTGATCTTCTCCTGCCGCTGCTCGACCCCGACGATCTGCCCGGTCAGCGTCTCGCGCCCCGTGGCCTCGACTGTCACCCGCGCGCCGCGCAGCCGGTTCAAAAGCTCCGCGCGGCCCAACGGCTGGGTCACGTCGACGGCGAACGACTGCAGCGTGCGCCCGATCGGCTCACGCGCCCCATAGGTGACGGGCTGCACCTGCCCCTTCTCGTCCAGCAGCACCATCGACTTGAGGATGTCGTTGATCTGCGCGGTGCGGAACTGGAGCGGCACGGCGGCGCTGCCGTCCACCGCCCCCCCACGCTCGATGTAGGAAACGCCGCTGGTGAACAGCACCACCTCCCGCACGGGGAGCGGGCTGGGCGGGGCGGCAGGGTTCTGGGAAAAGGCGGCGGATGATGGCAACGCCAGCAGCAGCGCGGCGGCTAAGCGAAGGCGGAATCGTATCTTCATGGCGCGTGTCCTCCAGGGGAAGTGCAAAGGTTCCTTACCGTATAAGACACCACTGCCTGCTTTCCCTTCATCACAAGCGTGCGGGTATACTGAATACGTCCCGGAGGAGAACAACAGATGGCAACCAGGAACGAGAACATTGAGGCGATGCTGGCGGCGAAGACGTTTGCCGTCGTGGGGGCGTCCACCAACCAGGAGAAGTACGGTTACCTGGTCTACAAGTCGCTCAAGAACTTCGGCAAGACGGCCTACCCCGTCAACCCACGCGCCAAGGAGATCGACGGCGATCCGAGCTACGCATCGGTGGCCGACCTGCCCGAGACGCCGGAGGTGGTCATATCCGTCGTACCCCCGGCCATCACGGAGGACCTGGTGGGTCAGCTTGCGGACCGGGGCATCAAGAACCTGTGGATGCAGCCGGGGGCCGAATCGAACGCCGCCATCCAGGGCGCCGAGAAGGCCGGCATCGCCACCGTCCACTCCGGCCCATGCATCATGGTCGGCCTGCGCACGCACGCACGGCGGTAGGGGCCTTTCTATTCCCTCAGGAGGAAGCGGATGCGCACGTGGATGGTGCGTTTGTGCAGTCTTGTTTGCTTTTGCTACGATGCTTACCGGATGCGGCGGTGGGGACAGGCCGGGAACCTACGCCGACCACGGTGACGAGCACCAGGCAGTATCAGTCGCTGCAGTTTACTCTCGCGACCAGAACCGCCTTCCGGCGCGGTGAAACGGTCCCGCTGACGTTTACAGTCAAGAACGTGGGGGCGCAAACGGTGACGACCTTGCTTGGTCCGCTGGAGGCGGACGCCCAGGTGAATCAGGGAGAGCGGCGGATATGGCGCTGGTCCGGACGACAAGGCGTTCCCGGCCGTCGTTTATGATCTGTCGCTCGCGGGCGAGTCAAAACGTATCCGCTGGACTGGGATCAGAAGACGGCCGGGAACGCGGTACCTTCCGGCATCTACGCGCTCAAGGTGGTTCAACACCGGGCGCATCGACGGCGTTCCCGTTTCACCGCAGGAGGACCTTGCCGCCGAACCGATCGACGTGTTGATTCGGTAGCTGCTCTCGGCTACTCGCTCTTCAGCTTGATCTCATTGATTACCGTCCTGTCTTCTGTGAGCGTGTCGCGCGCGATCCGGCCGGCCAGTTCCTTCTGCGCCCGCGTCCACCGTCCCGCGCAGCTTCACCCCACCCTCGTTCGGATCCACGCGAATCGTTTTCGGCAGCCTCTCGTTTGCCTTTAGTGCGGCAGTACTACGCGTCTTCATGTCCAGTTTACTCATGTGCGGCCGCGCCTTTGCGTTCCGCACGCTTTGCCTCACGCTGAATGACATCGACATTTCTCTCGGCGTCTTCGCGGGCGCTTCGATGGTTTGCTGTGAGCACCCGCTCAGGGCGAGGGAGAGAGCCGCTAGACTGACGATAAGTGTCTTGGTTGATTTTGCTTTCATTGCCGTTCCTTCACCCTGATCATTCCCGCGGGCGAGTAGCCACTAACCCACGAGCCTGCCAGAGCGGGCCTGCCATCTACCTCCCGGTCTGGCGGCGCAGGAGGTAGCAGAAGAGGCGCCGAGGAGGGCAGTGACGAGGCCAATATGCTACAATGGGAGGCAGAGGCGAAGAGTCATGAGTCATGTGCAGGGGCTGGAACTGTCAGAAGCGGAATACGCCGCGATAATGAAAGCCGCCGAGGCGACCGGGAAAACCCCCACTGATTGGGCAACAAGCCGTCTGCGGAGGATCTCTCCGTTATCGAGAAAGAGCCAGCCCAAGGCGGAATCCCGGAGGAGGTCTTCGTGCTGCTCGAAAAGGTCGCCCCGCGGATCGGCAAGACGATTGAGGAGCTTGTCGCCAAGTGGGTGATTGATCTTGCGCCCAAGCCACGCCCCGAGCTATCCGAGGAAGAGTATAGCGCCGCGGATGAACGCTTGCGGCGACAGATAGTAGATCTTGGCTACGCGACCGGTGCGGACAACGAGAGTATTGATGCCGACCTTGCGCGCGCGCGCGACAATCACGAGGCGGGAGGACCAGAAGGCAGCCTGATGCTCCTCGATACATCGGGGTTGCTTTGTTACCACCACCAGGGCGAACCGCAACAGTGACGCTGTAACCCTCTTCGAAGCAGCGACGCTGAGTAACGCACAGCTACGTACTTGCGGAATTCGTGGCCCTTACGCAGGCGCGGGGCTGCTCGGCGGCCAGCACTCACCTTCCTTATTGATCTTCTAACGAATCCACGTGTGGAGGTGGTCTGGGTGACGGAGGAGCTACACCAGGCTGCAGTGGCGCTGCTGGAGGAGCGTTTTGGATAGACCTATTCCGCTATGCGATGCGGTTAGCTTCGTCCTGATGCGCCACAGCGCGGCATGATTGAGGCGCTCACCACAGACCATCACTTTGAGCAGGAAGGCTTACGGCGGCTCTTGACGTAAGCCCGGCGCGAAAACAGGTGCAGCGCGCCTGTTCAGCAGACGCAGACGATGCGAGCAGGTCTGCCACACCTGCACCCTGTCTGGCTAGGATGTGCAACCTGACTTTGTGTCAGCGGCCCAACAAGCCCGGATCCACCGCCTATGGGAGAGGGGGGCTGGGGAGGGCCGTCAGCGCAACGTCTGCCAGGATGTCGTCGAACTTGGCGGCAATGGGACGAGGCGTCCAGCACGCGTATGCGCGACGGCTCTTGTGCGGCCACGGCAAGGAAGCCTTGCGGACGCGCTCGTGGAAGTCCAGGCTTTCCCGGTCCAAACGGTCTTTTCGGGTCGGATTCTGGCGCGCAAGCCCGTTCGCCGGGGGCAGGTCGAGGAAGGTGCGGTCCGGCAGGAGACCGCCCGTGGCGAAGCCTGTGCGATGAACTCCACAGGCAGGCCGCGGCCGTACCCCTGGTAGGCGATCGTCGAGTCGGTGAAGCGGTCGCAGAGGACGATATGGCCCGCTGCGAGCGCGGGACGCACCACCCCGGCGACGTTCTGCGCGCGCGCTGCGGCGAACAGCAGCAGCAGGTACTCCGCCTCCGCGCCGATCTCGCCCGGCCCCGCGTGGAGCAACAGATCGCGGACGCGTTCCCCCACCACATCGCCGCCGGGTTCGCGGGTGCGGGTGACGGCGTGGGCTCGCTGGCGCAGCGCCTTTTCCAGCAGGCCGAGCTGCGTGGTCTTCCCGGCGCCATCCGGTCCTTCGAACGTGATGAACAGACCCCGCCGCTTTTCCATCACTCCAGGACCAGCTTCGAGAAGTCGGCCAGGCGCAGGTACAGGCGGTCGGCGCGGGCGAGCAGGGCGAGGCGCGCCTGCCGCACGGCGGGGTCCTCGGCCATCACGAGGACGCCGTCGAAGAAGCGGTTGATCGGCTCGCTGAGCGCCCCGAGGGTGGCGAAGGCCCCCGCATAGTCGCCGGCGTCCAGCTGCGCTCCGGCCTGCGGCGTGATCGCCTCCAGGGCGGCGAGCAATACCTTCTCCCCCGGCTCGGTAAGCAACGTCGGGTCCGGTTCGTCCTCCGGGACCGCGGCCGTGCGGAGGATGTTGCGGACGCGGGTAGCCACCTGCGCCGTGGGGGCGAACGTCTCGGCGGACAGGAGCACGGAAAGGGCGTCGGCGCGGGCGGCGACCGAGGCGATGTTGTCCCAGGGGGTCGCGAGCAGCGCGTCCGCCAGGTCGTAGCGCGTCCCCTTCTCTTCCAGCAGGCCGCGCAGGCGCGTCGCCAGGAGACCCGCGAGGTCGCCGGGCTTGGGCGCCGCCGTCAGGCCCTGCGCCTCGTACGCCTCGGTCGCCCCGGCGGCCAGCTCCCAGACGCCGGGCAGGGACGCGTCGCGGGCGAGAAGGTCCACGATGGCGGACGCGGCCCGCTTCAGGCCGAAGGGGTCAGACGACCCTTTCGGCTCGGCCCCGAGGAAGCGCACGTAGCCGACCAGCGTATCGACGCGGTCCGCCAGCGCTAATGCCGTGCCGATGCGCGACCGGGGGAGCGTGTCGCCGGCGAAGCGCGGCAGGTACTGCTCGAGGAGCGCGTCGGCGACGGCGGGCCGCTCGCCGTCGAGCAGGGCGTACTCGCGGCCCATCACCCCCTGCAGCGCGGGCAGCTCCATCACGATCTCGGAGGCCAGGTCGGCCTTGGAAAGCAGGACCGCGCGGCGGGCGGCGTCCGCGTCGCCGGTCCAGTCGAACAGCCCCGTCGCCTCCAGGAGCGCCTGGAGGCGCTTGGTCTTGTCGGCCAGCGTGCCCAGCTTCTCCTGGAAGACGATACGCTCTGTCTTGAACAGCTTGGACGAGAGCGGCGACTCGCGGTCGTGATCGAAGAAGAACTTGGCGTCGTTGAAGCGCGACGCGAGCACCTTCTCGTAACCCGCCCGCACCGTTTCCAGGTGCTCGTCGTTGCCGTTGCGGACGGCGATGAAGTGGGGCAGCAGGTCACCGCCCGGCGCCTCGACCGGGAAGAACCGCTGGTGCTTTTTCATCGCCGTGACGAGGACCGGGCGCGGGAGCGAAAGGTAGGCGGGGTCGAAGTCCCCGAGGACGGCCGTCACCCACTCGGTCAGGTAGACGTTCTCCTCGATGAGCGCCGGATCCAGCAGGGCCTTGCCGCCGATGGACTCGGCCAGCTGGCTCGCCTGCGTGACGATCTCCGTATGCCGGAGGGCGGGGTCGGGTTCCACGTGTGCGGCCCGCAGCGCGTCCGCGTACCCTTCCGGCGACGGGATGACGACCGGCTCCCTGTGGTAGCGGTGCCCCGCCGTGGTGTTGCCCGACGTGACCCCCTCGAGGGTGAACGGCACGACCTGATCGCCGAAAAGGGCGACGAAGCGGCGCAAGGGGCGGCCGAAGCGGTAGTTGCCGGCGCCCCAGCGCATGAACTTCGGGAAGGTGATCGCCCGGAGCAGGTCGGGGACCGCCGCGGCCAGCACCTCGGGAATCGGCTTGCCCGCTTCGGTCCGCCGCGCCACCACGTAATCGCCCTCGACAGCGAGCGCCTCGACGGGGACGCCCTGCTTGCGCGCGAACCCCTGCGCGGCGGGTGTCGGCGACCCGTCGGGGCCGAAGGCGGCCCGGACCTGCGGGCCGCGCGCCTCCACGGCCGTGTCGGGCTGGCGCTCGGGCAGGTCGTGCACCAGCACGGTCAAGCGGCGCGGGGTGGCGAAGGTGCGCACCCCCCCCTCGGGGGTCGGCAGGCGCTCGGCTTCGAGCCGGGCGAGCAGCGCGGTTTTTAGCTGCCCCGCGGCGGGCGCGGTCGCGCCCGCCGGCAGCTCTTCGGTACCGACTTCGAGAAGAAAAGATGGCATGGAAAAGGGAAAACTCCTGGCGGCGATGCGGGCGTCCTGGTGTTCGAGGGCGCCGCGCGGGTGAATGAATTGTACCAACAGGGGGTGAAAGGCGTCAAGTTCGCTCGCCCTGGGCGGTGGCCGGCGAGGCGACGGGGGTCGGGGCTGGCAGAGATCGGTTATAATAAACGGCATGAGTGAGACAGCACGAAATTCGGTAGATCTTCTGGGCATGCGCGTCGACCGCGTGGACATGGACGGCGCGATCGCCCTCGTGAAGCGATTCATCGCGCAAGGCACGCCGCACCATATCGTGACGGCGGACGCCTCGATGGTGGTGACGGCGGTGCAGGACCCGGAGTTCGCCGCCATCGTGGCCTGTGCCGATCTGGTGACGCCGGACGGGGCGGGCATCTTGTGGGCCACGCGGCGGATGGGCACCCCGGTGCGCGCCAAGGTGAGCGGGATCGATCTGGCCGCGCGGTGCTGCGCCCTGTCGGCGAAAGAGGGGTGGCGCGTTTTCTTCTTCGGCGCCGCGCCCGGCGTCGCCGAAGAGGCCGCCGCACGCATCCGGGCCCGCCACCCCGGCGCGAACATCGTCGGCTTCCGCGACGGCTTCTTCAAGCCGGAGGAGGAGGCCCAGGTGGTCGCCGAAATCCGCGAGGCGCGTCCCGACATCCTTCTGGTGGCGCTCGGCATCCCCAAGCAGGAGAAGTTCATCAGCAGGCACAAGGCGGCGCTCGGCGTGCCCGTCTGCATCGGGGTCGGCGGTACCCTCGACGTCTTCTCCGGGGCGGTGCGCCGCGCCCCGGTGTGGATGCAGAACAGCGGCCTGGAATGGGCGTACCGCCTCGCCTCCAACCCCAAAAAGATCAGCAAGGTCGCCCTGCTGCCCCGCTTCGTCCTGATGACCCTGCGCGCGGCAAGGAGCGGTTAGGTACGATGCTGTCCCTTCTGGCGGTCACGCTGATGTACGATCATCCGCGCCCCACAACGGCGGCGACGTTCCGCTGTGTGGGCATCGTCGCGCCTTTCCCCCCCGCCGGCGCGGAGAACGGCGCACCCGCGGGGCGCCCGACCCCGCGCTACCGGAAACAGGGCGAGGCCGCCTGGAACGTGGGACACCCGCTCTGCGCCGCCGGCGCAGAGCGCCAGTTCCGCGGGAGCCTGGTGGACCTGCAGCCGGGCACGGTCTACGAGATCGAGCTGCAGTACCCGGGCGCGCAATCCCCGGCGAAGGAAACCTCCCCCGACCCCTCCGCACCGGAGGGGCGGTCGAATGCCCGGCTGGTCGTAAGCACCCGCGCCGAGCCGGCGCCGGCGGCGACCGGGGAGGAGCTTTACGTCGCCCCGGACGGGGACGATGCCAACCCGGGCACCAAAGAGCGTCCGTTCCGCACGATCCAGAATGGGGCCGATCAGGCGCGCCCCGGCGACGTGGTCCGGATCCGGGCGGGGACCTATCCCGAGCAGGTCTCGATCAAACGCTCGGGAGTCCCGGGCAGGTACATCACCTTCAAGAACGAGGGTGACGGCAAGGTCGTGGTGGACGGGGCGCGAACCAGAGATCATAACGTCGCACTTGCCGGGAACGATTACGTGCGCATCCAGGGGCTCACCCTGAAAGACGCGAAGCGGTCGGCGGTGTACGTCGGCGAGGGTTCGGACCATGTCCTGGTCGAAGACAACGTCATCCTCGACCCGGGCTCCGAGTACTTCGACTCGGGGGTGGAGGTGACGTCGGGCTGCGCGGGCGCCGTCGTGCGGAGGAACCGGATCCTCTTCGAGCGCGGAACGTACACGGGCGGCAGGATGGGCATCTCCCTGCGGAAAACGAACGGCGGGCACGTCGTCTGCCAGAACGTGATCCAGGGGAACGGCCTGATCAAGGACGGGGTCGGTGGCGAATCCAACTTCGAGATAAACGGCGGGCCGTTCCGTGACTCCGACATCTACGAGAACACCATCTCCGGGTGCCAGGACGACGGCATCGAGGCCGAAGGCGGCAACATCAACGTCCGCATCTGGGGCAACCGGATCCGCGACTGTCTCGTCGGCCTGGCCGTGGCCCCGGTGATCAAGGGCCCTTGTTACGTGTGGCGCAACGTCCTCACCGGCAACGGGTCGGCTTTCAAGCTGGGTGAGGGGGACCGGAAAGGGCACGGCGCCCTCTTCCTGTACCACAACACGGTCTACAGCGCGCGCGCGCGAAGCGCGGGGTATGCCGGGGCCGGCGGGCAGGGGCTTTTCCAGAACGTCCGCGCCCGGAACAACCTCCTCACGGTCAACGGCAACCTCTTCTACGACAACCGGAAGGAGCGGTCCAACTCGTACGATTACGACCTGCTCCACGGCCTGGATCCGGAGCGGTTTATGTACTGGGGCAAGAACAACAAGATCGGGCTTGTGGAGGCGCAGGCGCTCGGCTTTTGGCGGCATGCCGTGACCGGGGACCCGCACCTGGCCCGTCCGGATGCGGGGGACTACGCCCTGCGGGAGGACAGCCCCGCCATCGACCGCGGCGAGAAGATCCCCGGCTTCAACGACGACTTCAAAGGGAAGGCGCCCGACATCGGGGCGTTCGAGCGGCAGTAGCCATGGCGGTCCGCTTCGCGGTTCTAGGCGACATCCACTGGATCGACGACGCTTTCCACACCCGGAAGCGCGATGCGGACGTCGAGCGCTACGCCGCCGCGCGCCGGACCTACTACCCCCTGCTCGCCGGCGAGGTATGCGCCGCCCGGCCCGACTTCGTCGTGCAGGTCGGCGACCTGCTTCAGGGGGGATGGGACCAGCCGGATCAGGCGGCCGAGGAGCTGCGGCAGGCGCTCGCGTGGCTTTCCTCGCTCGGCTGTCCGTGCTATCCGATCCGGGGCAACCATGACGACCGCGGCCCGTCGGCGCGGGCGTGCGACGCCGTTCTGGCGCCCTACCTCGCGGGGGTAAACATCCCCGAACGGGAAGGCTTCTCGTACGAGCTCACCGCGGGCGGGGCGCGCTTCGTCTTCGTAGACTGCCGGGAAAGCTACGAGCGTCCGGGCACGCGCGAGTGGCTGCGGGCGCTGTCACACCGGACGCGGGACGATGAGCGCCTGTTCGTCTTCGCGCACGAGCCTCTCTTCCCCGTCGCCCGCAGCCGCTTTTCCGACCCCGCTTTCGTCCACGCGTTACGTGCAGCGCTTTCCCCGTGCGCGGTAGACGCGTATTTCTGTGGGCACACCCATAACCAGACGATCGCGTACCACCCCGGCTACGCCAAAAACGGCGTGCTGCAGGTCAAGACCGCCGTCGTGGGTGTCCACGGGGCCGACCCGGTGCCGCTCGAGCAGACACGCGCCCTGCTGCTTCCTCCAAACGGTCGCTACTTCGGAGGCTATCTTGAAGACACGTTGCCCTCCTGGTTCCTGGTGGAGGCGGACGCGAACTCGGTGCGGCTTACCTGGCATCGGATCGGCGGCGAGACCCTGGGCGTTCTGCGCTGGGACCGGCCCGCCGAAGCGGAGTGGGACACGCCGCCCGTCGTTCCGCCCCTGCCGGCCGTTTCCGATGCGGAGATCGCCCGTTTCCGGTCCGCGCGCATCCACATGGCTTTCCACGGCTCGCGCGCGCCCGGCAAGCGCGTGCTCTTAAACGACACCCCGGTCGGCGATGCGCCCCCCGGCGGCGCCTTTGCCCCGCGCAACTATCTGCCCCTGCGCCCGGAGC
>JAUJNC010000104.1 GCA_030446525.1 Armatimonadaceae bacterium
TCAAGGCGGCTTGTCCAGCTGCCACTATCACATCGTGACCGCGTAACGTGAGTTCTTTAGTATAAGATTATCCGAAGGTAATTCATCCTTAGATGCTCTGCCATTTTGGCAGTCATATGCCCTCATATGCCCGCCATTTTGGCAGTCATAAGAGTTGTTTTTGGCAGTCATAGCATTCCTATGACTGCCAAAATGGCAGTCACGTTCGATGATAGCTGTTGATCTTTGCTGCTTCTGCAACGCCTCATCACGCTGGAGGCGCAGTTCCTCATACTGCTCCATATCGTCAGGATGGATTGGGGCATCCATACAGACCATAAATCGATTGGAGGCGCGGTGCGGCGCGCCTTCGGTAGGAACAACGTACCGCGCTTGGCGCCGTATGAACTGGCCGAGGGCTTTGTTCTCTTTCAGATGGCGGTAGAGTGTTCGTTCCGTCATTCCGGCAGAGATCGCTAGTTCGTTCATGGCAATGTCACACTCGTTGCGCAAGATACCCTCTTTCGGATTATGGAAGCAAAGGTTACGCAACACCTTAAGGATTGCGAAGCCTTCAGGACCGAGTTCGGGAAGCCACCGTGTGATCAGATACCAGTCGAACCGGTTGGGATGGACAATCTGATTATAGGCTTCCCAGTAATAAGGTTCAAAGGTTGCAGTATCGCGAGGCTTGACTACAGGCGCCTTCTTGGGATAAGATGAATTCATAGTATTGACCGGCTCCTCCAAGGTACGGTCGATATTAGAGTCCAGACAACTTCATCAAGTCTGGTCGGAATCGGGAAAACCGTGGGAGTTGGCCGCTCCTGCGGTTTTCATTGTTTGTCAGAAACGGAATTCTGTATCGCCTTACTCGTCCCCTTTAGGGCACGTTTCATCTGATCTTCTTTACATAAGATATTGTTCCTGCGAGATTTGTTAATTCAAATTGACAATTTTTGTATGGCCCTGTCTTTCATCTTTGTATGTCCGCGCACGACGTGTACTGTTTACCATAATCTTTAAAATAGCAAAGGCGATGGTTACCTTCCATCGCCCTCCAATCTTATCTCCTCGTTTGCTTGCTCTATTTGATCTGGATCAGTTTCAGCGTTCCCGTAACTTATTTCCTCGAGCGCGGCAAGAAGGTACCGCCGTTCTTCCTCCGTCAGGGTGTTTTGAGCGAGTGCTTCGATCGTGCGGCGGATAAAGGGGCGGAGCACGGCGGGGCGAAAGCGAGAGTTACT
Organism: Armatimonadaceae bacterium; assembly: GCA_030446525.1. The sequence continues at coordinate 1,227 of JAUJNC010000104.1, forward strand.
CATGGGAGCGGTGGCTGTGCTGACTACATCCTCCAGCACTGTGATAGTGGTCTCAACCGCGCGGTCTTCCTGTGGCCGTATTCGTGCCTGGAGCTCACCACGCAAACGGGCCACGGACATGCCATAGCTGCCGACGCGGCTTCCTTCCGGGCGTGCCGCTTGCTGCGCCAGGGCAAGTATTTGCGGCTCGTCCAAAACATCCTGCGCACGCTGAAGCGCGATGCCATGGCTACCAGAAAGCCGGCCGGAGGCGATTAGAGCCGCCACCGGTTCGGGGAGGCTAGCCAGGTGGAACAGGTCATGAATCCGTGCCCGTCCTAATCCCACCTCTCTCGCAATGTCTTCCCATGTCGTCCTGTGGTTCTGGGCCTTGCGTAGCTCGTAAAGGCTCCGCAAAGCCCGTCCCTTTTCAATATCCATCAGGTCAGTACGCAGAATGTTCTCTGCCATTTGTGCGGCGCGCACGTCCTCATCGCTCATCTCTCGTACTCGAGCGGGAATGCGTACCTTGCCTGCCATCCGAGCCGCTCGCCAGCGCCGCTCGCCAGCGATGAGACGATAGAGGCCGCCGGGCGCAACAGGGGGGCGTACCAGAACCGGCTGAAGCACGCCGCGCCGTGCAATATCATCTGCGAGGGCGCGCATCTCCGCCGCATCGAAGTGGCGGCGCGGTTGCAGCGAGTCAGGCTCGATCTCATCCAGCAGGAGGTCGCGTGCATCGCTAGCAATACCGGCGTGTGCGCGGTCGCCCTCCTCCAGAAGGTCAGCCGCCGCGGCTACCGTTTGCGAAAGTCCTTCCCGACGCGCCCGCACACGTGCGCTCGACGTGCTGGGTCCACTCTCGTGTGCAACCACGTGATCAGCTTCCGCTGATTTCGGCGACATGCTTCACCACTTCCTCCGCTAGGTTGTAATACGGCTCAGCTTCCGGAACCCCGGAAAAGACGATAGGGTGGCGCAGCGCCGTGGAGCCATCGACTGCGGTACGTTCCGGGATGATCGTCTCAAACATGCGTTTTCCAAAGAGCGTTGTTGCCATCTCCAAAATTGCTGTCGCGTTCGCGGTAGTCAGCCGTTGACGGTTGAGGACGCCCCCCAGGACGTGGATAGGATGCCGGGACAGTTCCGCGCACCCCTTACGAGTATTGAGCAGCTGTCGGACTCCTTCCAGCGAGAACGCGCCATCTATCGGGATCAGGACGGCGTCGGCGGCGACCATAGCGTTAATAGACAGCAACCCGAGTGAAGGCGGGGAGTCGATAAGGATGAAGTCATAATCGTTGCGGACCCCATCGAGAGCTTTGTCCAGCTTCATCTCGCGCCCCATTGCATTGTGGAGCATCATTTCGGCTGCGGCCAGATTCAGGTGTGAAGGAGCAAGGAACAGGTTCGGGTGGTAACAGATAGACCGGATGACCCCGGCCAGCGTTCGTGTTGGTCCTGCGACCTCATAGCCAAGCACATCGGCTATGGAAGCCTCAATGTCATTCCAAAGTACATCAAGCCCGAAGGAACAGTTCGCCTGCGGGTCGAAATCGACGATTAAGACGCGATACCCTTGCGTGGCTAGCGCCCCGGCGAGGTTGATCGTAATCGTCGTCTTGCCGACGCCCCCCTTCTGGTTCACGAGTGCAATAGTCGTGGTTGCCTTGCGCTTGCGCCCGGAGAGCATTTCGCGAAGACGATTAATATCCTCGTGGGTGTAGATACGCCGCTTCCCGTCGCGTCGAGACGGACTGGCATCGCCCCGGCGATCCATGCGCCGTAGCGTTTCAGCAGCGACGCCAAGCACCTCAGCCGCCTGGGTTACAGTAAAGCTATCAGTGGGGCGGCGACGTATTGCCATATTTTTCGGCTTCTCTTTCCGGCGAGATCCCTCGGAGGAGGGAACAGCATGATCTTCCAAAGGTTGAGACTATTATATTCCTGCATGACCTTGAATTGCAAGAGGTTTTGAGATAAAGTTACACAATATTTGTGATATGTATAAGAGGATAGGTCTGGTATGGCATGAAAGAAGGGAATTTACATAAACGACAATAACACGAATATAATTGAACGCTCAGTGTATAATTTCCGAGGCATTGTCCAAGATTGTCAATTTGGATTGACAGTCTTGGCTCCATGAGCAGTCTAATGAAGTTATGCACTCCCTTCGGGACGCGCTAGCGTTTTAGTAAGGCATGAAGTGTGGGGGTGTGGCCGCTCAGGCCGGAGGCGTACCCCCTTCCCGTGCCCGCCGCACCCCGTGAAAGGAGACGGGGCTATCGGGCCCACACCCGTATCGACCGTGCTTTCTTGACCGGCCATAGGGGGGCTTAGAGCCCGGGCGGGAGGCCGCCCCACCCGCCCGGGCAGTGACAGGGAGGTAGCCATGGCCATGAACGCTCAGAGGGAGCCGACTTCACGCCCCGGCGCTGGACGCGCGAAGAGGATCACCGGATCGCGGAACTGGGTTTCGGGGGCACGACGCGCGCTGGGAGTTGATCGAGGGGGAAATCCTCGTCAAAGCCCGCCCGATCTGGAAGCACGTTCTAGCGCACGAGCGGACCAGCCCCTCGTTCTGCCGGAGATGACACAGCCGGAGCCGGACCTGTCGGTGATACGGGGGAGGATAGAGGATTTTCGTGTTGACCCCCGCGCCCGCGACGTGCTGCTCCTGGTCGGGGTAGCCGGGGCGACCCTGCGCCCCCACCGGGAGCGGAAGGGGAGCAGGGACGCCCGCCTGGGCGTCCCCGAGTACACTGGATCGTCAACTTTATTGACTGCCGGCTGGAAGTGTACCGACGCCCGTCACCAGAGGCTTACGAGTCCTGCGAAACGTTCGGGGAGGGCCCGCGTGTCGCCCCGGAGGGCGCGAATCCTCACGCCCATGTTCTCCTGGGCCGCCGCGCCCGCCGCGGCAGCCTCCGCCTCGTAGAGCCGTGCCTGGCGGATGGCTTCCTGTGTCATCACCAAGCTGTTGTCGCCGAGCCTGAGGAACAGGCCGCGCCGCGTCAACAGCATCAGGACGGCGTAGGCGTTGTCGCGTACCATCCCGTCCAGGGGACCGGGCGTCCAAGAGGGGATGGGGTTGGGGGCAAGCTCAGAAGCCAACGTGTGAGGCGAGTCTTGTCTCCCGCGCAGCCTCCGTTGGTACTTGCCATAGGGCCCGCCGCTGCGCCAGGCGCGCAAGAGACAGCCCTTCACCAGCTTGTAAACGCCCGGGGCCAGACCGAGCTCCTCCTGGGCAGCGGCGAGCCTCCTCCGGCCCTGGCTCTTGATCGCCCGGCGGAGGTCCCAGGGGGCTACTGCGTCCGTGACGGGCAGGGCGACCGTAGCCGCCCCGGCCTCCCCGCTGCCTCGAGCGTTACGATCTGTTGCCCGTTCCAGTAGCGCACCGGCAGTGGCTGGCTCCCCTGATACTCCGCCATGCGGGCGAACGAGGGCAGGTCCCGGTTGGCGGCGTTACACAGGTCCAGGCTGAGGGCGCTGGCGGTCCGCAGCCCTGTTCTCCCCGAGCACGTCGCCGTCGGGGTGCAGGCCCAGACGATCGCGCGGTAGACGTGCGGTGTAACGCAGACATAGCTCTCCTCACGGCGCAGGTGCTGAGCGGGTCGTAGGGGTCGGTGTACATCAGGCCGCGCGGGGCAACTGACGGCCGGCCGGCCGCTGTTCTCGCAACGCTCAGCCTCCCCGCGGCTCTCATACTGCCGCCCGCAGATCTCGCACTGGTAGATCGTCTTCATGGCGCCCTCTTCGTTCGACTAGCGGTAGTATACCTCAAGAAGCCGAGAAAACCTCGTAAGTACAAGGGTTTCCCTGGGCCGGTTTTGCGATAATCGGGCATCCCAGCGTGCAGGTACACCCGTCATGCCCCGCGGCGCCCCGCGTCTGCGCACTCCCGACAACAAGATCAACCAGGCTCGGGGGCGGGTGCGTGAGCAGCGCGCCGCCTCCAAGCTGACCCAGGACGGGCTGTGCGCGCGGCTGGCCTTCGTCACCGGGGGCGTGGAACGCCGACGAGCAGGAGATCTTCCGGATCGAGAAGGGCGTGCGCATCGTGTCGGACTTGGTTCGCTGGCCTTAGCGCGCGCTCTGGACTGTGACCCGTGCTGGCTGCTCTGGGGGACCGGCGAGCCTGCCGGTCCCAGCCGCGGCGCGCCTTATAGAGACATCACTTAAACCTCGTACAAAGGAGATCATACCCATGCTTCTCCAGTAGCGAGCAGGCAAAGCGCGATGTCGTCAAATGCGTCTCGAACGTTGCCGCTAACTCGGACAGTTTCGGCCGAGAGTGGTTGTGGCTAACCGCCTCCCGAGCGGCTTTCCAGACATGTTCCTGAGGGTTCAACTCCGGTGAACCGGGTGGCAACCACAAGATCTCCAGACGCGGATTGGCTTTTTGTATCTCTCGGATCGGCGCACCACGGTGCCAGGGAGCCCGATCCCATAACAGCAATATCGGGCAAGCCGGGTACGCCAGAAGTACCCGATTCAGAAACAGCGCCGACACTTGGGCATTCATCCACTCCGAGCGCAGGACGACTTCCTCGCCCGTGTGCAGGTTGAGCGCCCCATAGAAATGGGTGTTGTCGCGTCCCGGATCGGCTTTGACAACGGGCGTCTGTCCGATCGGTGCCCACACCCGCATTACGGAGGCTTGCAGATACACAGACGCCTCGTCGCCCGCCAGTACGAGTGTGTCGGGTGCATTCTGGGCCGTGTCTACGAGTTTTTTTCGAGCAGTTCCTCAAACGCCATGACCTTGCTGTCGGTGCGCGACTTGTACTGCTTGGCGGGACGTTGATAACTCAAGTCACACTTGGCCAGCAGGCTGCGATAGGAGGTCGGACTCTGGTAAGTCAGGCCGTAGTCACGTTCCACCAGTTGGGCCAGATCCACCACTGTCCAGAACTGTCCGTCACCGACACAAGTGTGGCGTCCCAGCAGTTGGGCGGGCGTGTAGCGGTGCAGTTGATTCTGCAGGCACTCGACCTGCTCGGGCTTTAACTTGGCGCGGTTGCCGCCCTGACGATGATCCAGTAGAGCCGTGAGCCCGCGTTCTTGGTAGGCACGGCTCCACTGCATCAAGCTGGTGCGACTGCAACCGCAGATGTCGAGGATTTGAGTGACACGATAGCCCAGGCCGTAGAGACGCACGGCCTGGTAACGGGTCTTGGTATCGGCATCATGACTGTGTAAGTGGAGGCGGCCTGTAATTCGTGGGGTGCCGGTTGGCTTAGGTGGTAGCGACGAGGTCTCATGCCACCTATTTTCTCCGACTTTTAATTGGCTCGTCTATGAGCCTCGTGGCCGACGGACGGTAGCTCCCTGGCTCCTGTCCGGTCGCCCTGACATGGCGGCTGCCCTTCCGAGGAGCATGGCCGCCGGGGCGCCGGAAGCGGGCCCTTGACCCATGTCCCTATGGACGAGCGCGCCCCTGCCGCAAGCCAAGCCTGACAAGCGGCCTCCCGCCTCTGGATCCGTGCCGCTCTCCCGCGCCTTGCAATGCTGGCCCTATGCCAGGTTGACAAACACGATTCGAACCGGGGAACCGTTTTCCCGTGTTTGACAAAGCCCACCCCCGTAGTAAGCCACATCAGCCAGATCCCGGCAGGTTCTGCCCGGATCTTGACATGTCGCACCCAAGGCGCCTCTGCTTCTAGGTGAGAGCACTGCCAGCGGTGGTGCCATTGTTAGTATCTGGCCCGGCGCGCGGGATGCCGATATAAATAGCAGTCTTAAAGGAGATACTGGTACACGCATATGACAAACCAAGACCACGCTATCATCACTTATATCGTCCCCATCCGGGAGGAAGACGGCGCCAACGCCCCCGGTGTGGCGTGTCCGCCCCTCCTCCCGGGCAGACTCATCGCCGTCGTAGCCGACACGGCAGAGCCAAACGAGAACCAGGTACCCGGGTCTGTCGCCTTGGAGTTGTTCGAAAACGGACTCTGCGCGGTGTGCGCCCCCGATAGAGTCCTCGCGCCGGTGTATACGGGAACCGAAGAGTCACGGCTAAAAGCTGCCGTCCCCCTCGTGGTTTCGGGGACCTTACAGGAAGTGCTGGGTAAAGAGGAGCAGGGCTTGCCCCTCTCGCTCGTAGAGTGCAACATCTGCCTGGGGCACAGGGGACTCCTCGAGGCGCAGGCGGAGGTGGAGCGGGCGTGGCACGAACGCGCGGAGGCGGTGCGCATCGCGCTGAGCGGCGCCGCCGACGAGCGGGAGCGGATCCAAATCCGCGAGACCCTCATCACCCACGATCTGTGTGAGGCGAACGACGTCCTCCACACCACGTACGATTGGCTGCTTTATACGCTGGATTACTACGAGAAGATGTCAGAGGGCTTCAGCCGGCAGAGGGTCAAGACGTTCTCCCCCGCTGCGGAGGACACCTGCCCCTTGCCGGGAGACGTCTTCCCTTTACCGACCGGGCCCGCGTCCCAGGGGGCACGGCGCAGCTGCGGCGGCCCGGAGTTCTGGCAGCAAGACCAGGAGCTGATGGCGCTCCGGACGACGCCCCTTCCCGGGCAACAGGAGCGCATCCGGCAAGTCTATGAGCCGGCGGGAGAGCCGCCACTGCTCAATCGGCACGACCCGGCCGCCGGGGCGGCGGCCCGGTACTACCTGCGGGAGGTCCGAGCCGACGTGGCGCAAATGGGGCCGGACGAGGCCGATTGGTTCGACCTTCTTGTCGCCATGCACCTGCCGAACTGGCACAGACGCACCCGCGACGATCCGCGCACCTGGGTTTTCGTGCCGGTCGATGCCTTGAAGCGGATGCGCACGTGCGGGCACTACAAGGGGTTCCGGGATCCGGGGGAGCGATCGCAGCACCTGCGGGCGCTCCAGCGCGTTCTGCGATGGAAGCTGGTGTGGGAGTCGGCGCCGGGTGGCCGGGAGAGTCGGGAAACCTTCGGCTACTTCGAATCCATCCGGGTGGATGAGCCCGAGTCCGACAGCGGTTTTCATGAGGTCCGCGGGTACCGCATCTTCCCGACGTGGTGGTTCGAGGCGGAGATGCTCTCCAGCGAGCGACACACGCCGATGTTCTTCGAGTCGTGCCCGCGCATGGTGCTGCAGATACCGCCCAACAAGTCCATTGCCAAGGCAATCTCGCGCCACCTCGTCGGCGGGTTCTGGAGACAGCAGGCGACGAAAGGCAGGGGCTTCACGATCAGCATCAGGGACCTGCATGACCGCGCCGGCATCGCCCTGCCGGACTGGGCCAGCAGCGACCCCAAGAAATACGCCGAGCGTTTCATCGAGCAGCTGCGCCACATCAGCGACCCGCTGCGCGAAGGCTCACTCATCGCCATGCCCCAGATCGCCTTGCCCGACCGGAGGAAAGGGGGGTGGGAGCGCTGGCTCAAGCAGGAGATCGAGCTGCGGCCGCACCCGCAGGCGCCGGCGGCGCTCCTCGAAACGATTGCCCACCTGGAGGCGCGCGGAAACGCCAATCGCAAGCGGCAGGAGACCGTCCGCATCAACGCCGAGGCCCGGCACCTGGCGGCCAAGAAGCGGGGCAAGGGGGCGGAGAACAGGGGGTGAGCCGCCCCCCTCTTGTGTCGGCAAAGTTCCCCGGTTCTGTCGGCGATCCCCCCGCTTTTGTCGGCAAACGAACCGGCAGATCTGCCTATTATACAATCAATAATCAGCGCCGGAGAGGGGGTATGCTGGGGCACCCCCCTCCGGCCGATCTTGCTTGTGAGCCCGCGCGCTACAAGCAAATCATCCGCGGGCGCGAAAGGAGACAGTCATGTCTCTTCACTTGCCCGACGAGCCCTGCCTCGAATCCGAAGACCGCACCGCGCCGACCCCCTCTGCCCCCGCCGCGGCGACGCCGCTGCTGGCCACGCGCGACATGCTCGGCGGCCTGCTGGGCGAGCTGGCCCAACGCCACAAGACCCACCAGGGCGGCGGCTGGACCGGCGGCCTGCGCTGCGGCCTGCCGCTCATCGACAAGGAGCTGCGCGGGCTGCGCAAAGGCTCGCTCACGATCCTGAACGCCGAGCCCAACCTGGGCAAGTCCACGCTGGCCAATCAGCTGACCTACCAGGCGGCGGCGCTGCCGGGGCAGAGCGCCTGCGCCCTGTACGCTACCTTCGAGAACGACCCGGCCGACCTGCTGCTCAAGCAGCTTTCTCGCCTTTGCGGCTGGGCCGTCAACGACCTGCTGGACGGCAAGGTCGCGCCCAGCGATCGGCGTCTGGAACAAGCGGCCGCGCTCCTGGCACAGGCGCCCCTGTTCTACCTGCGCGGCAACGCGGCGACCACGCCCGATCTGATCGCCGAGCGCGTCGGGCAGGCGCAGAAAGCCAGCCGTAGCCCCGAGTTCACGCTGGTGGTGATCGACTACCTGCAGTACTTCGCCCGCTTCCTGGGCGGCAAGACCCAGTACGAGCAGGTCGGGCAGGCGCTGGCGGCGCTGCGGGAGCTGGCGAGCCGCACCGGCGCCGCCCTGCTGGTGATCGGCAGTCAGAACCGGGAGGCCAACAAGATGGGCGGGGGCAGGAACGGCGGCCCCTCGATGTACGGCGGGCGCGGCAGCGGCGAGATCGAGTACGACGCCGACACGATGCTGGCGCTCACGGCCGAAGAAGGGGCCGCCCGCGGCGGGGCCGAGCTGCGCAAGCTCACCGCCGTCAAGACGCGCTTCGGGGGGGCGGGTGCCGAGTGCCCCCTCGACTTCTTCCCCAAAACCGCTTGCTTCGAGGTGCCCGGCCATGTCTGGTAGCCCGGTGCGTGACCTGACGCTGCAGGAGTGCTTCGCCTATGACCCGCGCCCCCGGCGGTCCGGGCAGTGGCTGCGCTTCCGCTGCCCACGCCACGGCGGGGACCGGCAGCAGTCGCTGGCAGTGAACGAGGAGGCGGGCAGGTTCACCTGCCACAACGCCCAATGCGGCATCTGGGGGACGTTGGTGGAGCACCAGCCGACGGGGTGGGGGAACCCTGCCCCCCCAGCCTCGACGGGGGGAGTCACGCCAGCGCTTGCCGCAGTCACCACTGGCCGTGTCTAAACCCGTGACACCCCGTGCCTATGCCGTGGAGCGGGCGGTAACGGCCTGGAAAGCCTTCGCCGCGAGCCCCGCCCAGGAGTATGCCCGCCGGCGCGGCGTCCCCGATCATCTGGCGGCGGCACTACACCTGGGCTACTGGAAGGGGATGTGGCAGGGGGAGGACAGCCAGTGGCTGACCTTCCCGCTGCGCTGCCCGGTGAGTGGCGCGCCGGTCGGCGTCTACGGCCGCAACCTGCGCAGCGATGAGCAGGGCCGCAAGGGGCGCATCCTGGGGCCGCGCGGCCTGTTCGGTGCGGCCGGTCCCGGCCCGCAGTCCGACGAGGTCGTGCTGGTCGAGGGGCCCTTCGAGGCGCAGGCGGTCCTCGCCAGCCCCGGCCTCCCGCCGGCGCGCCCTTATAGGCTGCTCGGCCCGGGCCGAGTGGTTCGACGCCTGCCGGCGCGTGCTCGTCGTGCTGGACGACGACCCGGCGGGGCACACGGGTACGCAGCGGCTTGCGGACGATCTGGGGACCCGCCGCGGGCGGCAGGGCACGGGGCCGCAAGTGCTGTGCCTGCGGCCGGGTACCTTGCTGCGGCGGCACGGCTGTAAGGACTTGGGCGATCTGCTGGCGCGGGGCACGACGGTGCGGTTCGACCTGCCGGACATAGCTGCAGGCAGCGCCGGCGGAGCGGCGCCCGTTCCCGAGATTTCCGAGGCAGTCGATGGGCTGGACGAGGCCCGGGAATGTTTGTTCGTCCTGCTTGAGGAGGACGCTTACCTGCCGTATCGGGCGCTCGTCAACGCCTTGCGAGAAGAAGGCATCCACGAGGACCGCGTCGGGGCGGCGCTGGCGGACCTGGAGGCGAAGGCGGTGGTCGCGCGCAGGGGCTGCGGGCAGGCGGCAGAATACCGACTTCTGCCCCTGCCCGATACCCCAGCCGCGACAGGGGAGGAGCGGCCCGTCATACAAACTTGGCCCGAAAAGGTTGCTGCTTAGCCATGGCGCGATTGCCGGCATTGTGCGCCGCGCGGCGAGGAGTCGCGGTCCGTTAACGGTGAGCCACACTTGCCAGATCTCTACGGCCGCGCGGCCGGGGAGGCTCCCACGCTGGACATGCCTGCTGGCCGGAGCATTGCCCCTGTCAGCCCCTCCCCCTTTTACAGGCGCTGGGCCCTCCGGGAAGGGGGTAGGAAGTTGCGCGAGTGCCGCACCACAGACGGCCTTAACCCCTCGCTCCAAGCTCAGGTCTGCCGGTGAGGGGTGGCCGTTCCCCGCCCCTGCCGGCGCGCCGCCTTGGCGGGGCGGGTCGGGGCGTCGCCGCCGTGTGTCCACTGCTTGCGCTCGTGATCTCCGGATCCCGGATCGCGCAGCGGCCGATGAACATCCCAACGAACATCCCAACGAGCGGCAGGTCCGAGGGCCCAGAGCCCGCCTGCTCAGGGCTCGTCTGGCGGTACCGCCACCAAGATACACGGCGCGGGGAGGAGATGTCTGCCTGCTCCTTCAGGATTCACTCTCCCAACTCCGCAACGGCCTCGCGCCAGAGCTTCGGGTCACCGAAGCGGATGGCTCGGTCGATGCCCACGTTCTCCAGCGGCAGCCCCAGCATCGTCAGACGATCCGCTTCGTTCCAGAACAGCTTGCCGCCCACCGATTCTGATCTTGTCGGGGCTGAGATGGTAGCGGTCATGCCATTCCTGCCCCTGGCGCCATTCCTTGTGCGCCCAGGAGCGCCCCTCCCGGCGGATGTCCCAGGCGATGAGTTCATAGCGCTTGTCCCAGTTGCTCCAGTCGATCTCCGGGCACCGTGCTCCCCTCCTCGTAGCGGGTTCTTCCGTTTGGACAACTGCGCCCCGAGCCGCTGATTCCGGCAACCAGTGCCCAAGAAAGTTCGCCTTTGTACATGAGGCCGAACTGACGATTTATGAAGGGGGCTTGCGGGGTATAGCTCCGGCCTTGGCCCCACTTGTTCGGCTTTCGGTTTTTCGGCCGGAACTTGGGCAGGACATGGCTCTCTGCGGCGGCCACGACAGGGGCGAGTTGCGGCTAGCCGCCGGGACAGGCACCCCCTTAGTTCTGAATCGGGGTTGCGCGAACATCGCACCCGCGTGGGACAGTGGCCTCAACGGTGAAGGCGAACTGGGGCGCAAGAGCCGCTTCTATGCGCCTGACAGGACCGCCAGACCAGCGCCAAGGCCGCCCGGCAGGAGCCTCGCGCTGGCGCCGCTCCGCCGCTGCCGGGCCATGCGGCTCGGCGCCCCGCACAGACCGAGGTGAGTCACCGTGCACCTCTTCGTGCTATCCAGGCAGGAATGGCGCCGACCCAAATCCAACTGCACTGATTGGGGTCAGCCGCCCGGCACGTTCTGCGCGCCCGTTCTGCGCGCGCCTTCCGCGCGCCCGGGCTGTTTGCCTACTTCCCTCCTACGGATCAGGTCTATGTCACAGAGAAGCTCCTACAACGTCGCCGTGATCGGCGCCGGGGCCATCGCCCCCAGCCACATCCAAGGCTTCCAGAAGCATCCCGCCGCACGCGTCGTCGCGCTGGCCGACCTCTCGCCCGAACGCGGGCAGCAAACCGCCGACAAGTTCGACATCCCGGAAGTCGTCACCGATTACAGAGCGCTGCTGGCGCGCGAGGACATCCATGTCGTGTCCATCGCCTTGCCTAACTACCTGCACGTGCCCGTCGCCCTCGAAGCCGTGCAGGCCGGCAAGCATGTGCTGGTGGAAAAGCCCATCGCCACCAGCGCCGCCGATGCGGCCCGGCTGGTCCAGGAGGCCGACAGGCGCGGCCTCCTGCTCATGGTCGGGCAGAACGCGCGCCTGAAGCCGGAGGTGCAGACCGCCAAGCAGCTCGTCGAGCAGGGGGCGCTGGGCGAGGTCTACCACGCCAAGACCGCGCTGCTGCGGCGCTCGGGCATCCCGCGCATCGGCTCCTGGTTCACCCAGAGCCGGCTCTCGGGAGGGGGCTGCGTGTACGACATCGGCGTGCACGCGCTGGACCGCGCCCTGTTCCTGCTGGGCGAGTTCGAGGCGGCCTGTGTCAGCGGGCAGACCTACGCCAAGTTCGGCCCGCGGGGTCTGGGCAACGGCACCTGGGGCAAGAGCGAGATCGACCCGGGCCTGCCCTTCGACGTGGACGATCTGGCGATCGCGCTGATCAAGCTGCGCAGCGGTCGCACGGTGCTTCTGGAGGCCTCGTGGGCGGCGCATCTGGAGAACCAGGACGGCACGCAGCTCTTTGGCACCGAGGCGGGTCTGCGCCTTCCGCCGCTGCAGATCCTGCATGACACGCCGCAGGGCTACAAGATCGAGCCGGTGGAGCTGCTGGCGGACCTGGTGAACCCGGATCGCATGGCGCATTTCATCGATGTGCTTCTGGGCCAGGCCCAGGCGCTGATCAAGCCGGGTGAGTCGCTGGCTCTGCAGCGGATCCTGGACGCCATCTACGAGTCGGCGCGCACCGGTCACGAGGTGCGTCTGGCCTGAGAGGGCCGATGATCCCTGAGAGGGCCGATGATGCGCGGGCGTGGGCCGCCGGGCTCTGGAGGTCTTGCGTTACGAGGATCTGCCCGAGCCCGGAACGAGCGGCCGGGATGATGAGCGCTTCAGAGCCGGCTTCCTCTTGCGGAGTAGGCGCGGGGCCGCCTTGCTGCTGGTCTGGTCTTTGGGGTTGTTGGGACGGTCCTGGCATAAGGGGTCCAGGCTAACAGGGGCGCTGCAAATTGCAACAGAAAACCAGGGTTTTTGCGTCATTCCGGCGCAACACTTCACGCGCCTTTGGATTGCCTTCTGGGAGCAGGTCGAGTCCGGCCAGACAGCGGCGAACGCAGGAAAACCGGGGGCCAAGCCGAACCTTCAATACCATGAATGAGTTACTCTGGACCGCTCTGCTGGCTCTCATCACCTTTGCTATGAATGCCGCTGCCGCGCCCGCGCCCGCTCAAAGCATCTCGCTGGTCGCCGGTGGCGGCCAAGGCGCGGACGGCTCGCCCGCGACCAGGGCACGGCTCGTCCTGCCGTTCGGAGTCGATTCCGACCGCGGCGGCAATCTCATCCTGGTCGAGATGGCCGGCGGGGAGCGGGTCCGGAAGGTGGACCCGCGCGGTATCCTCACCACGATCGCCGGGACCGGCCAGAAGGGCGACGGGGGCGATGGCGGCCCGGCCCTGCGGGCACGCTTTAACGGGATGCATAGTCTCGTTATTGTGCCCGAGGGAGATATCTATCTTGCCGACACCTGGAACAACCGCGTGCGCCGGATCGATCCCGTGACAGGCGTTATCACCACCTACGCGGGCACCGGCGTGAAGGGGTTCGGCGGAGACGGCGGCCCGGCGACGCAGGCGCAGTTCGGTGGGATCTATTGCCTCGCGCTGGATCCGACGGGCAGGACGCTGTATCTGGCCGACCTAGACAACCGGCGCATCCGGGCTATCGACCGCAGGACCGGGGTCGTCACGACCGTAGCGGGCAACGGACAGCGCGGCGTTCCCGAGGACGGCGCGCACGCGCGTACCAGTCCGCTGGTCGACCCGCGCGCGGTGGCGGCAGACACACGGGGGAACGTTTATATCCTGGAGCGTGGCGGCCATGCCCTGCGCGTGGTCGATGCGCAGGGCAGGATACGCACGGTCGCGGGAACGGGCAGACCCGGCGCGGCCGGCGACGGCGACGCCCGGCAGGCGCAGCTGCGCGGCCCCAAGCACCTGTGGATCGAGCGCGACAACAGCGTCCTGATCGCCGACACCGACAACCATGTGATCCGCCGCTATCTGCCGGAGGGGGGCCGGATCGTCCGCGTCGCCGGCGCGGGACGCGTAGGCGCGGCGGGCGTGGGCGGTCCGGCGCTGGAAGTAGAGATGAACCAGCCGCACGGGGTCTATGTTCACCCCTCGGGCGCTCTCTACATCGCCGACACCTGGAACAACCGGATACTCAGGGTTGAGCCGGCGCGGCCTGCTTCGGGTCCAGGACCCTCAGAGCGAGGCCCAGCCGGTTCTGGCTTGCCATGATGCGTGGGTCGAAGTCGTAGGGCGTAGGACTTGCCCGCTTCGAGGTCGTGCACACAGCACAGCCAAACGAGGTGATGGGCCGCAGGGGTACTGTCAGATTAACTCGGCCCGGCAGGTAGGCCGGTAGCGGTGGCGAATACTGAGGCCGTGCACAGCTCCACTCCGCCCGACAGCTACAAGCGCCATCGCTTCCCCGAAGAGATCATCCGCCACGCCCTCTGGCTCTACTACCGATTCACCCTCAGCTACCGAGACGTGGAGCAGATGCTGGCGCAACGGGGCATCATGCTCACCTACGAGACCGCCCGCTACTGGTGCCAAAAGTTCGGCCAGACCGTCGCCAATCGCGTCCGCAAACAGCGGTATGGGCCGGGGGATCGCTGGCCTGTGGAGGAAGTCTCCCTCACGACCGGCGGCAAGAGGCACTACCTGTTCCGGGCGGTGGACCAGGACGCAGGAGTCCTCGACATCCTGCTGCAGAGCAAGCGCGACAAGAAGGCGGCCAAGCGCTCCTTCCGCAAGCTCTTGAAGCGGCAGGGTTACTCCCCCCGCATGCTGGTGACCGACAAGTTGGCCAGCTATGGGGCTGCCAAGAAGGAGGTACTTTCCTCTGTGGGGCATCGCTCCCGTAAGCGCTCGAACAACCGAGCAGGGAACTGGCATCAGCCCACCCGGCAGCGCGAGCGCTCGATGCGCCGGTTCACCTCTGCCGGTCAGGCGCAGCGGTTCCTGTCCACCCACGGCCCGATCCTCTGGTTCCTCTGTCCGGGTCGCCATCAGATGCCGGCTTGTCATTATCGTGCGGTGATGCGCCAGCGGTTCGCCCATGGGGACGCTCTGGCGGGGATGCCCATAGTCGCTTGAGGGCAGCCAATAACGCCCAGACCTGGGTTCGGCTTCACGAACGAGCATTGCGCCACCGGTCCATTCCGCCACAGGTCGCTGCTGAACGACGCCACCCCGCGTGTGCCTCCTCTGTCACAAACAGCCTTCCCGGACAGATCGGCTCGGGCCCTGGCCCGCGCACTGTACCGGCTCTGTTTGCGGGCGAGCACGGATGCCGCTTTTGTGTGACAGAATGGTGTCAGTCGCTCGTTTCTCAGCACGACCTGAGTCATGTGAGCGACGGGGGTATAGCAATGTTGCGTTACTCAAGAAGCCACGGCGGCTTCGCGAACGCGCCTGGCGCGTTCCCGCCGATCACATCCGCGTTCCCGAAGGCGCGCAGCGCGCCGCGGGCCGGGGCGGCCTTCACCCTGATCTAGCTGCTCGTTGTCATCGCCATCATAGCGGCCCTGGTTGCCATCCTCTTTCCCGTCTTCGTCCAAGCGCGGGCCAAGGCCCGGCAGGATCGTGTTCACCCGGATGCCTTTAGTGACGCCTTCCAGCGCCGCGTAGCGCGTCAGCGAAACCAACGCGGCCTTGGCGCCGCATAGGAAGCAGCGCGCGGGGCCGTCTCCACCGCGTGGACGCTGGACACGTTGACGATGGCCCCACCGGGCTTCATCTTCAGGAACGCCTGCTTGGTAAAGAACACGGCGCCCATCAGGTCCACCTGCAGCACACGTAGCCAAGATTGGGCTCGTAGGTACCATTGCGAACACTGGTCGGGGGCGTGGTTCATTCGGGTGCGAAGTCTGTTCGTGACCGGGCGTATCCTCTTCTCCCACAGCTCCGCTGCTTAGAACACCCCTTTATCCTGTCACGCGTTCTCCAATACTTTCATGTCGTTCCCGTGGATCCGCAGCCGGATGGGAAGCAACACCCAGAGTGGTCTTGGCAGGGTTTGCCCGGTCTTGTTCGTAGCTTGTCCCCGGATCCGTGCTGGGGCACGTGGGTATATCTAAAAAGTCACCGGCGAAGCTTCATGGTAAGACAGCCCTTGGATCATCGGCAGAGGAGATGAACGAGAATATGCAGAGCGAAAGAAAGGAGGAGGCATCTTTCCTCCTGATACCCAGTGCCTCACCGGTGAAACCCTGGATTGAGCGACTGGCGCGCTTTGGCTTTGCGGCCAAGGGCTTCGTCTATACCATGATCGGTGTGCTGGCGGTGCAGGTGGCGCTGGGGCTGAGGGACGAAACCACCGGCGCGCGGGGTGCGCTCGCGGTGATTGTGGAGCAGCCTTCCGGGCAACTCATACTGGGCGTGGTGGCCATCGGATTGACGGGACATGTGTTCTGGCGTTTCGTTCAAGCCACCTTGGATCCCGGAAACAAAGGAACGAACCTCAAGGGGATAGCGAAGCGGGCTGGCTACGCGCTGAGCGGCGCGGCGTATGCCTTGCTGGCCTATACCGCCATCCGCCTGACCCTGGGTGTGGCGATAGGAGGAAACAACCACCTTGCGCGAGACTGGACAGCGCGCTTTCTCGACTGGCCTTTAGGCCCGTGGCTTGTGGGGATGGTGGGGTTGGCCGTTATGAGTCTGGGTGTCATTGCATTGTACGGCGCTTACTCTGCCCGCTTCCGTGAAAAATTCCAGCCGGACGTGCTATCGAGAAAAACGGGGGCCTGGGTGACGTGGGCAGGCCGGATCGGGCTTGCCGCGCGGGGTATCGTTTTCGGGCTTATCGGCGTCTTCCTGATTCGTGCCGCGCTGGAATCCAATCCGCGAAGAGTGCGCGACCTGGACGGTGCGCTGCAGGTTCTGGCGCGGCAGCCTTATGGCACCGGGATGCTTTGCCTCGTGGCGGCGGGGCTCGCTGCCTATGGCGCTTACCTGTTCGTGGGAGCGCGTTTTCGGCGCATTCCGTGACGGGCACGATGTCGTAGCCACGGCGCGACGTGCAGCATCAGGCTTCCCACAGTGATACCGATGCCGGCGCCCACGATGACATCCAGAGGATAGTGCATGCCGCAATACAAGCGCGAGTAACAAACAAGCAGCGCAAAGAGCGTCAAAGGAAGAAAAAAACGCCGCCAATGGGCGCCCAGAACTACCGCCACAAGCCAGGCGCTCTGGGCATGGCCGGAAGGGAACGAATTTCCGCTCAGGGCAAGCCCCAACTGCCGAAGCTGGGGGAAAACCTCATAGGGGCGTTCGCGCGGGAA
>JAUJNC010000105.1 GCA_030446525.1 Armatimonadaceae bacterium
AGAGGATCGCGGCGAGGATCGCTATTATCGCTATCACGACGAGAAGCTCGATCAGGGTGAAACCGCTCCGGCGAGCGGTTTGATGGCCTTCCATAATCCCCATCCTTTCCACGAAAAAGAGGTGGCGTGTTTTAGCCCAACGTTCCGCAGTCCTCCTCCCTTCCTGCTCTGCCAGGGGCCTCTACTATATAGCTGTGGCTTTGCGCTACTATAACACCAGCCCCTCTTCCGTGTCAAGGGATTGCGGTGATGCCGGCCGCGTCCTGCGGTGCGCGCACCAGGCAGCGCCGCCCCACAGGGATCGCCCGCAGACGGCGGGAGGGGATCAGGACAGGCGGCGCGTTCCCGGCGAGCAGGAAATACCGTCGGCAAGTCCAACCTAGCAGCATGGAATCGACGAGGCGGGGAGGGTTTTATGCCGACACGGGAGGCGGTTAGCGCGGGCAGCCCGGTGGCCGGGTCGCCGTATACGCCGGCGGTGCGCGCCGGCAACCTGCTGTTTATTTCCGGCCAGCTCGGGCTCGATCCCGAGACCAAAAAACCAGTCGCGGACTTCGCGGGCCAGGTCGAGGCCGCCATTGCCGGGGTGCGCGCCCTGGTTGAGGCAGCGGGAGGGGGTCTGGAGAACGTGGTGAAGACGAGCGTGTTTCTGGCCGACCTGGAACAATTCGCCGCGCTAAATGAGGTATACGCACGCCATTTCGACGGGCCGGTAAAGCCAGCTCGCTCGACCTTCCAGGTGGCGCGGCTGCCACTGGACGCGGCGGTGGAGATCGAAGCGATCGCGGTACTGGAGGGATGAGAACCACGGGGCAGGCTTCCCGCCTGCCCCGTGATCACTTGCTATTCCACCGGGTTCTTGCGTGGCCGGCCGCGCTTGCGCGGGGCAGCCGGCTCGGGCTGCGGCTGGCTGGCGCGCGCCTCGGCGGCGCGCACGCCGCGCATCTCGCCGCCCTTGCGGCCGATCTCGGCATAAAACCCCGTGCCACGCGACTTCTTGACCGTCTCCCCGCCCTTGCGCCCGATCTCCTGATAGAACGAAGGGCCATACCGCTGTTTCACGATCTCGCCGCCCTTGCGCCCCGCCTCACGGGCCAGCGCCGGGTTCGCGGCGAAGCCGCCTTCCCTGTCATGCTCATGCGGGCCGCGGTGTGCCTCAGCGATCCTGCGTGCACCGGCCGATCCGGGCTGCGGCCCCGGTTTATCGTCCGCCATGGTGATATACCTCCTGCGCCCCCTCCTCAGGAGACGGTGTTCTGTGTTCTCGCCCGGACCGGCATATGCCGCACAGCGGCCCCGTCCGGGCGGTGGTCCCGTCAGATGGATGCCGACGTCTCGCTGGCGTTGTCTTTGGCCATGTTGGCCGTCTGTTTGGCCTTGTTGGCTTCGTCTTCTGCCGCCTGGCTGATCACGTCCGCCTCTCCCGCCGCCGTCTCTTTCACGTCGGCGGCGCCTTCAGCGATGTCCCCCTTCACCCTGGACACGGTCTCGCCGACACGGGAAGCGACACTGGAGGCCGAGTCCTTTACCGTGCCGGCCAGGCTCGTGGCCGAGTCCTTTACCTGGGATGCGACCGTTGAGGTCTGCTCCTTCACCTGATCGTACACATCCGTCGCGGAATCCTTAAGCTCCAAACCTCTTCTCTTGATCGTGTCGCGCGTCTCCTCACCCGCCTGGGGCGCGTACAAAAGCGCCAGGGCCGCGCCGAGCGCGCTGCCTACCAGAAGTCCGACAAGAAAATCCCCCTTGTTATCCGCCATCTCTTATCTCCTTCCCGGCCAGCGCGGGTACCCTGTCCGCGGACCCCTGGCCGCTTTCGGTAGTGCTTACAGCTTTTCGTGCTCCCACAGGAGTCGCCGCCCCGCTCACCACCCCGCGCTGGAGCTTGCCGAACGTCTCCACCCCCCGCGACACGCCCGCCGCCAGGGAGTTCAGCCCGATGATCGGGGCGTGGATCGTGCGCTGCACGGCCGTGGCGGTCTTGTCCACCTTATGGTGGACGCTCTCCGCCGTCTCCTCACCCTGTGTCAGTATGCCTTCGGCCTTGTCACCGAGGGAGGCGACCTTTTCGTTCGTGACGGTGAGTATCTGGTCCGTCTTCGCCAGCAGCGGGTCCGCCTTTCCGATCAGCTCTTCCAGCCTGGCGTTCAGCTTCGTCAGCGCGTGCGCGATCCCAGCCAGGGCCGCCGCCGTTATGAGCGCGAAGCCGATATATCCGATCACCAGCGCGGTCGCGGCCCAACCGTTGAGATACACTGCTTGCCCCTCACAGTTATCTTTTGTATACTATCACGCGCAGATGCAGATAATGACTCTCTGCTTCCCGTGACAAGGGGCCTTTACCCAGGGAAGCCTGTAAGGTAAACAGGTCGGCCCAAAAAATGGCTAGCGGCCACTGTTTTTCACGACCTTGGGCAGCGCGTCCGCCAGCGACGTGTGCAGAAGCTTTTGCGCGATGTCTTCCATCAGCCGCTGCGCCATCTCCTCGCGCCCGACCCGGGGCGTGTAGATAAAAGCGTCTTTTTTGCGCTCGCCCGTTCGTTCCTGTGTCAAGATGCCCTTCTTCGCCAGCTTCGCCATGGTGAGCATGATCGTCGAGTAAGAAAGCGATCGGCGATCGTACATCACCCGGAACACATCGGTCGTCGTCACGGCGCGGTCCAGTTCCCACACAATATCAAGTATCTGGGCTTCCAGCTCACCCAGGCTCTGCCCGTCGAGTCCTTTGCGGATACCAAGATAATCCCGCGTTTCTTTCTCCTCGGCCATGGTCGTCGGCATTCCTTCCGCGCCCTCCGTAGCGCCTTTTCGCAAGGGCTATTCGCGGCGGAAGCAAACCGCCCGCGTTCTTGCGTATAGATTTAATAGCAGATGTCTAGTATTATACAGACTGGCTCGCAGCGCGGTCAAGGTCACCTGCCCGCGGCGCCGGCGACGCCCGGTAAGGATTCCGCCGGCCCTTCGGCGAACTTACCGCCGGCACCGGACATACCAGAAAGGGGAGGAACGTCGATGGCGATGCTGCGGCCACCCAAAGGATCAACGGCAGGGGCGCGGACCGGAACCAGGGACGCGCCGCCCGCCCCCCCCGCAACGCCTTCCCTCACCGTTATTATACCCGTCTATAACGAGCGATCAACGATCCGGGCCGTTCTGGAGGCGGTGCGGGCCGTGCCGGCGGTGACGCAGGTGGTGGTGGTGGACGACGGCTCGACCGACGGCACCGCCGAGGTACTGAGCCAGTCGGCGGCCGAGGACCCCGCCCTGACCGTCGTGCGCCACACCCGGAACCGGGGCAAAGGCGCCGCCATCGTCACCGGGCTGGGCTACGCCGCCGGCGACGTGGTGGTCGTCCAGGATGCCGACCTGGAGTACGACCCGGGGCAGCTCCCGGACCTTTTGGCGCTGGTCGGCCAGGGGGCGGACGTCGTATACGGTTCGCGGTTCAAGGGGTCGGTGCAGGGGATGCGGTTCCCGAACCTGGCCGCGAACCGGATCCTGACCTTGCTGGCCAACGTCCTGTTCGGGGCGCGCATCACGGACGAGGCGACCTGTTACAAGATGTTCCGGCGTGAAGTGCTGCGCGGCATGCCGCTGCGCGCCAGCCGGTTCGAGTTCTGCCCGGAGGTGACGGCCAAGGTCCGTAAACGCGGCTACCGCATCCGTGAAGTCCCGATCCGCTACCGCGCCCGGACCCCGGCCGAGGGCAAAAAGATCCGCTGGACGGACGGCCTGGACGCCATCTGGGCGCTCATCAAGTACCGGTTCATCGACTGAAAAAAAGTTTTCCGGTGTGCCCTAAAGATCCGGCCGCGCCGCTCCCATAATAAAGACATCTCCTTTCTACTACCTTCTTGCGTGCGGCCCGGAGCGGTTCCCCGCCCCGGGCCTTTTTTTCACTTCGGCGCCTTGGACCGCGTCTTGGATGCGGGCTTGGCGTCCGTCGCCTTGATGATCAGCAGCGACATGTCGTCCTTGGGCTGCCCGCAGCAGTCCAGGGCCGCGCCGAACACCGCGTCGGCGATGGCGTCCGCGGACTCGGCCCGGCCCGCCTGGACGATCTCCTTGACGCGCGCCTCGCCGAACGACCGGGGGTCCCCCGCTTCGGCCACGCCGTCGGAACAGAAGAACAGCAGGTCGCCGGGCGCTAGCGTCACCGCCAGCTCCTCGTAGGTCGTCTCGATCAGGCCCAGCAGCGGGCCGGTGGCGGGGATGTCTTCGATCTTGCCCCCCGCGCGGCACAGGAAGGCCGGCGAATGGCCCGCGTTCACCAGGCGCACGCGCCGCGTCTCCGGATACACCCAGGCGTAGATCATGGTGACCAGTTTGTCCGGACTGGTTTCGCGGAGCAGGGAGTGGTTGGTGCGCTCCATGACCACGGTGGGCGACGGCGAGCTGCGGAACAGCACGCCCGAGACGAACTTCACCGCCGCCATCAAGATCGCCGCGCCGATGCCGTGGCCGGTCACATCGGCGAGCTTGCAGGTGACGACCCCTTCCTCGCGGTAGTACTTGACGCTCCAGTAGTCCCCGCCGACATGGCCGGCCGGCGCGTAGCGCCCGGCGAAGTCGAAGTTCGGCACTTTGGGGACCACGCGCGGCAGGAGGCGCTGCTGCACCTCCTTGGCGCCCGCCAGTTCGTCCTGCAGGCCGGGGTCGGACAGCCACAGCTCGGCCTCGACCTCGCCGCCGCTGCCCACCACGCCGACGCGGCCGCCGGGCGCGCGCCGGAGCGCCTCGACCGCGCGCGCGACGGTCTCTTCCCGGCCCACCAGGATCGACGGCTCGCCGTCACCGCGCAGGCCCGGCGCCGCCGCCGCAGCCGCCGCGCGGTTGTCTTCTTTACGCATAACGATCTTTCGGGACTCCTAGGATGCCACGGCGCGGGCGAGGACCACCTCGCAGGGCGCGCGGCGGGCGAGCTCGGTGGTGAGCACCGAGAACGGGTGCGGCATGTTCGGGTCGTGCGCATCCGGGGGGACCATCAGCACGAGCAGGTCGGCGTTCTCCTCTTTCAAGGCGCGCAGGGTCTCTTCCACGGTCGCGCGCGCCTTGCGCACCTGTGTCCGAGCCTGAAGGCCGTACCGCCTCACCCCCTCCGCCGCGCGGGCGAGCACCCGGTCCGCCTCGGCCTCCTCCTCGGGCATGGCCGCGTCGGGGGGCAGGCTGCGCGGCACCTCGATGATGTAGGTGAGCAGGACCGCCGCCCCGCCCGCCTCTCTTCCCGCCAGGCGGCAGGCGAGCGTCACGGCCTCGTCGGAGTAGCCCATCGAGGGCGCCGTGGGCAGCAGCACGCGCTTGAAAGGCTTCGGGGGCAGCGCCACCTTGCCCAGCGCGCGCGCGCCGCCCAGGGTGACGCGCAACAGAAAGTAGAGGCCGACCAGGGCAACTACCACCACCACGAGAAACGGGCCCAGCTCTTCCGGGTGCGCGAGGTCCAGGTCGAGATCAAAGGGCAGCTTTCCCAGGAAGGGGGCGAGCGGCGTCATCATCTCACCCCTCCTTTCACGAGCGCCGGGGCGGGAGCCCGCGCGGCTGCCGTTTCCGGCGCGGAAAGGCGGTTGATCACCACGTCGCAGGGCGCGCGCGCCAGGAGCGCCTGGGCGAGCGCCACGAGATCCTCGGGACACCCCGGCGGGAGGGCGAGCACGATCGACTCGGCCCGCGTCTCCCCCGCGACCTCGATCAGGCGGGTGGCGGGGTCGCGGGTGCGCTCCACGCGGGGCACGGGCTGCAAACGGGCGAGCCGCACCGCGCCGTCCAGGCGCTCCAGCGTGCTCTGCGCCTTTTCCTCCTCGGGGCCCAGGGCGGAAAGCAGGGGCATGTTGCGCGGCACCACCAGCACGTAGGTCAGATAAACGCGCGAGGTAAGGGGCTGCCCCAGTCGGCAGGCGACGGCGACGGCGTGGGGGTCCGCCTCGGTACCCAACAGGCCCGCCACCACGTCGTGCGTGGAGTCCCCCGCCGCGCCCGTTCGCACCCGCGTCTCCAGCCCCAAGCTCGCCCGTGCCGCGGCCACCGTCTCGGCGATCGGGAGCTGCGAGCGCAGGTTCGGCACCTGCCGGATCACCGCCATCACGTCCGGGGGGACGTTGGCGAGCACGATGCGCGCCCCGCCCCGGGCGATATGGCTCGCGGCATTGCGGAACGTGTCGGCCCCTTCCAGGGTGAGCCCGATCAGCCCGCTGCAGTCGACGACGATGCCGGCCGGGTGGTGCTTCAGGCGCACGTTCACCGCCGACTCGAGGGTGGGCCAGTGGTTGCGCCGGAGCATCCCGGACAGGGCGACCACTTCGTCACGGATCTCGACGATCATGCGGCCTCCACGCGCGCCGGCTCGCCGGCCGGCGCCGTAACCGGTTCGTCGGCGAAGTAACGGAAGCTGGTCACGACGATGTCCTCGCGCGCGCTCAGCGCCTGCCGGAGCGCCGTGCCGGACGTGTTATGGAGCAGGCGGTGCCACCACTTCGTGACCGAAACCAGCTCGGGCAAGACGACCGTGACCACGTCATCGGCGCGCTCCTCTTTGACCTCCTCCACGTACTCCAGCAGCGGCTCGGTCAGCGACCGGAACGGCGACTCGATGACGATCAGGGGGACCCCGGAAACGTAGCGCTCCCAGGCCTCCTTGAGGGTGGGCGTGTTCGCCGGGTCCATCTCGATATGCACCGCGCGGGCGTCGTCGGACAGGGAGCGGGCGTACTCCAGGGCGGGGAAGATGCCTTTATGGATGCCCGGGACGAGCACGAGGACGGTGTGGTGGATCGGCGTGGTGTGGTTTTCCTGGAGCAGCGACGGGACATGGTCCGGGACCAGATGCCGCGCGACGGCGGCGTAGTGCCGTTTGATCTTTTGGAACATCAAGACCAGCATCGGCACCAACACGATCACCAGCCAGGCCCCATAGTTGACGGGTGTTCCGGGCCTCCCCGCCTCGTCCACCCCGAAGGGCAGCACGATACCGGTGGGATGTCCGGCATTGAACCGGGTTATCCCGATGACAACCATCACAATACCGGTGACCGTCGCCCCGATCAGGTTCATCACGAAGGAGGCCTGCCAGCCCGGCCCCCGATCGCGCAGCCACTTGCGCACCATTGAGCTTTGCGAAAGCGTGAACGCGGCGAAGACGCCGACCGCATACAGCGGCAGGAGCGCCGTCACCGAGCCGCCGAAGAGCACGACCAGCACCGCCGAGAAGAAGGCCAGGATCAGGATGCCGTTCTGGAAGACCAACCGGTCGCCCAGGTTGGCAAGCTGGCGGGGAAGGAAACTGTCGCGGGCGAGCAGGGACGCGAGGCGCGGGAAATCCTGGTACGCGGTGTTCGCGCCGACGATCAGGATGGCCGTGGCGGCGGCTATCAGGACGTAGTAATACCACCCGAGCCCGCCGGTGAAGACCCGCCGCCCGATCTGGGAGATGACGGTCTCATAACCCCGCACCTCCTCCGGGATGGCGGGTATCCCGAAACGCGTCGCCAGGTAGGACATGCCCAGAAACATGGTGGTCAGGATGCAGGCCAGAAACAGGAGCGTCGTCGCGGCGTTTCTGGCTTCCGGGTTTTTGAACGCCGGGATACCGTCGGAGATCGCCTCGATGCCGGTGAGCGCGGCGCAGCCTGAGGCGAAGGCGCGCATAAGCACGAACAGGGAGACGGCCCCCAGCGTCGTGGTCCCGTGTTCGCGCAGCATCGCCTCCTTCGCCCGCTCCACGGTCCACCATTGGTTAGCTTGATCGGGTTCGGGTATATCCCCGGCGGCAAGCTTGGACAGTCCCAGTACGATCATCAGCAGCATGGAGAAGATGAACCCGTAGGTCGGAATCGCGAACACCACCCCGGACTCCTTGGCGCCGCGCAGGTTCGCGATAGTTGTGAACGCGATGAAAGCCAGGCAGAGGGGCACAATGTGCGGATGAAGCGCCGGGAAGGCGGAGATGATCGCCGCCACCCCGGCGGAGACGGATACCGAGACGGTGAGTATATAGGACCATAGCAGCGACGCCCCGGCCACGAGCGAGGGGAGCGTCCCCAGGTTGTCCTTCGAAACAAGGTAGGCGCTCGCGCCGCCGGGATACGCGAAGATCGTCTGCCGGTAGGACAGCGACACGATGACGAGGAGCACGGCGATCCCGAGCGAGATCGGCCAGGCCAGCCCCAGAGCGGGCAGCGCCGCCCCCGCGCCGGCGCTGTACAGCATCAGCACGCGCAGGATCTCCTCGGTGGCGTACGCGGTCGAGGACAGGGCGTCCGACGAGAACACGGCGAGCGCCAGGCGCTTCGGCAGGCGCGTGTGGATGGCGTGGGCGGTGCGGAGTGGTCGCCCAAGAAGCAGGCGGCGAAGTGCGACGGCCAAAAATGTACGTCTCGCTTTCGATGATCGGCGGGTAGGTTCCCCTGGCTCAGTATACTTTGGGGGTTTTGCGCTGTCAAGCGTGCCGATGGGAACCACTTCACAGTGCCCCTCGGGTTATCCCGTTAAGATACCTTCACATTTAAAATACTTTCACATCACGGAGGTTCTGTACGTTCACGGGCGCGACCGGCGATCCCGTACAGCAACCGGCGGAGAGGTCGATGATGAAGGCGCACGGGGATGTCCGAGGCTCAGCCTGGGGGACGACACCGCAGACAAGTTTGCCGCGCGGCGTGCCTCGTCCTCAGGGCCAGGTTGACCACAGCGCCGGCCAAGGCGGGCGATGCGCGGCCGGCGCACGGCGCGGCACTCAACAGCCGGCCGCCCGCCGCCCCAGCAGCGCGATCTTCTTCAGCACCAGGTGGCCGTCGCCGCCCACGAGCACGGCCTTCTCCCGCTTCAGGGCGCCCAGGGTTTTGTTGACGCTTTCGCGCGTGCAGCCCACCATCTCCGCGATCTCTTGCTGGGTCACCTTTCGCCGCAGGCGCCGCCCGCCCCCCGGCAGCTCCTCGCCGTAGACCTGCGAGAGCTCCAGCAGTTGGCGGGCCACGCGCCCGCCGATGCTCAGCCCCGAGGAGAGGTTGACCGAGTCGTCGGTGCGCCGCAGGCGGCGGGCCAGCTCCGCCAGCATCTCCAGGGCCACCGTCGGGTTCTCCCGCAGCACGGCCTCGAAGCGCTCCCGGTCCAGCATCACCACTTCGGCGTCGTCGGCGACGATGGCGTCGGCCGAGCGCGGCTCGCCGTCCAGCAGTGACATCTCGCCGAAAGGCTGCCCCGGCCCCAGCAGGGCGATGACGACCCGGTCGCCGCCGGGCGTGTGGCGGCAGATCTTGACCGAGCCGGACACGATGATGTAGAGCGTGTGGCCGGGGTCGCCGGCGAAGAACAGCGTCTCGCCCGCGCGGCAGCGGCGCCGCCGCAGGTGCCGGGAAATCAGCCTCAGCGCGTCGGCGCTGGCATGGGCGAAGAGAGGTACCTGCGCGAGCCAGGCGGCCTCGTCGCCGCTACTGGGAGCTGACATGGGGTGGCCTCCGGAGCAGGATCAAAGGAGATGCCGCGACAGGTAGGCGGCGTAGAGTTGACAGCGAAGCCGGGCTTCCTGCGCCGAGTCGCCGGCAAGAACGCCGGAACTCCGCAGGCGGTAAAAGCTCTCCATGGCGGGGCACGGCTCCCCCCGCAGCACCCGCCGCACGCCCTCGGTCAGCGCGGCGTCCTGGGCGAGCAGCACGAGGATGCGGCGCAGGTGGTCGCCGAACAGCCCTTCGTCCCGGTCCGATTGCGCCTCCAGCGCCGCAAAATCCATCGCCTGCGCCGCCATTTCGGTCAGCCCCCGGTTCACCAGATACGGCTGACCCCCCAGCAGGCCGTAGAAACGGCCCACCTCATCGGCGCTCTGCAGCGGCGAGCCGTACCGATGGTTGAGCTCGGTCACCTGACCAGGGGTGAAATCGTTGAGCGTCAGCCGCGTCCCGACGTTGAAGGGCGACTGGTTCAGGTCGGTGATAAACAGGTGCGCCTCGGTGGCGTACGCGATGGCAAGGGTCAGCCGCCCCCACGGCCCGGCCGGGTCAAGCGAGCGCCGGTTGTGCCACGATCGGAACAGGCCGAAGAAGACCTCGCTGCCGAAGGGGCAGGAGAACAGCCGGTCCACCTCGTCCATCCCCCACACCAGCGGTCCGGACAAGGAGCCCAGCACCTCGCGGCGGATGTAGCGCTCCAGGTTGATGTTGGCGCCCCGGCGCTCGTTCCACACCTCGTCGGGAAGGACATCCAGGTCGAGCTGGTCCGCGATCGCTTCGGCCAGCGTCAGAAACAAGCTCTCCGGCGATGCAAGATGGGCGGCGTTGAGGGCCTGGAAATCGCTCAGCACGACCCTGGCGCCGGCCTCGCGCGCCTGCTGCAAACCGCGCGCCAGCAGCGAGGTCTTGCCCATCTGGCGCGCGCCCTTGACCAGCACGATGCTGTCCCGGCGCGCGATCGCCGCCTTGAACTCTTCGTCCGTGGGCCGCACGATGTAGAACTCCGAGTCGAGCGGGACCGCCCCGCCCGCCGGCTCCAGCCGGGTGCGATCCGGTCTGGGCTGCGGCGGGTTTCGCAGGGCATGAACGATCTCCGCCACCAGCCGCGCATCGTCCTCGGGGCTTTGCCAGAGCGCGTAGTGCAGCGGGTCCAGGATGGCCGGCAGCGCGCCCTGTTCGGACAGCGATCCGCCGTAGCCCACCCGCACGGGCAGGATGCGCGGCATCCCGTCCTGGCTCTGGGCCGCTTTGTGGGCGGTCTCCACCTCGTACTCGAGCATCTCGCTGCGGACGGACGCCTCGGAGAGCAGCGGGACGACGGCGTAGGAGGCGCGCACCTGCCGCTCGATCTCGGCGGCCCACTCCACGCCGATCTGCATGTGCCGGTCCACGAACACCCGAAACCCGTGCGCGCTCAACTGGGTCTCCAACAGCTTCAGCACATACTCGTCGGGCTGCGCGTTGCGCTTGTAGAGCAGGGCGACCTGCTGAGAGGCCCTCACCCCCGGCCCCTCTCCCTTTTGCGGGAGAGGGGGCTGGGCAGTCAGGGCGGACAAAGCCTCCAGCTTCGCCGGGCACTCGGGGTTGCCCACCTCGCCCGTATAGAGGTTGTAGAGGTGCAGGCGTGCACCATGCTTAACCTCGCACGCGCCGATGTCGTGGATGCTGGCCGCCCAGGTCTCGAACTGTATGAGAACCTCGGCGCTGCTGTTGCTCAGCAAGATATGACCCGCGTCGCCGCAATCCATCACGCGCTGCGCGGTGTTGATGCCGCTGCCCGACACGTTCTCCTTGCCGTTGATGTCCGTGGCGCGTGAGACCGGGCCGCTGTGGATGCCCATGCGCAGTGAAAGCTTGGGGTGGGCACGGACCACCCGGGCGATCTCCACGGCGCACTGCGCCGGCGCGAGCGGGTCGCGGGAAAACACGAGCGCCATGCCGTCGCCCGTGTCAAGGCTGAGCAGCTCGGCGTGTTGGTTGGCGCGCTGGAACTCCGGGGTGCCGCGCACCAGAGCGCGCAGCTCGCGGCCGAGGCGGGCCTGCTCCTCCATGGACACACGCGAGTAACCGACCAGATCCAGAAACAGGACGTGCGCGATCTCGGTGGAAAGTCTGCCCTCAGCCATCTTTGAGTCTTGGCTCCTGTCGGCGTCATTCCCGGCTTTACCGGGAGCCGCGCTCCTCTACAGCCCCAGTTCCGCGAGCGTTTGCGCGGTCAGCACACGCCGGGCAAGGTCAGCCATCTGCGGCTTGGTCAGCCCCTCCACCTTGGCGACCGCCTCGGCAGTCAGCGGCCCGAACTTGAATATCAATTGCTCCAACAGCAATTCGCGCTGTCCCTCGACGCGCCCCTCAGCGCGCCCTTCTTTTCGGCCTTTGGCTTCCAAAGCCTGTGCCCCTGTCATTGCCATCCTCTCTACCTCCTGCTTGTGTCGCGGCTCCACCGCCTCGTTCATTCGCTGAAACAGCGCGTCCTGCTCGTCGCTGGCACGCGTGTGCCGCACCAGCAGGTACAGATAGTATAACGCCCGACGCCACTCCGCCCGCGCCTCCTCGGGCAACGCCTCCAGATGACGAACCGCGTCGGACAGCACCTCCGCCAGCGCCTCCTGCGGCGCGTTCGCCGCCTGGAGTGCTCGGAGCGCCCAGGCGACCGCCGTACCCGCGCTCGTCAATACCTCCGCCGGCGTCGCTTGCAGGTTCAGGAACAGTGTCTCCCACTGCGGCGTGAACCGAGCCAGTGACGGCGGAACGTCCATCAGCGCGGCCAGACTGATCGGACGACTCCATCTGCGCCTGCCGGTATAAAAGACGATCGGCACGACCGGATGGAGGCGCCACCGCGAAGCGGGCGTCCCCGCGTCCTGCCAGCCGCGCCGCTGCGTTTCCCATAACTGCGTCATGTACGAGAGCAGGCGCAGGCCCATGGCGCGGTCGGGCCGCGACTGGTGCTCCAGCAGCACGTAGACCAGGACCTCGCCCGCGCCGCCGCTGTCTTCGCGGAACGGGACGCGGTAGAGCAGGTCGGCCTCCTGCTTGTGCAGGTCGTCGGGCACGAACGAGCGGTTGATGCGCTCCGCGCGGGCAAAATCTAACCGCTCGGCAAGGTCGCGGGCGACAAGTTGGAGCAGGCCGCGCAGGTTCTCCGGCGACTCCAGCAGCCAGAGCGTTCCCCGGTCGGCGAACTCCCGGACGGGCGGCTCCTGCTCCTCGTCTGCCAGTGGGTTTACGCCATTCATGTCAGAACAGCGCGTCCGAGCTTCGGCGTGTCACACATGCGTTCGAACAGTTTCTTCGCGAGCCGCGACTGCTCCTCCATGGACAGGCGCGAATAACCGACTAGGTCCAGAAACAGGACGTGGGCGATCTCGGCGGACAGGCGGTTCGGCTTGATGGAGGCCATGTTGGGTGTCTCCGGCGTGGGACTCGCTCCCGCTATTTTACTGCGCTTACCCTTTTGTCGGCAAGCAGCGATGGGCGGGTACGCGCCGCCGCGCTGCGCCCCGGAGAAGCCGGGACCGCGTCCGCCTTCGAGAGCGGCGGCGCCTCCAAGACTCTGACGCCGAGGAAGGAGCCGACGAGCAGCCGGTTGCCGTCGGGGGCGAAGCGCGGCAACCAGGGGTCGTCCATCTTCAGCGTGGCGGCGACCTGACCGGTGGCGAGGTTCGAAAACTTGACGGTTTGGTCTAACCCGCAGGTGACCAGTGTTTTGCCGTCCGGCGAGAACGCGACACCGTTTATCCTGCCGACGTGCTCTTGCCGCGAAAAGACGACGCGCCGCGCCCGCAGGTCCAGCACCGTGGCCGTGGGCTTGTCCCCCATCGTTGTTGCGGTGGCCAGAAGCGCTCCATCAGGGGAAAGAGCGACATAGGCGTCTGTAGAAGGGGCGTTGGGAAGGGCATAAATAAGTTTGCGCGTCGCCACATCCCACAGACGCACGGTCCCCCCACGCTCGCCGGCGATCA
Organism: Armatimonadaceae bacterium; assembly: GCA_030446525.1. The sequence goes on from JAUJNC010000105.1 coordinate 13,400, forward strand.
GCGTTCGGCCGTCCGGAGTGAACCGCGCCCACATGACTCTGCGCCGGCGGTCAATGCGGCTGCCGTCGCCCTCCAGAGAGGCAGCCGCGTGTCTGATCGGCGGTGCGGCGCCGGCGCCCGGCGCCACGTCCCGCAACTCCCAGATGGCGGCGCCGGTGTTCGGCCCGAGCGGCCTGGCCCCGAAGACGGCCAGGGTTCGTCCGTCCGGCGCCAGCGCAATGCCGTTCACGTAGCCCGGCACCTGCGCTACCGGAGGCGGCATACGACGCGGCGCTGCTGCGCCGCCGTCGACATCCCACAGTGCAATGCGGCTGACATAGCGAAGCGGCGCCTTTCGTTCCTGGATCGCGACAGCCAAACGCCGGCCGTCGCCCTAAACGACCGGCTAGCAGGGGACATCTTCCGGGTCAGGGGCAATCGTGATGGGCAGCGTGCCGACGGTTCGGCGCGTCGTCATGTCCCAGAAC
>JAUJNC010000106.1 GCA_030446525.1 Armatimonadaceae bacterium
CCGCCCTGGCCTTCGGGTTCTGCGCCCTGCTCGGCGTCGCCGTCATCGCCGGCCGGTCGGCGCTGCTGGGCAGAGCGCTGGCGGCCCGCCGCACCGATTAATGAGACGAAAATGAGAAAAGTTTGTAGCTCGTTTGTCACCGTCGTTCTTTGCCAGCTGGCGCTGCCGGCGCACAGCCAGGGCATACGGAGGGCCCAACAGCCCGTCCCCGAGCAGTACATCGTCATCTTCAAAGACCAGGCGCCCGGCGCCCGGGGGGCGCGGTCCGGGGCGGCCCGACTCGCCGGCGATCTGGCCCGCGCCTACGGCGTCCACATCGGGCGTGTCTACCAACACGCCGTGAACGGCTTCGCAGCGCGCATGCCCGAGGCCGGAGCTGCCACGCTCAGCCGAGACCCGCGCGTGGCTTTCGTGGAAGAGGACGGCGCGGTATCGGCCACGGACACCCAGTTCGACGCGCCGTGGGGGCTGGACCGCATCGGCCAGCGCGACCTGCCGCTCAACGGCGCCTTCACCTTCACCGCTACCGGGTCGGGCGTTAACGTGTATGTGATCGACACCGGGATCCGCGCCACCCACCAGGAGTTCGGGGGCCGCGCTTCGCGGGTCTTCGACGCGTTCGGGGGCGATGGCAACGACCGCAACGGGCACGGCACGCACGTGGCCGGGACGATCGGCGGCAGCACCTATGGGGTCGCCAAGGACGTCCAACTCTTCGGGGTGCGCGTGCTCGACGGGCGGGGGCATGGCACGACCTCCGGGGTGATCGCCGGCGTCGACTGGGTGACGGCCAACCACGCCAAGCCCGCGGTCGCCAACATGAGCCTGGGCGGCGCCGCTTCCAGCGCGCTGGACACGGCGGTGAGGAACTCGGTCGCGGCGGGCGTCACCTACGTGGTGGCCGCCGGCAACGACAACGTGAACGCCGCCAACGTCTCCCCCGCCCGCGTCGCCGAGGCGATCACGGTCGGGGCCACGGACATCCGCGACAACCGGGCCTGGTTCTCCAACTACGGCTCGGCGCTGGACGTGTTCGCGCCGGGCGTGGACATCATCTCGACCTGGATCGGCAGCGACACGGCGACGGCGACCCTTTCGGGCACCTCGATGGCCGCGCCGCATGTGGCGGGGGCAGCGGCGTTGTTTCTGCAGGGCGACCCCCAGGCCTCGCCGGCCGCCGTCAGCGAGGCGATCACGAGCAGCGCGACCACCGGCAAGGTGGTCAGGCCCGGCACAGGCTCACCAAACCGGCTGCTTTTCGTCGGCACGGAGAGCCCGGGAAGCTACTCGCTGACGGCCGCTCCCGACACGGCGGCTCCCGGCGGCGACATCACCGTGAGCTGGACGGCGCCTGCGGACCGCGCCACGACGGACTGGGTGGGACTGTACCGCCCGGGCGCCCCTGACGACGACTACCTGTGGGCGGACTACACCGGCGGCGCGGCCTCGGGCAGCCGCTCGCTCACGGCCCCGGGCCAAGCCGGACAGTACGAGTTCCGCTACTTCCTGCAGGACGGCTACACCAGAGCGGCGACGTCAAACGTCATAACCGTTCAATAGCGCGCCGCGGCCCGGAACCTGGCTGTCAGCTTTTCTCGACGGGGGTGGGCGGCAGCAGGCCGAGGGCCGCCTCGACGTCCTCGGGCGCGGACCGGGAGGCGCTGGCGTTTTCCTGCCGGATCTGCGCCAGCACCTCGGCACGGTAGACGGCAATGGAGCGCGGGGCCTCGATGCCCAAACGGATCTGGTCCCCGCGCACCTCCACCACCGTGATCGTGATGTCCTCGCCGATCTGGAGGCACTGGTTCACGCGCCGCGTCAGTACAAGCACGATATGTTACCCCCTGCCCGCCACGGGCGTCTCTTCCGGCCTACGGGCGGGAAACATGCGGTGCTTCGTGGAGAAGCGGTCGTCGGACAGGACCAGCTGCCGCCCCTGCCGCGACGCCTCGTCGATGACGAGGGGGCCCAGCAGGTTGGCGGTCATCTCCTCGGGCCTGCCGGCGGGGAGCGTGACGATCACCCAGAGGGAGGCGTCGGGCCCGGCGCCGGGCGGCAGGGCGGGCGCGTAGCCGGGGATCGCGACGGACGGCGCCAGGAGCAGGAACGCCAGTTCGGGGCGCTCCGCCGACTGCAGCCAGACGAACGGCGTGCCCGGGCCGTGCGGCACGAGGACGAAACGGCGCGCGTCCGCAAACCCGAGCAGCCCGTCCGGGAACGTCACCAGGGCGTCCTCCCCCACGGCCAGCGAGCCGAAGCGCGCCGTCTCCACGGTGTGTGTCGTTTGTGCCGGCGTACTTGTCATCGCAGGTAGTCCATCAGGCTCTGCTGGAACGTGCGCGCGGTGCTGGCGAGCGACGCCTGGTAGGCGTTCTGGGCCGCCTGCAGCTCGACGATCGCCTGCGCGATGTCGATCTCCCCGATCTCGGAGGACAGCGCCGTGAACTCCTGTTGGGCCGTGTCCAGCCGCACCCGCGTGTTCTCGATCTGGTTCATCACGGCGCCGGTCTTGCCGCGCGCGCCCAGGATGCGGTCCAGCCCGTCGGTCATCTTCGCGACGCCCTGGGCGGACAGGTTTTGCAGGTCGCCGGCAAGTATATCGGAGCGCACAGCGTCCAGGTCGCCCAGGAGGGTGGAAAACACCTCGGCGCCGGGCACGTTCATGGCCACGTACTCGCCGCGGTTTATCTCGACGCGCAGCGACCCCGCGTCGCCCTGGTAGGCGTTGGTGGCGTCCGCCGGGTCGAAGGGGCGCGTCTCGGTCTTCTGGCCCGCGAACAGGTACCGACCCCGGATGTTCGTGCCGGCGATCCCGACGGCCTGCTCCTTGATCCGCCCGATCTGTCCGGCCAGGGCCGCCCGCGCCTCGGGCGTGCTGTTGGTGGCGTTGGCCGCCTGCAGCGTCAGATCCCGCGCCTGACGGACGATGCTCCCCAGCCCGTCGAGCGCCGAATCGGTCAGACTGAGGAAGCTCCGCGCCTCCTCGCCGTTGCGCAGGTACTGCGCGACGTCGCCGAGCGCGTCGTTCAGCTTGATCACCTGCGCCGCGCCGCCGGGGTCGTCGGAGGCCCGGTTGATGCGCTTGCCGCTCGTGAGCGCCTGCTGGGCGTTGTACGTCCTGGTGAGCGCCCCCGCCATACCGGTTTGCGCGCCGCGCGCCAGGGCGCCGAAGGTGACGCGAAGTCCTATAGACACGGGTTAAGCCCTCCCCCCGAAGGAGTTGATCAGGGTAGCGGTCATCTCGTCGGAGATGCTTATCAGCCTCGCGGCCGCCTGGTACGCGCGCTGGAACTTCATCAGGTCGGCCATCTCGTCGTCCAGGGACACGCCGGAGATCGCCTCCCGGCGCGCCTCCAGCTGTTTGACGAACGCCTCGTGGCCGGAAACGCTGCCGTTCAGCGTCTTCACCTCGACGCCCAGGGTCGCCGCGGCGCCGCCCCAGAAGTCGCGCAGGGTCTGGTTGCTGACCGCCCCGGACGTGATCTTCCTGCCCGCCAGGGCGGCGATGGCGAGCGCGTTGTCGCCGCTGCCCACGGCGAACGCGGCGGGCGGCCCGGCCGCGGCGGCGATCCGGTCCGGGTCGGCGGCCACGGCCGGGTTGATGGCGATGTCGGAGGCGCCCGTGCCGGTGAAGAGCGCGGCGCCCGGCGCGCCGGTCCGGTCCCGGCCGGCCTGGTGCAGCGCGTTGACCTGGCCGATGAACGCCGCCGCCAGACCGTCCAGGCTGCCCTGGTACGCCGTGACGCGCGCCCGCGCATCCAGCAGCCCCTTGATCTCGCCGCTCACGAGGTCGCCGCCTGCCGTCAGACTGGAAAGGCCCGCGACGGGATAGGCGATGGTGCCGCGCACCAGGGCGACGCCGCCGATCTGCACCGTCAGCGTCCCGTCGGCGGCGGGGATCACCGTCGTGTTCGCCTTTTTGGCCAGGGCGTCCAGCAGGCTGTTGCGCTGGTCGCGCAGGTCGTTGGGCTCGTCGCCCTGCGCCAGCACCTTGCGGATGTCGGTGTTGAGCGCCGCGACCTGCCCGGCGATGCCGTTTATCTCGGAGACGCTGAACTCCAGCCGGGTGTTGACCCCCGCCTCGACGTTCTCGAGGCGCTCACGGACCTGGCGGAAGGTGGACGTCAGGGTCCCGGCGCCCGCCACCACGGCGCTGCGCAGCGGCGCACTTTCGGCGTTGTTGGCCAGGTCCTGGAAGGCGTTGAACAGGCGGGTCAGGGCGGCGTTGACCCCGTTGGGCCCCGGCTCGCCGACCGCCTCCTCGACCTGCGTCAGCGCCCCCTGCAGGGCCACCTGCGCCTCCCGGTCCGAATAGCCCGCGCGCACCTGCACATCGAGGGCGTTGTCGCGCGCCTGCGTGATGGCGCGCGCCTGGACGCCGGTGCCGATCTGCAGGGCGCCGATCTTGTACCACTGGGACGGGACGGTGTACGGGTCCGTGACCTGGTACTCGACGCGCTGCCGGGAGTAGCCGGGCGTGTTGACGTTGGCGATGTTGTGGGACGCCGTGTCCATGGCCGCCTGCGCCGTGCGGAGCGCGCGCAGGCCGGACTCGACGCCGAAAAAGGGGTCGGGCATTTTTCTCTAAGCCGCCTTGTCAAGAATCATCGCGTACGTGCCCGGCTGCCCGGCCGGCGCCGCATAGTCCTTGCGCGGCGCCGCGGCGCGGGCCAGCACCTCGAGCGAGGCACCGATGTATTCGAGCTCGTTTTCGAGCAGCTGCCGGTTCAGGTGGTGGGCGTTCTGCACCTCGGACGCCACCTCCAAAAGCATCCTGCAGGTCGCCCCGATCAGCAGGGCCACGTCCGCCGGGCAGCAGTCGGCCACCCGCGACAGCGTCAGCACGGCCGCCGGCACGCCGGCCGCGCGCGCGATGCTCCACGACAGGTCCATGCGCTCGGCGGCCAGCTGCTCGGCCTCCCCCTGGAGCTGCGCCTGGTAGTCTCGCACCGCGCCCAGGGAGGCCACATCACGCTCGACGATGGCTTCGCGCATCTGCGTCGCCGCCACGAGCAGGCGGTGCTGCACCACCAGCTCCTTCTTCAGAAGGGCCAGCAGGCGGCGGCTCATGCGCCGGCTCTGCGGCGACACGGGGGCGCCGGCGGCCGGTGTCTCGGTTTGCGTCATCGTTGTCCCTTTCCTTGCTCACCTCGGAGCGCTGGCGCCAGCTGGTTATACAGCAGGTCGGCGATCCCCATCTGGCCCGTGGCGCTGGCGGAGCGGGCCGTTTCGTCGTCCATCATGTCGCGGAAAACCTTCTCGCCCTCGGACGGCGCCAGGATCCCCTGGCCCTCGCCGACGCCTTTCCGCATCTGCTTCATCAGGTAGGCCACGAAGAACGCCTCGAACTGCTGCGTCGCGTCGCGCAGCTTCTCGGCCCCCTCCCCGTGTCCCTCCCCCGCGGCGGGGGGGCGGGGAGCGGAAGATACCGGCGCCTTTCTCTTCTCCCCCCCCTCCCCCAGCTCAGGGCCGGGGGGGTGAGGGCCGCCCCCACGGAACCGCGGGGGCTGCGGGACGCCCTTGAGCGCGGCATCCTTGCCCGCGCCCGGCGGCATCGGCGGCAGAAATCTGGTCGTTATCTCAGGCATCGTCCTCATCCCTATTGTCGGCTGTCCAGGCGCCGGTCTTTACCGGATCACTGGATCTCGATCTCGGCCTTGAGCGCGCCCGCGGCCTTGAGCGCCTGCAGGATGGCGATCAGGTCGCGCGGCGTGACGCCCAGGGTGTTCAGCGCCTTGACCACCTGATCGACCGTGGACGCCTGCGGCACGGGCAGCACGCGCCCGCCCTCCTCCTGCGCCTCTAACTTGGTCCTGGGGGTCACCACGGTCACGCCCTTCTCGAAAGCGGGCTCGGCTGTGACACGTCGAAGCGGGTGCGTATCTTCACCGTCAGCGCGCCGCGCGATGGCGCATGGGGCGATGGTGACGTCGCCGTCGATCACGACGGTGCCCGTGCGCCGTTGACGATGACCCGGGCGGCCGTCCGTGGTCACGGCAGGCCCTCGATGCTGGCGATCAGATTCACCGCGCCCGCGCCCGTCGGGTCGGGGGACGTGACCTCGATCGTGCCCGCGTCGGCGGCGTGGGCGGACACGCCCAGCCGGGCGCCCCGGATGGCCTCGGCCACGCGCGCCGCCGTCGAAGTCCGGCCGGTGCAGCGTGATCTGGAGCCCGCCGCCGTTCGCCCCGCGCAGCGTCGTCGGCACCTCCCGTTCCACGAGGGCGCCGCCGGGAACCCGGCCCGCCGTGACGTGGTTTTTGGTCTGTTCGCCGCCCCCGCCCGCCGTGAAGCCCCCACCGAGAGGGCGCCTTGCGCCACGGCGTACACGTTGCCGTCGGCAGGCGCGCAGCGGCGTCTGCAGCAGGGTGCCGCCCCTGGAGCGACTTGGCGTCACCCAGCGACGAGACCTGCACGTCCAGCGCGCCGCCGTTCCGGGCATAGGCGGGCAGGTCGGCGGTCACGATCACGGCGGCCACGTTCTTGGTCTTGATCGCGCCGGCGGGGACGGTGACGCCGAACTGGGAAAGCATGGCCGCGACGGATCGCGGCGTGAACGCGTGCCGCCCGTGTCGCCCGTGCCGTCCAGCCCCACCACCAGCCCGTAGCCGGACGTAGCCTGGTTCGAGCGGACCCGCCCACCCGGGCGATGTCCTTGATCCGCTCCGCCCGCCAGCGCGCCGCGAGCGCCGCCAGTACCGCGAAGTATTTGATCATTTTAGAACAGGATCTTGAAGATGCGCGTGATGATGCCGTCGCGCTGCTTGTTCTCGACCGGCCCTTGCCCTCGTAGGTGACGGCGGCATCGGCGACCAGGGCGGAGGCGACGGTGTTGTCGAAATGGACATCGGCGGCGCACGCACGCGGCCGGTGAAGATCATCTTCTGCTTTTCGGAATTGATGGTCACCTCGCGCACGCCCTCGACCACGAGGTTGCCGCCCGGATCGACGGATTTGACCGTGACCGTGATGCGGCCCGTGAGCGAGCCGTTGCGCGCGGTTCGCCCGGAGGCGTTCAGGTCGGTGTTGCCCCTGATGCCCAGCTTCTTGATCTGGTCCAGGAAGAACCCGGTGCCTGCCCAGCGAGGCGCTCTCCGACTTGCCGGCTTTGGTGGTGGCCTGCGCCACGGCCTGCGTCTGCTCGGACACGAGCACGGTCAGGATGTCGCCCACGCGGCGCGCCTTGCCGTCGGCGAACAGGCTCGCCGAGCGGCGCGCGTCCACAGCGCAGTCCGCGCGCACGCCAGCGGCCGTGCCGAGCGCCCAGAGTGTCGCAAGAAGCAGCGTTTTCTTCTTCATCTATTCCTCCACAACCACGGTTTCGGCGTCGGCGACGCGGGCGCGCACCTCGCGGGCGGGTCCGGGCGGTTCGGGTCGGCATGGAGGCGGACGCGGATCGTCTGCCCGGCGCGCCCCTCCTCGCGGGTGGTAGCGGTCGCCACTCACCGGCGTCGAGCGACGCGCACGTGACGCGGCGTTCGCGGCGAGCAGGGCACCAGCAGTCCATGTCCACAGCGTCTGCCCGTCGGCAGGGCGTCGACGGCGCGCTTGCCGATCACGTCCGACAGGCGTCTGCGACGGTCGCCTTGGTCTCCACCCGGGCCAGGGTCACGTCCTCCTCGGGACGACCGCCGGCGCGCCGGGCGATGGCCGCGCGGCGACCACCGCCGGCGCCGTCACCGTCACGGGCGCAGCGCCACCTCGATGCGCAATCTCGCCCCGCCGGGCGCCGTGACCGTAACCGGCACGACCGCGCTGCGCGCCGAGCGCAGGGAGCGGCGCGCCCGCCGAGCAGGCGTCCCGCCGCCGTAAACGGTACGGCATACGGGGGATCGACACCGCCGCGATGGTCACATCCTCGGCGGGAACAGCGCGCCGGCGAGGGTCGGGTGGCCGCCGCGACGAAGCGCATCGCCGGCGACCGCGCTCGCCCACCGTGGTCACCGTAACGGCGCCGGGGATCGACAGAGGCCGGGATTGGCGCGGGCGGCGCGCAGGCGCAGGCGGATGTCGCCGGGGGCAGCACGCAGGGAGCGGCCCGGCAGCGCCGCCGCCCTCGAGCACGATCCCGCCCAGCGCCTCCCGCGTCGAGATGTCGCGCAGGCGGATCTCGCGGCCTGTCACCGTGGCGGCGGGCCGCGCACCAGGATCTTACCCGCGCCGGCGGCGGTATTCGCCGCCGCCAGCGCAGCACGATGCCCATGTAGGGGCGCCGCTGGCCGCGCTCTGTCCAAGAACGTCGCATCCGTTTCTTACCGCCGCAGGTTGTTGGCCGTGCTGAGCATCTCGTCGGCGGTCTGGATGGCGGAGTTGGTCTCATACGCGCGCTGCGCCGTGATCATGTTGACCATCTCCTCGACGATCTGGACGTTGCTCATCTCCAGCGTCCCCTGGCTGATCTTGCCGAACGCCTCGGTCCCGGGCGTGCCCTCGACCGGCTGGCCGGACGCCGCCGTCGGGACATACGCGTTGCCGCCGGCGTGCGACAGGCCCGCCGGGTTGGTGAAGCGGGCCAGCGTTATCTGGCCCAGCACGGTCGGCTCGGTCTGGCCGCCGGTCAGGGCCGAGACCGTCCCGTCTTTGCCGATGCTGATCTGCTGGGCGTCGGCGGGGATGCGGATGTCGGGCTGGAGCTTGTAGCCGTCGGAGTTGACCACGCTGCCCTGCGCGTCGATCTTGAACGCGCCGTCGCGGGTGTAGGCGGCGCCCCCCGGCGTCTGCACCTTGAAGAAGCCGTCGCCTTCGATCGCGACGTCGAGCGGGTTGCCGGTCTGCTGGAAGGCGCCCGTCGTGAACAGGGTGACGGAAGCCACGGGGCGGGCGCCCAGCCCGACCTCGAGCGGCGCGGGCACCTGTGCGCCCTCGGATACCGTCACCCCGGCGGGGCGGATGGTCTGATACAGGAGGTCCTGGAAGTCCGCGCGGGACTTCTTGAACCCGGCGGTGTTGACGTTGGCGAGGTTGTTGGAAACCACGTCCATGTGAAACTGCTGGGCGATCATGCCGGTCGCCGACGTGTACAGGGCGCGCATCATAGTGCGATACAAGCTCCTTACGTTCGTAGGGGGCGCCCCGTCCATCGTTCCGGGGCGCCCGTTCGGCGTCCGGCCCGCCTGCATCCGAGGCTCTGGGCGCGGTCCCGCCGTCGTTCTCTGCTTCTGTTTATCGGTCGTTTGGGGCGCCCGCTTTAGCCTTTGGCGACGTTGTTCAGGGCGCGGCCCAGCGCCTCGTCCTGGCTGTGGACCGCCTTCTGCGCCGCCTCGTAGGCGCGCATCGCCGCGATCATGCTGACCATCTCCTCGACGGGGGAGACGTTGCTCCCTTCCAGCGATCCGGGCACGAGCGCCGGACGCGCCGCGTCGCGGTAGGAAGCGGCGTCCGCGCGCAGCAGGCGGTTCCCCTCTTTCACGGGCCGGGCGCCGGGCGCGAGCTCGACGACCTTGAGGGCCGCGGCGGCCGCGCCGTTTACGAGGACGTTGCCGTCCGCGTCAATGGAGGCGGGGGAGCGGGCGTCCAGCCGGATCGGGCTGCCGTCTTTGCCTACGACCGGGTAGCCGCCCGTGTCCGTCAGCGCGCCGTCGGGGCCCAGGGCGAACGCGCCCGCGCGCGTCAGCCGGTCGCCCGCCGGCGTGCGGACCACGAAGAACTGGCTCCCGCGCGCGGCCACGTCGAGCGGGTTCCCGGTGTGTTTCAGCGCCCCCTCCGCCCTATCCAGGCCGATGCTGGCCGGGACGCTGCCCCCGCCCAGGTTTCCCAGTGTCTCGCCTGTAAAAGCATCGAGGACCCCGCCGTCGGCGCGGGCAAGCGCCGCCAGGCGGAACGATTCGAAGACGGCCACGTCCCCCTTGTAGCCGGGGGTATTGACGTTGGCCAGGTTATTGGCGATCACGGACTGCGCGGTCTCCTGCGCGAGCATGGCCGAGGCCGCCGTATACATGCCACGAAGCATAGGTTCGTGCTCCTTCGGGGCGATGCCGCCGGCCGGGGCGCGGCGTCCCATCGTTCCCGCCGTGATTGTCGGCGCGCGCCCCCCCCTTCTTGAGGCCGCACGCTATTCTGGTTTGCCCACCCGGCGCAGGTGGGAATGTTATAAGGAGCTTGAAGACGACAAACGGAGGCGACGTAACAGAATGAACCGACTTCTTGGCATGGCGCTGGGTATCGGCGCGGTGGCGGCCGTGGCGGCCGTGCTGCGGGAGAACCGACGCGATGCCGCACCCCGCGCAGACGGCACGGCGCCGGCGGCCGGCGCGCCGGCCAGCAACGGCGGGGGTGTGGAGCACCTCCGCACCGAGCAGATGCCCCTGGCCACGGGGCGCGACGATGAGCACGACGTCCTCGACAGGGACCACACGCTCCCGTCCGCCGAGGCGAAGTACGCGCGCGCGAAAGACCGCGTCGTCCGCGGCAAGGCGACCAGTTCGGAGCGCGAGGCGATGTACACGGATCTTTCGGACGTGGGAAGCTCCGGCTCGCAGGGCAACAAGCTCGGCCAGGAGGATCGCAACCCCGTCGGCCCCTTCGAGTAGCCGCTCTTCGAGCCGCCGCGTGCCGCGCCGCCGCACCCCTTTCCGCCCGTTCTTTCTGCTACTGATGGCTGCACTGGTTTCCGCTTGCGGAGGGCCGGACCGCTCCGCCGACGCGACCGTGTTCCGGGACGCCTACGGCGTCCCGCACATCTTCTCCCCTTCGGAGGAGGCGGGCATGTACGCGTTCGGCTACGCACAAGCCGAGGACCGGCTCACCGCCCTGCTCCGCAACTACAAGCAGGCACGCGGCGAGCTGTCCGAGATCGACGGCGCCGCCGCGCTGCCGGGCGATATCCGGACCCGCGCCTTCCGCCTTCGGGAGATCGGGAAGGAGAAGTACGGCGCCCTTTCGCCACAGGTGCGCGCCGACATCGAGGCGTTCTGCGCGGGCGTCAACCGCTTCCAGAAGGATAACCCGGGCAGGCGCCCCGCCTGGGCCTTCGAGGCTGCGCCCGCCGACGTGGTCGCCTTCGCGCAGTTCATCAACCTCGCCTTCGCCACCGACCCGTTCGAGCAGCCCCCCGCGCCGGGCGGGCGCGGCTCGAACGCGTTCGCGCTGTCGGGCAAAAAGACGGCCAGCGGCAAGGGCGCGATCGTCTCCCTCGACCCGCACCTGCCCTGGGACGGGTTTCTGCGCTGGTACGAGGCGCACCTCGCCTGCGGCCCGATGAACGTCACCGGCATCACCTTCGCCGGCCTGCCGTTCCTCGTGATGGGGCACAACGGGCGGGTCGCCTGGGCCAACACCGTCAACCTGCCCGACCTGTCCGACCTGTACGAGGAGCGGCTCGCGCCGGAAAAGGACCCGGCCGCCTATGCCTACGACGGCGGACAGCGGCCTCTCGAGCGGCGCACGTTCACCTTCCGCGTCAAGCAGCCCGATGGCTCCGTAAAGGAGGAGGCGCACGCCATCGCCTACACGCACCACGGCCCCCTCCTGCTACAGGCCGGCGGCAAGGCGTACGCGGTCCGCAAGGCGGGATGGGGGGATGTGGGCCTGTTCGACCAGGTGCGGGCGCAGTGCCTGGCGCAAACCGTGGACGAGTACCGCAAGGCGCTGGCGGGGCGGCACGTGGTCCTGTTCAACCACGTGTTCGCCGACGCGTCGGGGCGCGTCGGCTACGTCTGGGGCGGGCAGATCCCGCGCCGCCCCGCCGGCTACGACTTCCGCAGCCCCGTGCCCGGCTGGCTCAAGGCCACAGAATGGGGCGACCCCGTGCCCTTCGACGAGCTGCCGCGGGCCTTCGACCCGCCCGCGGGCTTCCTCCAGAACTGCAACGACGGCCCGTTTTACGCCGCTCCGGAGGTCAAGCTGTCGCCGTCCGCGGACCGCGCGCGCTACCCGCACTGGCTGGCCCCCGACGTCCGCACCGCGCGCGGCGTCCGGCTGACCCACCTGCTCCGGGCCGCGCCCCGGATCTCTCCGCACGACGCCAAAGCCATCGCCACCGACGTCCTGGACCTGACCGCCGCCAGGGAACTGCCCGCTCTGCTCGCGGCGGCCCGCACCTCGAAGGAGTTCCCGGCGGGCGACAAACCGCTCCTGGATGAATGTCTCAACGTCCTCGCAGCCTGGGACGGGCACCTGACCGCGGACGCGCGCGGGGCCGCTCTGTTCCACGCCTGGCTGTCGCACCCGGCGGTGCAGCCCCTGATCGCGCCGCCTCTGCTGCCCCCCACCCAGCCCGCGCCCGCCGTCGCCCGGCTCCACCCCGACCAGGCCGTGCGCGCCCTGCTGGACACGGCCCGCACCTTCCGGCAGCGATCCATTGCGCTCGACACCCCCTGGGGCCAGATCCACCGCCACCGGCGCGGCGCCGTCGACCTGCCCCTCGACGGCGGCGGCGACTCGCTCACCCCGAACAACGGCCTGCCCGACCTCCAGGGCAAGATCGTCGCCACCCAGGGCGCCTCCTTCCGCATGGTAGTCGAACTGGGCAACGGCCCCGCCCGCGCCTGGAGCTACGCCCCCTACGGCAACAGCGACGACCCCGCCTCCCCGCACCACGCCGACCAGATGCCCCTCGCCGCCAAGCGCCAGTACCGCCCCCTCCCCTTCACGCGCGGTGAGGTCGAGGCGGAGGCGAAGTCCCGCAGAACCCTTACCTGGCCGGAGCAGTAACGCAAAGAAAGCTGCATGGTCCCGCTGGCAGAGCTGTCATCCTCTGACTCCAGGCGCGCGTAGTCTTCAAGGCGTGAAGGGACATTCTCCGGCAACAAAGATTCCGGGTCCAGCGTCCCGATCCCCTCACGTTCCGCGGCGCGCAGTAAATCCTTATCCGCAGCAACAAGCACCAAGACCGGGCGGTCTTTCGGGTGGCGGCGGGTATAGCGCAGGAAGGCGGCCAATATCGCCGCGTCCGCAGAGTTGATGTTGTGCTTCTCCATAAGCCCTTGACTTGCGACAAAGTCCTCGTCATACAAGGAGAGCAGGTGGAACTCCCTGTCGTCGAACAGTTCGCTGCGCATCAACGTTTTTGCTTTTTGGAACGTGTTGGCATTGATCTCGCCCCGGTTGTGCTTGCGCAAAACGACCGAAAATGCCTCGGCATACCCGAACAGAGTTCCGACCATTTGAGACAATGCCACATTCTCGAACAAGGCGTCCACCATGTCGCTGCCTTGCTCAGGCACGTAGCGTTTTGCCAGGGCGCTTGCGTCCCAGAGAAGTACCGGCATCGTCGCTACTTGTTCCGCATAGCTATGATCTCGCGGGAAGCGGAATTATCTTCCGGCCGAACACCATCCCTCCGCATCAGTTCCCGAACTTCCTGCGCGGTCACGTTGCTGCTTTTTACAAACCCCATCTGGGCATCCTGTTCCTCGAAAATGCGGCGAAGCGCCTCTTTGTCCACGAACTCGCCGCCTTGCTGTTGCACTCGTTCGATCACAACGCCCTCCCCAAAAATGCTTCCTCCTTCATTATCACTTGATGTTTAGACTACGCGTTTCTTGTTGGTCGGTTGCTTATAGACGGTCGCGAA
>JAUJNC010000107.1 GCA_030446525.1 Armatimonadaceae bacterium
CTAGCTCAGAAGCTGAGATACCCAGCGCTGTAGTACCTGGTCGCTGATGCGTTGGGTGGAGCGAATTGCGAAACCGGCTGAGCCCGAAGGGGCTCAGCCGGTTTTTGTTTGCGTGCCAAGAATGCAGAGAAAGGAGGTGACACCGGGCAGGTTCGTCCGCAGCGGCAGGCGGGAACCTGGACGGATGCGTAAAGCGCGGTCTCTGGTTTATGAGGGGCCAAAAGACCCTGTCTAAAAAGGCTTGAACGGGACGTTTGCACGTTGTTGCGTTGGCAGACAAGGATGCATAATAGCAAAGTTCCTTGAAGACTGTCACGTTGCTAACGTGGCAAGAAGGCAGTTGTGGGCTGCATAGCTCTGCCTTGAGGGAGTCCCGGAGCAGGTTAGCACGCACCTCATAAATCGTCTTGCTCACTTTCTTGGCTCTGACCTTTGACGGCACCGAGGCCGAATAAAAGCCAAAAGCCGGATGATTACGCTGTGAGCGCGCGGCACTGGCTTTTTTGTGGCTCGCGTCAACAGCCTGAATTCGCGGCGCATCTGCTCGATTTGCCAGCTGACACCCTTTCCCTTTCGGACCACCTCTGTCGAGCAAACGACACGGAATGGAGATCCATGCGAATGTCTCATTGGAAAACGGTACTGGATAGCTGCTTGCGACAAATCCGCGTCTGGCATACGCCCCGGAACTACTCGGCAAGTGACTGGATGGAAGAGATGCGCGCGCATGGAGCAGCCGCCGCCTGGCAGGCCGAGCGTGACTATGACCCCGCGCGTGGGGTCCCCCTCGCCGCCTTCGTGCGGCAGCGGGTGATGGCAGACGCGTTCACCCGCTATCGCCAGGAGTGGACCTATGCCACCCGCTGTATCCCTGATGAGGATCAAGAGGCGCTCCGGATCCGGGCGCAAGAGGGGCTCGCCGGCACATGGATTCAGGATGCGCAGCGATGCGCCCTGGCACAGCTATCGGCTTCCGGCGAATGGCTGATCGAGCAGCTGTTCTGCGACAGGCGCACGGAAAGCGACATGGCCAAGGTGCTGGGGATCAGCCAGCAGGCGGTCAGCAAGCGCAAGCACGCGATCCTGGGCGAGTTGCGCCACTCGTTGGGCTTCTCCGGGGGAAAGCAGAGTTCTGCGGTCGTAAACCGTGCCGCTGCCTGCGTTAGAAAAGCCTGATCTCCTTCTTTTTCATCCGTCTCAATCTGCCGGGGCACCCAGCCCCGGCTTTTTTTTCGCCAATGGCCCGTGGCCCGCATCGCGCATTGACAGGCAGACAGGGAAGGTCGGCCGGCGGACCCAAGCGCGTGGTTCTTGGCGATCTACGCGATTGGCTGAGCGCGCCGCCAAAAAAATAAAGCCGTGTGGTTGTAAAAAGCCAGGGTGCCTGCATTCTACTAGATGGTGCATGCGTTAGATAGGACAGCGCCCGGCTGAGCCGGTGCGGCGCGGGCAAGGTTGGGTCAGCACGGCGCGGAAGCCGGACGTCGAGTGGTTTCCTCGGCGCAAAAACTCATGATTCAGCCGCTGTCACTCTCAACGACGAGAAAGGAGGTTTTGCCGCGGTCGCTGGGCCAGGAAACAAGAAACTTCACAACTAGCTGCTACCTGCAGCTAACACGGTTATCGACGGGGGTGGTAACGGTGGAACCGCCGGGGCCGCCCAGCAAACGAGAGGAGTTGTAACGATGTGGACTGGGCCGTTCGCGTTCATAGGAACCCAGGAGGTTTTGATCATCGCGGGAATGATCGTGCTTATCTTCGGCGGCGCCAAGATCCCGCAGCTGGCCCGGGGATTTGGCGAGGGCATCCGCGAGTTCAGGACGTCGGTGGATGGAACCGCCGACGACTCCGCGCCGGCCGCCAAGGCGGCATCGGACCAGAGGAGCATAACCGCAGCGGAGTAGCAGAGGGCGACGCAGATTCTCATCCAGGGAATGCGAGCACCGGCTGAAAGGGACAAACCCTTCACTGCCGTGCCGCCCAATCGGTGGTTTTTAGCAAGCGAAGGAAAGGATTGAGAGAGGAGACTAGTATGAGCAGCAATGAGAGCAACGAGCTATCCGGCAACGTACCCGGTGAACCCACCGACAACACGTCGCCCGGATCGGGCGCCGAACCCACGACCGAACCCTCCTGGAGCCGCCGGACGTTTCTGAGGGCCGCGGCGCTCGGTGCGGCGGTGACCGGCGCAATGCTTATCGACAAGGACCGAGCCGGCCGCCTGCACCTCGGCGGCGCAGCCGCTCTGGCCAACGACCTGAGCGACTACCCCTGTACTGCTAACGATATCGACGTCGGCACAGGCACCGTCGTCAACGAGCCCTGCGCCTGTACCAACACCTTCAACGCACAGGTAGCATTTCCGGTGACGAACCGCACCAGCGCCTTGCGTTACTGCGTTACGCTGCACCTGCCCGGTGGTTTCGGCGTGCCGAGCCAAGACGTGGTTCTCAGCACCCAAAGTGGCAGTACCACTGTCCCGTCGAACTCAACGGTAATGATGTTCGGTCAGGTAGTTGGCTTCCCCTGCAACCCCACTGGCGGCGTGGTCTGTATTGGCCAACCCGGTACGATTCGGGGTAAGTGCGATCCGGGTACCTGCGCCACCATCGCCTTCAACACCAGCGCCCAGTCCCCGTGCCCCGATGACAGCCCGCCGGGTGGTCAGTGCCGGCACCAGCAGGTGTGCATCCAGGCCTTTGGCGCCTCGCTGACCTGTGTCGACAACTGTACGAACCGGAACCCCACCAACTGCAACGTGGGCTGCGGTCAGACGCTGTCTTTGCTGGCGACCGCCTCCGGTGCCTCACAAGGCGCAACGGCAGGCACGTACAGCTTCAATGTAACCCGCCCCGATGGGACTCACGTTACTGGTTCGCCGATTACAGGGACGTCCCCTCGGTGCTTCACCGATGCGACCCCACAACAAGGTACCTATACACTCACGGTCGGGGACAGCGCGGGCTGTGTGCGCACGGCGACGACCAGCGTGAGTGTCCAAACTGTGAGTCCACCGACCCTCACTCAGCAGGGTACGCCCGACTGTAATGGCAATACGACGTTCACGGCCTCACCGTGCCCGCCAGTGTCAGGTATTACCTATACGCTCGAGCAGGTAAATTGCAGTACGGGAGCCTTCATCGGAACACTCGGGAACTACAATGCCAACACATGTACATGGACGGCGCAACTCACCCGAGGACAGACTACGTGCGTCCGGATCAGGGCCAGCAATGGAAATTCTGCGTGCGACGTTTTCTCGAATATGGTGCAGGTCGTTGTCCCCACTTCGGTCACGCTCGCGATGGGCAATCCCACCCAGGCGAACTGCTCAGGCGTGGTGACCCTCACAGCCACGGCGGGCGGTGGCACCGGTTCGTACACCTTCACCTTCAGGGAGGGAACCACGACGATCACGACCGGTATTACCGGTAGCGGAAACAGTCGCACCTTGACTCTCCAGCCGCAACTAAACGGCCAGTGCCGCACGATAACGGTCTCGGTGGTCGATAGTAACAACTGCCCCAGCACGCCAGCCAACGTGAAGCAGAGCTTCAGTCAGTGCGTGGTCCTCACGAATGACTGCGCGCCTGAGTAACCATCGCGAGTTCCAGAGGGCGCTCTCCAGGTGCCCTCTGGACACCGATCCCAGGAAAGGAGAACCACCTTGCGTCGTTGAGGGGAGCCAGTCTCGGCCGGTTCGGCCGATATACACGAAAAGATAGCCAGCCAGTTCGGCATCACCGACGACCTGCCCTGTGCCGACCTTGCGCTGCTCGTGCCGCTGAAGAGATCGTCCGAGTACCGGACGCTTCGCCCTCGCGTAGCCAGCCTCAAGCCCGCGGATCACTGGCAGGAAGAGGGCCTGCACTTCTTCGTCTTCCAGCTCCTGCCGGCGGAGGGCACAGCGGCCGTCGGGGCTGAGCCGCCGGTAGCCGTCTTTGTCATGCACCCGGAGGAGCCCGCGCCGGTGTCCGCGGTCGTCGTCACGCCCAGCGCAAGCGGTGGGGAAGCCGAGGTGATGGATCTGCGCCGGCCCGACAGCGCGTATACCGCGCCGTACTCACCGCAGAAGGCAGGTTAGATGGTGCATGAGTTCCGTTAGAAAGAGCACCCACGCAATGTTACGATATACGCGATGCACAGAGATCGCCCTGCCGCCTCAGGCATCGTCTGTTCCGCCCGCCCTCGCCTGCTTGATCACGGCGGCGACGCTTTTGGGAGCAACAGCGTCCGCAACGCGCGCATCACTGCCTGCGGTTCCGCCCCCCGCCACCTCGTCACAAGCGCAGAGCTCCCCTTCGCAGCCCGTTTCCGGACAAGGCGCGGCGACTCCAACACAGACCGCCGCCAGCCTCACGGTTGTCGCAACCCCGGGTGTCACGCTGCCCGCTCCCAATCAGGGAACGTTCGATTTCGGGCAAGTCAGCCTCCTCGACAAGACCCGGATCGAGCAGACCTTCACGTTCCGCAACGACGCCAACACGTCCCTTGCCCTGGCGCACCTCAAGCTCTCCTGCGGCTGCACCAGCGCCGTCGTGCAAACGAAAAAGAAAGGCTCGTCGGTCCGGGAAACTTGGCCCTCGCCGACGGCTCTGCCCACTCTTGCTCCCGGCGACGAAATGTCGGTACAGCTGGTCGTCGACCTCACGCCCTTCGCGCCCGGCCGCCTCTCCAAGACCGCCCTCGTCCACGCGCAGGGCTACAGCCAGCCGGTTGCCACCTCCGTGATCACCGGGACCCTTCTGCCCAGCGTCACCTTCACGCCCGCCGTGGTGGATTTTGGCGCGGTAACCGCCGGTGAGGCGCGGTCGGTGATCCTCACCGCCGCCTTCGACCCGCGCCTAGCTTCCTCGGGACCTTCGACGCCACTTGTCTCCACCAACCCCGCCGTCCGCATCAGCCCGGAGACGGCAGCAAGCGCTTCCGGGGAGCCGTCGTTACCGTCCAAAGACGGCGACAGCAAGATGCCTGTGCGCGCCTACCGGGTCACCCTGGCCAAGGACATCCTTCTCGGGGCTTTGAGCGGCATCCTCTCGTTTGCCCCTCAGGATTCTACAGGCACGGCCGCGCCCGCATCATCCGCCGCCTCCCGGAATATTTCCGCCGCCCTGAGGAGCGCGCGGGTGGCGCTGGTCGGCCAGGTGAACGGGGATATCTCCGCCCAGCCCCAGGCGCTGGCGCTGGGGATGGTCCCGAAGGGGCAGGATGCCACGCAGCAGATCGTGCTGACGGGCGCGAACGCGGCCGCCCTCGAGAACCTGAAGATTATCTGCGGCAGCAGCTGGCTGTCGGCCCGTCTGGACGCTTCCCCCGCTGCGCCGGCGCCGGGAGAGGCAGGACCAGCGCAGAAACCCGTGAAGACCCTGGCCGTCACCCTCGGTTCCGGGGCGCCCGCGGGCATTTTGCAAACGGAACTGAACATCACCCTGGCTAACGGCCAGCGCCTGCTCATCCCCGTCAACGCCTACGTGCAGCCGTGAAAGTACAAAAATGAAAGCCTATCACCCTGTCGCCGCTCTTCTGACAGCCTCGATGAGCGTCATGCCCCTGGCGTCGCCGGCTGCGGCGGACGAGCCGGCTCCCACGGTCGGGCGTCCCGTTCCCTCGTTCACGCTGCCGGACGTCGACGGCAAGAAGCGCCCTTTGTCGGAGTTCCGGGGCCGGCGTGTGGCCCTCTTCTTCTTCTGCGGCTGTTCCTGGTGCGCGGATATCGGGAAGGAGTGGGCCTCTCTCCAGCGCGGCGGCGCGCTCGCGGAGAACGGGACAACGCAGCAGAACGGGCCAGAGGGCCGCGTCTCCAAACAGGCGGCTGCCAAGGACGCGCCCGTCACGCTGGTAGTGTACTCCGAGCTGAGCGCGGAGTCGTCCCGCACCCTCGCCTCCTATTGCGGATTGGACCTGGCGCAAACCGTCCTCCTGCCCGACCCGGCGATGGAGGTGACGCAAGGGATCTACAAAGCAGATCCCTGCCCGCGCGTCTTCATCGTCGATGCCGCGGGCAACCTGCGCTACACCAATAACAGCAAAGACGATGCGCCCCGCAAAGCGCCGGCGCTGGTGATCGTATCGCGTGCCGTCGACGCTCTCCGGTCCTCGGCACCGGCCAAGCCAGACTCGAAAAACGCCAGCTCAGGCGATACCGGCTGGTAGGCGCGCCAGGAGCGGGCGGGTGGTGGGATCGCCGTGGAAGGAGAACGTGTACTTCACGTGGCGGCGACGGGCTGCGCCTCCCCCATCTGAAGCTCGTACATGCTGGCGTACAGGCCGCCGTGTGCCAGCAGCTCCGCGTGCGTGCCGCGCTCGACCAGACGCCCTTCCTCGAAGACCAGGATCCTGTCCGCGTCGCGCACCAGCGACAGGCGGTGGCTGGTGACGAACGTGGTCCGGCCGCGCATCAGGCGAAGGAGCGACTGCTGCACGATCCACTCGGACCCCGGCTCGACCGAGGAGGTCGGCTCATCGAGGATAAGGATCGCGGGGTCGGCCAGGAAGGCGCGGGCGATGGAGATGCGCTGGCGCTGCCCGCCGGAGAGCTTCACGCCTCGCTCCCCGATCTCGGTCTCGTAGCCATGGGGAAGCTCCGTAATGAAATCGTGGGCGTTGGCGGCGCGCGCGGCGGCCTCGACGTCCCCCATCGGGGCGTCCGGGTTGCCGTAGCGGATGTTCTCCAGGATCGTCCCGTTGAACAGGAACGGCTCCTGCGGCACGTACGCCATGTGCCGGCGCAGGCTCCTCTGCGTCACGCGCGTGATGTCCTGCCCGTCGATGCGGATCGCGCCGCCGCTCGGCTCGTAGAAGCGCAGCAGCAGGTTCGGGATCGTGGTCTTGCCCGCGCCGGACGGTCCCACGAGGGCCACCATCTGCCCCGGCTCCGCGGCGAAGGACACGTCCTCCAGTACCGCCTTACGTTCGGTATAGGAGAACGAGACGTGGTCGAAGCTCACGCGCCCTTCGGACAGGCGCAGCTCCCCGGCGTCGGGCGCGTCCGTGATGGCCTCCGGCGCGTCCAGCACCTCGAACACGCGCGAGCCGGCCGCCTGCGCGCGCTGCAGCATCTCGTTGATCGAGGCGAGCTGGTTGATCGGCGCGAACAGGGGCCACCAGTAGCCGCGGTAGGCCACCAGGCCGCCGACGGTGAACTGGCCCTGCAACACCAGCCACGCGCCGTAGCCGATCGAGAGGACGTTGGAAAAGAAGCCGATGAACCGGACGGCCGGGAAGAACAGCGTGCGCGCGTTGACGGCCTTGAACTGCATCGCCCGGTGCGCGTCGGTCGCTCGGCGGAAGCGCCCGCTCTCGTACGGCTCGCGCGCGAACGCCTTGATCAGTCCGAGCCCCGTCAGGTTCTCCTGGAGCCGGGCCGACACGTCGCCCAGACGGTCCCGCGCCTCGCGGTACAGCGTCTTCACCCTGGCATTATAATACCGGGTCAGCGCCCAGACCAGCACGATCGGGAGGAGGGTGACCACGCCCAGCCTCCCATTAAGGGCGATCAGGATGCCGGCGACGTACAAAAACGAGAGCGCGTTGGCGATCACGGCATCGGTGCCCTGGACCGCCACCTCCTGCAGCTGGTCGATGTCCCCGATCACGCGCGATTGCAGGTCACCGGTGCGGTTGTCGTGGTGGTAAGAAAGCGACTGGCGCTGGAGCTTGGCGTAGGTCTCGTTTCTGAGGTCGAAAACCAGGCGCTGCCCCACCTTCTCCAGCAGGTTCGCGCGCCAAGCGTCCAGGACGGTCGCCACGGCCTGCACGGCGAACATGGCGCCCACCGCCGGCAGCAGCATCCCGACCCGCCGCCTGCCGATCACCTCGTCCACGATATACGCCCAGGCGAGCGGGTGGAAGTTGGAGGCGGGGATCGAGATGAGGAGCAGAAACAGCCCGAAGAAGATGGTGCGCGCGTGCGGGCGCAGGTACGTCAGCAGCCGCCAGAAGACCGCCCGCCCCGCCCCCGGCGCGACCGCCACGCTCCGGCTGTCGCCGGCATCGGAGTAGCTACGTCGGTACATACGCCTATTGTACCCGGCGTTGCGAAACCCGGGAAGATCAGTGATCAGTTTCGCCCCCGCCGCGTGTCAATACAAGCGAGTGTGCTTCAGGAGGGTTACGGGTGCGAAGGGATGATGCGGAACTGGTGCGGCAGACCCTGGCGGGCAAGCAATGTGCGTTCGCCGAGTTGGTGAGCCGCTATCGGGATGTGGTGTGGGGCGTCGCCTATCACTACCTCGGCGATTTCGAGGACGCCCAGGACGCCGCGCAGGAAGCGTTCGTCCACGCCTACCTGCACCTTACGCAGCTGCGCGACGCCGACCGGTTTGCCCCGTGGCTCCGGCGCACCACGATGAACCGGTGCGCCAATATGCTGCGGCGGCGGGGCAACCGGCTGCTTTCGCTGGACGCGGGAGAAGAACGCGCGGTCGCCCGTACTGCTTCACGTGCCGGCGAACTGGGGGAGCGGATGGCGACGCGGATGATGGTGCAGCAGGCGCTCGGCCGTTTATCGGAAAAGACGCGCTTGACGGTCACGCTGTTCTACCTCAGCGGCTATTCCCACGCCGAGATCGCCCGGTTCCTGGAGATCCCCGTCAACACCGTCCGCAGCCGCCTCCAGCACGCCAAAAAACAACTGCGCGAGGAGATGATGGCCATGGTGAGCGAGACGCTGAGTGACGGCAAGCCCGACGCGGGGTGGACCCGGCACGTGGTGGAAGACGCGATGCGGCGTGGCGGGGAGGCGCTGCAAAAACACGCGAGGGGCGACGCCGTCCGTTTCTACGACGAGGCGCTCGCGGCGCTCGCTAAGGCGGAACCGGGCGCCGAGCAGCGCCGCCTGGAGATGGAAGCCCTCTTGCAAAAAAGGAAGGCGATACAGTACTCCTGGAGCCATGAGGAGACCATCGATCTACTCCAGCGGGCGTTAGCCATCGCCCAGGAGATAGGCGAACGTAAGGTTCAGGCCGACATACGGCACAGTCTCGGCGTCGCTTATGCCAACGGCAGGGAGATGGAAAAGTCGGTGGCGTGTTACCAGGAGGCGCGGGAGGCCTATCGGGAGCTGGGCGATGCTCTCGGACAGGGCGAATGTTTGCTGTCTCTGGGCGCCCGCTGCCTTTACGCGAACGAGATCGCCGCGGGTCGGCGGTACTACGAGCAGGCCCTGCCACTCTTCGAGCAGGCAGACTCCCGCGACTGGGCGGCCGTGTGCCGCGCGATGCTGGACATGCTGGCGGAGGTGGGAAAGGAGCGGTTCGCCACGCTCCTCGCCTGGACGGCGGTCTGCGACGTGCTGGAGAACACGGCGGGCGTGGTGCGCTTCGCCGGCCAGCCCGGTTTCCAGGTCACCCGACGTGACGACGGCGCCCCGGGCGCGCTGTTCATCGGCAGCGTGTTCTGGCAACTTTCCCACTTGCGCACGTTCCTCGACGTGGGGGTGCCCGTCGGAGGCAGTTGGTCGGGCGACGCCGTCTCCTTCTCGTACCAACCGCTGCGGTCGACCGTAACCGTGCGGAGCGCCTCCGAACGCGTCACCGTCCCGGCGGGGACGTTCGAGCGCTGCCTGCTGACGGAGCAGGTCACTTCGGAGAGCGATCTGCCTGATGAAGGCCCGGAGCGCACGAAGGAACTCAACCGTATCGTCTACTGCGGCCGGCGCCGGGCCTGGTACGCGCCGGGCATCGGGCTGGTACAACTCCACGTCGAGCGCGCCGACGGGTCAGAGGCGCTCATCCGACTCACGGAGTACGCCGTGCAGGGCACGGGCGACGAGTACCTCCCCCTTGCCGCAGGTAACTCCTGGACGTACGGCTGGGCGGACGTGCCCACCGGGTACGCCGCGAAAGAAGCGTACCGCGTCACGGCGCACAACGCGAACACCTGGTACCTGGCGCACTACGGGTATGCGTACCGAACCTAACCCCCCCGCCCCCCTTCCCTCCGAGGGAAGGGGGAGCTATAAGCAGTAACGTCCAGTGCCTCGCGCGAAGCAGATGAGGCAAGGGTGACTGGCTCCCCCTTCCCTGTGAGCGCAGCGAACGGACGAGGGAAGGGGGACGGGGGGTTAGGCCACCAGCGGGACCGTCCGCTTTTCCCGGGCGCTGAGGGCCGCCGAGTCGACGATCTGCTGGCCGATGCGGCACAGCTGCGGCGACAGCGGCCCCTGGACCGGCTGGCCCGTTTCCAGGCAGTGGATGACGTACTGGATCGGGTTCTGGAACGGCGGCTGCAGCGTGTCGACGGGCAGGTCGCGGCCCTCGGGATGGTCGCGGGTCTGGACGCGGACGGTTTGCTCGTAGTCGTAGGAGCTGATCGTGCCGTCCGTGCCCACGAGGACGAACCCGCACTTGGGCTGCGGCTGCAGCGTCCACGGGTCGGTGAAGGTGCCCCAGCGCGTCTCGAACTTCGAGAGGCCGTGCTCGTAGCGGGCGACGGTGACGCTGTGCTCGTCCACCTCCAGTCCCGCCGGCTGGTCCACCACTGCCGTCACTTCGAGGGGCGCGCGGCCGCCCAGAAACCAGGTGCCCAGCGTGGTGCCGTAGCCCAGGTAATCCAGGAGCGAGCCGCCGCCGTGCGCCTTCTGGTAGAACCAGCTCCCGGACTTCCGGCGGCTCGCGGCGGCCTCGTCGGTGACGACCTTGTCGGCCACGTGGCGCAGCGGGCCGCGGTTGCCGTCGTAGTAGTGCACCTCGCGCACCGCGCCGATCACGCCCTCGTCGATCAGCCGCTTACTGGTCACGTGGGGCGGGTACCAGGCCAGCGGCCAGTTGATCGCCAGCAGCTTGCCCGTACGGGCGAGGGCCGCGATGATGCGGTCGGCCTCGGGCAGGGACGCGGCGAAGGGCTTTTTCCAGAAGCACATGCACGCCGTAGGGCGCGACCTTCTCCACCCACTCGCCGTGCCGGGCCGTGGCGGGGCAGAGTACCGCAATGTCGGGCTGCGTCTTTTCCAGGCACTCGCGGTGGTCGGTGAAGACGCGCTCGGGCGGGATGGCGAAGTTCTTCGCCGCGGCCGCCATGCGCTCCGGCTGCTCGTCGCAGATCGCCGCGATCTCGGCGTGGGGGTGCTCGAAGACCTTGCGCAGCAGGTCGCCCATGTGCTGGTGATCGAAGTTAATGCCGGCGATCTTCCACTTCCTTGGCTCCATCGATGCGGTCACTCCCTCTCTCCCGAAAGCCTCTGCCAGAGCCGCACGTAGTGGCGCTGGCGCTCGGGCTCCGGGTGGTCCTCGAACGCCGTGCGGTTATGCAGCTTTATCGCTACGCTCCCATGCTCACGGTGGAATGCGCTACATGATCATCTGTTCTGAGCGGCATCTCCCCGGCCCAAGCCGAAGAAAACGGCAATGGCGCGCTGAAGCGCTAACCTGGCCTCATCATCCAAGGATACGATCCGTTGCCCTCTCCCGGCCAGATTCTCCATGACTTCTTTGTTGACTCGGTCCAGTCGCCGGAAATCGACATAGGACTCTTCAAAACCAGAGCTCGTTGCAGGCAATGGGAACGCAGAAAGTACCCTTAGCTCTCGAACAAATCTTTGTTGGTTCCGGTCGAGTTGGGACATGGGAAGAATTTGAGCTACCGCGACGTAGAGTGTTTTCTTTTTGTCATACTCACAGTCGTGTGTAAGAAGCATAGCCGTAGCAGGAACAAGATCCGTTGCTGTGGCCTGCAACTGATCGTTCACCGATATATACGCGATGGGGACGCCGGTGAAGACGTCCCCTTGACTAACCTCGTCCCGAAGCTCTGGCTCATACATGGGTACGTTGTTGCGTCCTTGACAGCAAGCCTGATTCGTTTTACGGCAAGTCGATATCAACGTACTCGCGGTCGACTGACGCCAGGAATTCGCGCTGCTCGTTAGCCAACTGGGCGATCGTGCGCGGCGTGTCCAAGTCTGGCTCGAAGTCGGTTGCCTCGACATCTGTCAGGATTGCCGAGAACTGCACCTTCATTCGCAGTGCCGTGAAGGTGGCCCCGTCACCGTGAGGCAGACCTGTGATCCCTGTGTTGGACTCAGCCGACACCCGGCCCGGCGTCAGCATCTGCGACGAATCGCCCGCCGGGTTTTCCACGCTGACCTTTTTTTCCGGATAGGGGAGTGTTGATGTCATTGCCCTGCCTCTTTGCGCATTCTGACGGTAAAGCGCCGATGTCCAACCGGCATGCCATCAAAAAGGAAATCGATGTCGAAAGCGCCTTCCTCCAGAATCGGGAAGTCTTGAAGTTCGAAGACAAAATCGTAGACCGCGAGAGGGTCGTGAAACTCCGCCATACCTTCGGCTTTAAAGACTTCTTTTTGCGATGGGCTCCTGACCACCAGGGCTACTTCTATTTCCCCGCGCCCATCGGTAAATGCACCCACGATGAACATGCGCGGCTGGCGCGACGGGATGCTGGGAACAAGAATCTGATTGAAAATCCCGATCAAACTCTTGTTGTTGCTGTACCTGTCTTCTATGACCTGCTCGCACAGCACAATGGCTACAAGCGATGGTCTCTCCACGTACTTCGCTTGTTCACTCATGAGTGATCGGTACACCTCAAGCCGTTACTCCAGACCATCACAGGCATAGCTACATTGTTGCCAAAATAGCAACGGCAGATACCCCACGTATTATCAGTACGTGTCTCTACAGGAGCCCCGTTTCGCAAGAAAGTTCGCCCAAAGCACACCCACGCCCCAAGTTCGTTGCGGGACCAGGCTTTTCCTGCGCAAGAACCAAGCCCCACCTCCAGCCTTATCCCAATTCCGAACTGCCCCATCGCTCGCCGCAGCGCAGGACGCGGTGCGGCTGATCGAGCCGCCTGGCCTCCTCCAGAAATGCGTCGGGCGGCTCGGTGTTGAAGGCGAACATGTCATAGTGGCACGGGATGACCAGGCGCGCACCGATCTCCTTCGCCAGCCGCGCGGCTTCGGGGCCGTCCAGGTTGCCGGCCACGCGCCGCTCGGGTCTGCGTCCGTTGATCGGCAGCAGGGCCACGTCGACGGCGAAGGGGCGCAGCCGGTCCGCCATGCCCGCATACCGAACGGTGTCGCCGCTGTGGTAGACGGCCCACGGGCCGAACCGGACGACGTAACCGAGGTACCGGCACCGCCCCGCCTCGTCGCGCTCCACGGCTTCATGGGCGGCGGCGACGCCGGTGAAGGTGAAGCCACGCACCGTGACCTCCGTGCCGTCATCCACGCCCAGCGGGAGCGACGGATCGATCTGGAGACGCTCGGCGACGAAGGAGCGGTTCGCCTCCGGTATCACCAGCTTGACGTCCGGGTTGGCGCGCAGAAGGGGCGAGAGCGTTTCGGCGTCCAGGTGGTCGGTGTGGCTGTGGCTGGACGTGACCACGTCGATGAAATCGAGCCGCTCCGGGGCGACCACCCGCGCCGTCATGCGCACGTGCGGCTTGTCCGTGCCGGCGTATTTGGTGGTGAGCGAATCGGACAGGTAGGGGTCGAGGAGCAGGTGCCGGTCTTGCCACTGCAGCAGAAAGCCGCTCTGGCCGAGCCACCAGAGGTGGAAAACGTCGGGGCCGCGCGGCGCCGCGGCGACGTCGGCGAGGAAGGCGTCGTCCGCGAGCAGGGGCCGGATCATAGCCCCT
Source organism: Armatimonadaceae bacterium (assembly GCA_030446525.1). The sequence continues at coordinate 13,600 of JAUJNC010000107.1, forward strand.
GCTCCTGCCGGACCTGACGGACGCCTTCCGCCAGGTTCTTCAGCTTCGTTTTCGCCGCCCAGCGCGCCGTCTGGCTAAGCCCGCAGTCCGGGGCGAAGGAAAGGCGCTCGGGCGGGGCGAACTGCAGGCAGCGCCGCACGCGCTCGGCGACGTCTTCGGCCGTCTCGAC
>JAUJNC010000108.1 GCA_030446525.1 Armatimonadaceae bacterium
CGCCGCGCGGGCGGCGGCGGACGGCTTCCGCGCCTTGAAGATCAAGGTGGGCGGCGGCGACACCGGCGAGGACCTGCGCCGCGTCCGCGCCATCGCCCGGGCCGCGCCCACCGCCGGGCTGCGCCTGGACGGCAATCAGGGCTTCACAGCCGACGGCGCGGTCCGCTTCATCGAGGAGCTTTGCGCGGTTGGCGACCTTTCACAGCGCATCGAGCTGCTGGAGCAGCCGACCCGGGCGGGCGACGACGACGCCCTGGCCTTCGTGGCGCGGCGCGTCCCCTTCCCCGTCTTCGCGGACGAGTCCGTCCGGACCCCCGAGGACGCGCGGCGGCTCCTCATGTCCGGCGCCTGCTCCGGCGTCGTGCTCAAGCTGGCCAAGGGCGGGCTGTGGGGCACGGCGGCCGTCGCCCGCGCGGCCCACGCGGCAGGCGGGCGCTGCCTGTTCGGATGCATGATGGAGACCCGCGTCGGCATCGGCGCGGCGCTGCATCTCGCCCTGGCCCTAGGCCCCGCCGTGACCTGCCTGGATCTGGACGGCCACCTGTTGGTGGACGACACGGGCCTGGTGACCGGCGGCCCGCGGCAGGACGGGGACACCCCGATCGCCGACCCCGCGGCGCCCGGCCTCGGCCTCGCCGCCCGGCAGGAAAGGCCACAGGGAGGCGGGTAAGGCCCCCGCCTGTCCTCGTCAGCTTTTCGTTCTCCGGATCCATTGCCGTGCCGCCTCGACCTCGCCGCCGCTTAGCTGATGGCCCCCAGCCTGCCACTCGAGCGTGACGGCCGCGCCCGCCTGACGCAGCAACTCGGCGAGCCCTTCCGTGTTCTCCTGCGGCACCATCGGGTCCGCACGGCCCGCACCCATGAAGACAGGCGTGCCAGTCAGATCGGGCAACGGATCCGGTACGAAGGGAACCATCGGGTGAAACAGCACCGCCGCCGCGAGCGTGCCCGGCTCCTGGAGCAGGAGGCTCGCGGCGATGTTGGCGCCGTTGGAGTAGCCGACCGCGGCGACCTTTCTCGGATCGAGACCATAGGCTGTCGCCGCGGCCTGCACGAAGCGCGCAAGTTCCTGCGTGCGAAGCCGTAGATCCTCCTGATCGAAAACGCCCTCGGCCAGGCGCCGGAAAAACCGGGGCATGCCCCGCTCCAGCACCTTGCCCCGAGGGCTCAGGAGGGCCGCCCCGGGCAGCAGATCACGGCCCAGGGGAAGCAGGTCGTCCTCGTTGCCGCCGGTGCCGTGCAAAAGGAGCAGCGTGCGAGACTCCCCCGTCTGCTCTGCCGCCGGCACGAAGCGGTGGATGAATCCCAGATCCGGCGTGCTCATTGCATCGCCTCCTCGGACGGGCTGGTGGGCAGCGGACGCAGCCCGGCCTCGATCTGGGCGCGACGCGGCTCCAGGAACGGCGGCAGCGCCAGCCGCTCGCCCAGGTGCTCGGGGTCCTCATCGGTGGCGAAGCCCGGTCCGTCGGTGGCAATCTCGAACAGCACACCGCCGGGCTCGCGGAAGTAAATCGAACGGAAGTAGTAGCGGTCGATCACCTCGGTCACGCCGATTCCCGCTGCGGAGAGGCGCGCCTGCCACCAGCGGTGTGCCTCATCGTCGGGGGCGCGGAGCGCGACGTGATGGACGCCGCCCCGGCCGACCGCGCCGCGCGGCAAGTCAGGCCGCACCTCAACATGCACCTCGGCTCCAGGGCCGCCTGCGCCCGTTGTGTAAACGATGACTTCGTGCGGATTGTCGTCGCCGGTCGCGTAGGCAGCAGAGCGCCCGAAGCCAAGGACCCCGGTCAGGATACGCTCTGTTGGCTCCGAGCGATGAACGACGATGGCGACGTGATTCAGCCCGCGGATCGCGACGTCCGTCGGAACAGGGCTTTTGCCCCACGGTGTGCCGCCCGGCACTCTGGCTCCGCCTTCTTCCGCAACGAGCACGAGGCGTTGCTCTTCCGCGTCTACGAACGGCAGGCTCGGGCGACCGTTGCGCTCCGCTATACTGCCATGCTTTATGCCCTGCGCCTCGAAGCGCTCGCGCCACCACTCCAGGGCGGAGGCGTCGGGCACGCGCAACCCGGTCTCGGCGATGGTGCCCGTGCCGTGCCGGCGCGGGGCGGCATAAGCCCAGTCAAAGAAGGTCAGTTCCGTGCCGGCGCTGCCCCCTTCGTCCCCGTAGAACAGGTGATAGGCCGAAACGTCATCTTGGTTGACCGTCTTCTTCACCAGGCGCATGCCGAGTGTTTCGGTATAAAAGCGGACGTTTTCCGCGGCGTGTGCCGTCACTGCGGTGACGTGGTGCAAACCCGTAAGCTGCTGCATTCCTGTTCTTGCTCCCGGCGTGCGGATATCAGGCGCTTTCTCGATGCTTCATTCCCTATGTATTTGCCAAACAAACAGAAATGGCAGGATACATCCTTAGCGGGCCATGTTCTACAAAGGCGTCGCCTTTGCCCTGTTCTGGACGCTCTTGGACAAGGAGGGCGACTCCAGCACCCGAGAGCGCAAAGAGTTGCCGGAGCGATGCGCGAGCGTCTTGGGGCAAGATAGTCTCTCTTGCTCCTGTATGCGCACCGCGAGTTCGTGGGCCAATCGTGGCTGGGTTAGCTTCCGGACAGCGGCACCGACTTTGGCATCCGCATCAAGAACAACACACAGGAGCCTAATGCGCGCGGCCAGGCTACAGCGCGTCGGCGCTTTGCGAGTAGGGCAAAAGGTGGGGAACGGGAACGCTTTCTGGCTGCCTGAAGCGGCGTGGTTTCTGTTTGGAGGCGGCGCATGTGACGATGGCCGAGCGTCTTGTCCAAACTCTTGGCGCTGCTTTCTCTGGCGTTTTGTCGGGTCTTCGCGGCGGGCCAATGGCTGTCTCGTGAGAAGCCGCTGAAGGAAAAATGCATGGTCGTGCTGCCGTCAGCATCCTCCGGCGCGGTTTCGACTGGCTACGCCGGACCGGGTGCACTGTGCCGGGAAGACGCAGCCAAGCAGGCAGGCAAAGGGCAGTGGGATATTTGTCCTGTACATAGGTTTTACATTCGGAAGAGTATGGTAAATGCTAGTACTTTCAGTGGGGTCAGCCGCCTCCGGTGAAACACGGAGAGCGGACATATCTATGTGGTCCAGGAGCAGAGAATCGTCACGCCAGATCGGAGGGACCTCTTGAACCGGGGCTTCCGCCCTATGCTGACCCTGATTACCTGCACCGGGCCCGGGTATCCCCGTTCCGCTTACCGTCTGCTCGTCTTCTGCCAGCTGCGTGCCATGACCGCGCGCTAATGGGGGTGACTCTCATAGAGCCTCATACGGTTGCTGAGGCCGAAGCGTCCTCTCACGCACCATGAGCCCAGACTGGGCCAAACGATGAAAAGCGATGTCCGCCGGGAAGGCGATCTCGAGATTGCCCAGGACCTGCAGGCCCAGCGCCGCGTCTGGAAGGGGCAGCGGGCAGGCTGGGCGCTCATGACCCTGATGGCCCTGGCCGCCTTGCTGGGACTGACCGGACGGGGGCCGCTGAGCCGGCGGCTCGCCAGCGCGCCAGGCACGCCCCTGCAGATCCAGTACGAGCGCTTCGAGCGCTCGGGCGCCCCGTCCGTGCTGCGATTCCGGATCGGGCCGGGCGCGGCGCGTGACGGCAAGGCGCGCCTCTGGATCAGCCGCCGCTATATGGAGGCGGTCGTGCTCGAAGCGGTCCTGCCGGAGCAGGAGTCCGTGCGAGGCCGGCGGGACCGCTTCGAGTTCGTCTTCGAGGTGCCCGAGCCCGGTCGCCCCGCGACCGTCCTGTTCCACTTCAGGCCCGAAAAGGCGGGCGGGCTCCGCGGCGCGGCCGGCCTGACCGGCGGCCCGGCGCTGGAGTTCCGCCAGTTCGTTTATCCCTGAGCCGCCGCCGCGCTATCGGCGGCAGCGACGCCGCCCGGGAGGTCCCTATGGATTCGGTACTGCGTGCCCTCTTCATCTATTTCGTCCTGATGATACTCTTCCACGCCGCCGGCAAGCGGGCGATCTCGCAGACGGACACCTTCGACTTCGTGGTGCTGCTGATCATCAGTGAAGCGACACAGCAGGCGATGATGGGTCAGGACCCGTCCCTGACCAACTCGTTCCTGGTCGTCATGACGCTCGTGGGCATGAGCGTCATCATGTCCTTCCTGAAGGCGCGCTCGAGCAAGCTGGAGAAGGCGCTCCAGGGCGGCCCGCTCATCGTGGTCCAGGACGGGCGCCCCCTGCCCGAGCGCATGATCATGTCGCGCCTGGACGAGGAGGACATCCTGCAGGCCGCGCGTGACAAACAGGGACTCGAACGCATGGGGCAGATCAAGTACGCGGTGCTGGAGGAGAGCGGGGAGATATCGATCATCCCTAAAAAGGAGGGGGGCTAGCGGCCGGCCCCGCTTATGGCCCGGTTAGAGGACAAAGTACAGAGCGCGCTCGACGAGGGGCACATCCTGATCATGGGCGCGCAGGTCCTGGTAGGCGTCCAGTACCGCTCCTGCTTCGAGAAGCGCTTCGACAGCCTGCCGCTCCTGTCGCAGTACCTCAAGGTCGCGGGGCTGGCGGGCATGCTGGTCGCGATAGCGCTCCTGATGGCGCCCATCGGCTACCACTGGCTGGCCGTGCGCGGCCAGAGCACGGACAGGATGCACCGGCTGGCGACCGCCACCGCGGCGGGGGCGCTGCTGCCCTTCGCCGCCGGATTGGGGATCGACAGTTATGTGGCTGTCCAGAGCGTCGCCGGTGCCCTGGCCGCACTGATCGCCGGCGCGTGCGCCTCCCTGACCGCGCTCTTCTTCTGGTACGGGTTGCAGGCGCTGCAGCGGCGCAGGGCCGGCGCACGGGTGCGGGAGATGGGGAGGGAACCGGTGAGGGCATCCCGAGACGATGAAGGCGGGCCAGACGCCCCGCAGATGACCGACAAGATCAGGCACGCATTGACGGAGATCAAGATAGTGCTCCCCGGCGCCCAGGCTCTGCTGGGGTTCCAGTTCGCCGTTGTCCTGACGGAACGCTTCGAAAGCCTGCCAGCCGTCTCCAAGTACGTGCACCTGGCCGGCACCTCGCTGGTGGCGCTGAGCACCATCTTCCTGATCGCCCCGGCCTCGTACCACCGCCTGGTGGAGATGGGCGAGGAGACGGGGCGCTTCTATGCCTTCGCCGGCCGGATGGTGCTGGCCGCGATGGCGGCGCTGGCGTTAGGGGTCTGCTGTGACCTGTTCGTGGTGATGGGCCGGGTGACCGAATCGTTGCCCTGGGCTGTGGCGGCAGCGCTGGTGCTGCTGGCGCTGTTCTACGGCCTGTGGTTCGGTTACGCCCTGTGCCACAAAGACCGCGCGCGCCGCGGCGCCACTCTAACGGGCGAGGAGGCAGAGCAACCTGCCGCCGGCTCCCTACGCGCCGATGCCGGGCCGGATGCCGGGTGAGCCAGTCGCCGTCCCGGGGCGACAGGTACGTCGCCGAAGAGCCGATGATGTCATAGAACGGGCGTGCGGGCGCTTGACGGCAGAAGCGGGGGCACTCCCGGTTTCGTGACCCGGTCTCGTGCGGGTACAATCGGGCCAGTGAGGAGACTTTCATGAACCAGAGCCTTCGCCACGTGCTCCTGCAGTTCCACCCGGGTCTGAACCGGACACAAGACGGCAAGCAGGAGCGCGGAGACCTGTCTGTGGCCGTCGAGATCGGCCACACGCTCTGGGTCGCCTCCGACGAGACCGTCCGCCTGACGCGCCTGTCCCGGCAAGCAGAAGACGCTTACGCCAGCCACGCCGTCTTCGACATCACGCAGTTCCTCGAGCTGGCCGGTGGGGGCGACGCGGAGGCGGACCTGGAAGGCCTGGACTACGCCGGCGGGTATCTGTGGATGACCGGCTCCCACAGCCTCAAACGCGGCAAGCCCGACGCCAAGGAGGATGTGCTGGAGAACCTGCAGGCGCTGGCGCGGGTGAGCACGGACAGCAACCGCTTCCTTCTGGCGCGCATCCCGGTGGTGAAAGAAGGCGGCGTCTATACGCTGGCCGGGGAGGCTAAAGACGGGGACGGGCGGCGCACGGCCGCCCGCCTGCGCGGCGACCAGAAGGGCAACGACCTGACGAAGGCGCTCGCGCACGACGAGCACCTGGCGCCGTCGCTGAAGATCCCCAGCAAGGACAACGGCTTCGACATCGAGGGGCTGGCCGTCTCGGGGAGGCGCGTCTTGCTGGGGCTGCGCGGGCCGGTCCTGCGCGGCTGGGCCCTGGTGCTGGAAGTGGAGCCCAAGGAGGCGGACAAGGGGGAACTGCGGCTCAAAAAGATCGGGCCCAAAAGCCGCAAGTACCGCAAGCACTTCCTGGGCCTGCGTGGCCTGGGTATCCGGGAGCTGTGCCTTGACGGGGACGACCTCCTGCTGCTGGCCGGGCCGACGATGGGCTTGGACGGTCCCGTCACGCTCTACCGCTGGAAGGGCGGCGCCAACCCGCCGGGCGATCAGGACACGCTGGTCTTCGAAGACGAGATCGAGAAAGTGCTGGACGTGCCCCATGGCGTCGGCGAGGACCACGCGGAAGGGATGACGTTTTGCAGGCTCGGAGGTGGCGAGCGGCGGTCGCTGCTGGTGGTTTACGACTCTCCCTCCCCTGCGCGGCTGCAGGGCGAGGCAGGCTTCCTCGCCGACGCCTTCGACCTGTGACACAGTAGGTGAAAGCTGGGAACCGGTCAACCGGTGGCCGGTGTTGCGTCATGCGCGTGCCGTCACTCTCAGGTCGTGCGCGTTGTGGCGGGCGCGGTCAAGCGCCGCATTGCGGTGCAGCCGCTCAAGAGCTGGGCGGTGGCCGGAAAGAAAACGAGCCAAAGGCGCCGAGCGACGGCCTCAATGCGAATGCGGCACAACTCCATTATGATGAATGCGGAGAAGATGACGACGTACCATCCGCCGCGTCGGCGGCCAGACCCTGAGCGCGAGGCGCGCACTTCGCGCCCCGGCAAAGAGGACCCCCTTTCCTACAAGCCTGAGGAGCGTGCCACCCATGTCCGTTAGCGGTATCCATCTCTCCCGCATGCACGTGCTGCCTGCCGCCGCTGGCGCGGCGCCCGCAGCCGGTACCGCGCCCGCCACGAGCGGCCCGTCGCGGGCGGGCAAGCCCAACATCGTCCTTATCTTTACCGACGACCAGGGGTACGCCGATGTGGGGGTGTTCGGCGCCAAAGGCTTCGCGACGCCGAACCTGGACCGGATGGCGGCCCAAGGGCGCACGTTCACCAACTTCCATGTCGCCCAGCCGGTCTGCTCGGCCTCGCGCGCAGCGCTTCTGACCGGCTGCTACCCCAACCGCATCGGCATCCATGGCGCGCTTGGCCCCGGCGCCAAGCATGGCCTTTCGGATGCGGAGATGACGCTTGCCGAGATGGTGAAGCAGCAGGGCTATGTGACCGGCATGGCGGGCAAGTGGCACCTCGGGCACCACCGGCAATTCCTCCCGACACACCACGGTTTCGATGAGTACTTCGGCCTGCCCTATTCCAACGATATGTGGCCCCACCACCCCGAAGCCAAGGCGGGCACCTATCCGCCTCTGCCGCTGATCGAGGGCGATACGGTGGTCAAGCTCGGCCTGGATCACGAGGACCAGGCGCAGCTCACCACGCTTTACACGCAACACGCCGTACGCTTCATCGAGCAAAACAAGGACAGGCCCTTCTTGTTCTATCTGGCGCACTCCATGCCGCACGTGCCGCTGCATGTGAGCAGCAAGTTCAAGGGCAGATCCGGCCAGGGTCTCTATGGCGATGTCATGATGGAGATCGACTGGAGCGTCGGTGAGGTGCTGGAGGCACTCGAGCGGTGCGACATCGACCGGGAGACGCTGGTCATCTTCACCTCCGACAACGGCCCGTGGCTCAGCTACGGCGACCATGCCGGCTCGTCGGGGCCGCTTCGGGAAGGGAAAGTCACAAGCTGGGAAGGCGGCACGCGGGTGCCGTGCATCCTGCGTTGGCCCGGCACGATACCCGCGGGCACGACCTGCGCCGACATGCTCATGACGATCGACCTGTTCCCCACCCTTGCGACGCTGGTCGGCGCGGAGCTGCCCGGGCACAAGATCGACGGGCTGGACAGCTGGCCGCTGCTGTGCGGCCAGGAGGGCGCACAGAACCCGCACGAGGGCTACTGCTGGTACTACGAGAACAACCAGCTTCAGGCCGTCTCCAGCGGCGACGGCCGCTGGAAGCTCGTGCTGCCGCACGCCTACCGCACGCTGGGAGGGCGTCCGGGTGGTACCGACGGGATCCCCGCAAAGTACGAGAAGCGCAACGTCGAGCGGGCGCAGTTATTCGATCTGACGACGGACGTGGGCGAGACCACGGACGTGGCGGAGCGGCACCCGCAGATCGTGCGGCGCCTTCTGGATCTGGCCGAAAAGGCGCGCGAGGATCTGGGGGATGCGCTGACGCACCGGCAGGGCAAAGGTGTGCGTGATCCGGGTCGCGTGGAGGAAGCATCGCCGGCGCAATGAGATCGGGCGAGGCATCATGCCGTAGAGGTCGCCCCGGATACGGCCTTCCGCTCCCGCCCCCTCTTCCCTGCTCACTCAGCTATTGCGCGGCGACGCAGAGGCTGAGTAGATCCGCATGATGGTATGGAACGGAGGCAACGGATGAATCGGCAGGTACGCCATGCCCGTATGGTCGCGGCGCTCGGTCTCGTCGCCGGATGCGCTTTCCCAGGGGAGTCCCAGACGGGCGACGCCGCGGCGGGAAGCCGCACTGCGACTACGCCGGGGGCCGTGCGGACGGCTCTGCGCGCCGAGGCCCGGCCGCTCAAGGGCGCAGACGGCGACTTCGACGCGTTGATGCCCCTCATCCGCGACGCCCGCTTCGTGCTGATCGGCGAGGCGACTCACGGCACGCACGAGTTCTACCGCGATCGCGCCCGGATCACCCAGCGGCTGATCGCGGAGAAGGGCTTCACCGGCGTCGCTATCGAGGGTGACTGGCCGGACGCCGAGCGGGTCGACCGCTATGTGCGCGGCGCGCAAGGGTCCGACAAAGGCGCGGAGCAGGCGCTTTCCCAGTTCACGCGCCGCTTTCCGCGCTGGATGTGGGCCAACACCGATGTCCTGGATTTCGCGCAGCGGCTGCGTGCGCGCAACCAGGCGTTGCCTGCCGCCGCACCGCGGGCCGGATTTTACGGGCTGGACCTGTATAGCCTCGGCCCTTCCGCCGACGCCGTGGTGCGGGCTCTCGAAGGGATCGATCCGGAGGCCGCCCGCCGCGCGCGCCGCCGCTACGCTGTCTTCGCGCCGTACCGCGACGACGCGGAGCGCTACGGGCTGGCCACCATGGCCGGGAAGGCATCGGAAGGGGAGCGGGAGGCGCGAGCACAGTTCGAGGAGCTGCAAAAGATGCAGCCGCGAGGTGATGCGGACCCGGCTCGCGCCGACGCCCTCTTCTCCGCACTCCAGAACGCGCGCGTGGTGAGGAACGCCGAGGAGTATTACCGGACCCTGTATCGCGGCGGCGTTTCAACCTGGAATCTGCGTGACAAGCACATGGCCGACACGCTCGACGCACTCGCCGAACACCTCACGCGCCGGAACGGCGGCGCGCCCGCGAAGATCGTGGTCTGGGCGCACAACAGCCACGTCGGCGACGCCCGCTGGACCCAAACGGGCGCGCCGTCGGAGTGGAACATCGGCCAGCTCACCCGCGAGCGCCACGAAGGCCAGACCGTGCTGATCGGCTTCACGACGTACACGGGAAGCGTCTTTGCGGCGTCCGCCTGGGGAGAACGCGGCACGCAAAAGCGCCTCCTTCCCGCGCTGCCCGGCAGCTTCTCCGCCGTCTTCCATGACGCCGGCCTGGGCGACTTCCTGTTGCTCTTGCGCGGCAGGCGCGCGCTCGCCGATGCCCTGCCCGAGCCGCGCCTGGAGCGCGCCGTTGGCGTGGTCTATCTGCCAGAGACCGAGCGCGAAAGCCACTACTTCCTGGCACATTTGACGAAACAGTTCGACGCCGTTATCCACCGCGACGTAACGCGCGCCGTCACGCCGATCAAATAACAGAGCATGCAGAGCATTTCGGCGCTTGTGACCCTGAATGCAGCCCCGTTTTTGTCGAGTTTTGTCCTGGCGGAAACCGGCGGGAGGCGTCCTCCCGCTCCGTGCAGTGGCGGGCCGGCAGGTCCAGGCCGCTTTGCAGGACGGGCTTGCGCGCCTGGATCAGGTCTGGTATGCCCTGGCCGTCGTGCCCTGCCATGGCGGTACGGTTTGCCCCGGTTTTTACGGGGGTAACCTGCAGGGGCGATTCTTTGCAGGGAGGTACTTTTGATGGCCATGGATGACGAGGGTGCTGGCACGGACGGCGGCATGAGCGATGTGGGGGCCGCAGGCCCGGGCGCCGGGACCGAGCAGGGCTTGGGCGCGGGTAACATCAGTCGCGCCAGCGACCAGGGCGGCGGGACTGCGGGCGAGATGACCGATGCCGGAACGCCGGGGGATGCCGGCCAGGACCGGGACGCCGAAGGCTCAGGGGTGGACGCCACGCCGGGGCTGGGCGGCGTAGGCGCGGGCGACCCGGGTGGGTTGGACCCCATGGCGCCCATAGTATGCCACACGACCCGCGGCTCGTGTTCAGCCGGCATCCCGCGCCGGCAGTCCACCGTGTCGGTCTCGGCACCGTCGCGCACAGTGATCATCTTCGCGTCGTACCACGCCTGCGCACCCGTACGTGCGTCACGGATCTCCACTACCAGAGCCGGGCTGGCCATCCTGCTCTGGACGCATCCGGCCAGCAGCGTTGCCCCACGGCGAAGGCGACGGCGGTGATCTCGCCGCGGCGGGGCGTGTCGGGCGGGGAGACCGAGCACCAGGGCCAGCCCGAGCGCGCCGCGCAGCCCGCCCCAGAACAGACGTGCTGGTGGCGCGGGTCGATCCGCCGGCCGGATCGGGAAAAAAAGCGCGCAGAGGGGGTAGACGGCAGCCGCCTGCCCGACCGTGATCAGAGGATCGCCAGCGCCAGGGGCAGAGCGACCGCCAGGAACTGCTCGCGGGCCTCGCGGGTGCCGATGAGCAGTGTGAAGACGAGCGAGCCACGACGAAGGCGGCGTACTCCCAGAACGAACCCATGGCCTTCGCGGCCCCGGTCCCGAAATCGCGCCCAGGGTGCCGATGTTCCCGAGGATCAGCCCCGTAGTCAGTGTCGCCAGCACGCAGGACCTCGAGGCGCTCGATTGTCCAGACCAACAGCTTCCTCAGCTAGCAGCCCGCCCCGGCGGTTCACCGCCACCAGCGCCGCCCCGAGGATGCCCGCATCGTTGCGCAGCGCGGCCGGCACAACCCCGGTCTTGACCGTCAGGCGGGGGAGGAACTTGTGGTGCTTTCGTCACGCCGCTGCCGACGATGATGAGGTCGGGCCAGGAACAGCCGCTCCATCGCGAGCAGGTAATTGTCCACGCGTCCGGCCCAGTCGCCCTGGCCAGGGTCCTTGCGCTCGCGGGCGTTGGCGGCGCGGCGTTCGCCGTGCCGGTAGCCGCGGATCTCGATGTGCCCCAGTTCGGTGTTGGGCAGCAGGTTGGCCGCCGGTGAACAGCGCCGTGCCGATGCTGGTGCTGAGGGTGACCATCAGCACCACGCCGTTCTGGCCCCGGCCCGCGCCCCACCGCATTCCTCCGCCAGCCCCGCGGCGTCGGCGCCGCCGATCACGCGCGCGGGGCAGCCTCCGGGGCCCGCCCCCCAGCACCCGTTCCGGGTTCTCGCCGACCCAGGCGGGGTCGAGGTGGACGGTGGTGAGGACCCGCCCCCCTGGATCACGGCCGGGAAGCCGCAACCCAGCGGCCCTTCCCAGGCGAAATGCCGGGCGATGTCGGCGACGGCGGCGGCCAGAGCCGCCGTTGTGGCGGGCTGGGGCGTCGCGACGCGGCAGCGCCGGGCCTTCAGCGTGCCGCGCGCCGTGTCCGCCGGCGCCCTCGACGCCGGTGCTCTGGATGTCGATGCCGAGCACGTCCATCCGTGTTTTTCGTCCTACCAGTCGTGGACCGAGCCGTCGGCGCGGCGGGTAGGCAGATAGGCGCGCTTGTACGGGTACTTCTTGGCGGCCTCCTCGTTGATGTCACAGCCCAGCCCCGGCGCCTCGTTGGGCCACAGGTAGCCGTCGCGGTACTCGGGCGCGCCCGGCAGCACCTCGTGGACGACGTCCGGGAAGGCGACCATTTCCTGCACGCCGAAGTTGGGGATGGACACGTCGACGTGGACGTTGGCGGAGTGCGTCATCGGGGCGATGTCGCCCGGCCCGTGCCAGGCGGTAAGGATCTGGAACGGCTCGGCGAGCGCGGCGATCTTGCGCGCCTCGGTGACGCCGCCGATGTGCCCCAGATCGCAGCGGATGAAGTCGATGAGCTGCTCGGTGAAGAGCGGCAGGCACTCGTAGCGCGTGTGGAACAGCTCGCCCATCGCGATCGGCGTCGTCGAGTGCTGACGGAGGAGGCGGAACGACTCCTTGTGCTCGGGCCGCAGCGGGTCTTCGAGGAAGAAAAGGTGGTACGGCTCCAGCTCCCTGGCCAGCCGCGACGCCTGGATGGGGTTGAGCCGCTCGTGGACGTCGTGGAGCAGCTCGACGTCGTCGCCCAGGGTGGAGCGCAGATGTTCGAACAGTTTGGGCACGACGCGCAGGTATTGGGAAGGCTCCCAGTTGGTCTCGACGTGCGGCAGTGCCTCGCCGCCGGCCGTCGCCGTGCCGGCGCCCGACCCCCAGGTCGCCGAGGCCGCCTCTTTCGCCCCGCCGACGCCGTAGGTCCCGACGGCTTTGGGCACGGCGACCTGCGCGCGCACCACCTGGAAACCGCGCTCCCTCTTCGCCCGCACCGCGTCCTCGACCGCCACGGGGTCTTTGCCGCCCGCGTGGGTGTAGCACAGCGCGCCCTCCCGCGTCTTGCCCCCCAGCAGCGAATAAAGCGGCAGATTCGCCCGCTTGCCCTTGATGTCCCAGAGCGCCAGATCGATCCCCGCCAGCGCGGTCATCAGGACGGGCCCACCGCGCCAGTACGTGCCCCGGAACAGGTACTGCCACGTGTCCTCGATGCGGTCGGGGTCGCGCCCGATCAGGAGCGGCGCGATGTGTTGGCGGAGCGCCTCGGCGACCGCCAGCTCGCGCCCGTTCAGCGTGGCGTCGCCGACGCCGTACAGCCCCGGCTCGTCGGTCAGTATCTTGACGACGACGTAGTTCCTGCCCGGGCAGGTGACGATAACGCGGACCTCGGTGATCTTCATTTTCTGGGACTCCTCGACACGGACCAGATTCGGCGCGGCGCGGGAAAGTTCCTGCTACTTTCGCGGGGCCGGCAGCACCAGGGGGAACGCCCCCGGTTCGAGGTCCCGCCCCAGCCCCGGCGCGATCTCCAGTCAGCCCTTGCGGCCCCGGCCGTCGTTGTCGTTGACGAGGAGGTTGAAACGGACGCCGTAGGTCCGGCCGCCGTGTCACAGGGCGCCGAAGGCCGCAAACGCCGACGAGAACGCCGGCACGACAAGCTACTTGGGTATGGCGGCCGGGTCGTAGTGGACGTACAGGGGCACGATCCACTGGTGTTCCCGGCCTTCGCGCTTCGGCAGCTCGCCCCAGCGGATCGTCTTCGCCGCGCCGTTGCGCGTGTCGGAAATCACGGTCTGGAAGCCCTGGTCCTTGCTCGGGCCGTTGCTGGAGACGACGAGGCTGGCGTGGCCGTTCTCGATGACGAAGGCGGTATCAAACGGCACGTTGCCCTGCTGGTCGTACTGGTTGGCGATCCCGCCAAGCACCTCCAGCACCCCGCCGTCAACGACGCGCCATTCGGTCGCCCTGCCCTCGCACTTGTAGCCGAGCGCCCAGACGACGGCGCCTGCACCGACGCGGAAGTTCGGTCCTTCTTTGTATTCGGTGTTGATGAACCGTGCCCAGACCCGCTGGTTCTTCCATTCGCCGCGGGGCTTGCCCAGGCCGTCGACGCTGTTGAAAAAGACCTCCACGCCGGCCGGCGCGCCGGCGTTGACGTAGGTCGGGCCGCCCAGGCCGCCCATGCTGCTCAGCACCACGGTGCGCGCCGCGGCGTGCTCCAGGGCCGACGCCGACCGCACGCGAATCAGATCCTCCACCACCAGCGGCTGATCCGACGCCTGCGCCACACGGAAACGGGCGGTCGTGACAGAGCCTTCCAGCTTCGCGTGCAGACCGGCGACGCGCCGCACCGTCGCCGGCACCCGGATCGTGCTCTGGATGCGGTACAGCTGCTTCGGAAAGTAGACCACGGGCGCGCCCGAATCGAACGCCGCCTGCACCGCCTTGCTGTCGTCGGCTTTCCCGTCGCCCTTCGCGCCGAAGTCGTCGGGACTGGCCCATTTGTCAGGCTCCGGCCACGGCGTCGGCGGCGTCTCGGCCACCGGCAGGCGCATCGAGCGGCGCGTTTCTCCCGCGCCGAACGCCACGACCTCATCCGAAACGTATTCATCGACGCCGCCGCGAACCGCGATCGCGCCGCCTTTTCGCACCGCCGCGCCGTAACCGGCCACCGCCACGTCGCGGGCGAACAGATGGCCGTTCTTATCGAGGACGATGGCCGATTGGGCTGCATCGCCGCCGGTCAGGGCGGCTTCGAGCAGCACCACGTGGGCGCCGCCGCCGGTGATCTGCACGGCGGGCCCCC
>JAUJNC010000109.1 GCA_030446525.1 Armatimonadaceae bacterium
GTTCCGCTGGAAGCGCCAGTTCCACGAGAACGCCAAACGCAGGCGATCAACGCTACCCGAACCGACCCAACGAGATCATCGGCTGGGTCAAGGCCACGGCGCAGATAAACAACTGGGCGCTGGTCACCCTCCGACCCGACCTGGGGCCCAAAATGGCCAAGCGCGTCGAGGTCACGACCCGGCGGCGGCGCCGCGGAGCAGCACGAGGTCGTGGCCGAGGGGGGTTCCCTGCTGGCCCGGATGGGCACGAGCTACCTGGGCGACTGGTACGTCTACCTCGCCTACCTCTACGGCGTCGACCCCAGGACATCGAGAGCATCGACACGCTCAAGGCGGAGGGCGTCGCCGCCTCCAGCCCTGGACCCACTGCCGTGCCGGCGAACACCACAGCCAGGAGCAGCAGGCGCGCTGCATAGAGGCGAGCCTGCTGCTCCTGGCGCTCCTGCTCCTGCTCGTGGGGTCCCTGCTGGTGGTGGCGGCCAAGAACCTGCGCGTCCCCGCCGCGGCGAGCGTCGTCTCGGTGAACACCGCCGGCGCTGGCGCGCGCCCTCCGGTCACTCGCGCCGGGGAGCGCATCGTGGTAGATGGAAAACGCGCCGGCGCTTTCCGCGACGTGGACGCCCTGGGCAAGCTGCCGATCCTGCCGGACCCCCGGTCTCAGGCCGAAGCGCGCCGCGCCGGCCTGCCGCCGCGCACGGCGACGTGGCGGCAGGTACAGGATGTCCTGGAGCGGGACGCGGCGTCGCTGGAGCGGCTCCTGGCGCTCCGGGACGCCAACCCGACCTGTCGTGGGAGCGGCTCGTTTCCCTGCCCTGCTGTCCTGCGCGGTCCTGGACGCGGCTTCAACGCGCCTGGCCGGATGCGGACGAGGCGTGGAACCTGGTTTCGGCCTGTTCCTGGTGCGACCGCCTGCTGCCTGCGCCGGGCGCCCTGGGCGGACCCGTTCCTGTTCCCGGTCGCGGCGCTGTTGTCCATCCTGGGCGTGCTGCTGCTGTTCTCCCTAAAGGACCCCCTGGGACATGCCCTCGTACGCGATCCCAGGCGCAGGCGGTCGTGTTCGGCGGCGGGCTCGGCTGGTGGCTCTGTCCGGCCCGCTGGGCCGCCTGCCGCTGCACCGCTACGGCTACCTGTACGCGATCGCGTCGCTGGCCGGGACCTTGCTGCTGGCTCTGTTCGGCTCCCCGGACCGGGGTGCGCCTGTCCTGGCCGGGGTGCAGCCCGTGGAGGCGATCAAGGTGGTGATCGTCTTTTTCCTCGCGGCCTACCTCGCCGAGCGCGGCCCGCTCCTGAACGACCCGCTGCGGCAGCTGGGGCCGCTGCCGCTGCCCCGGCAGCGCGACGTGGCCCCTTACTGGTCCCTACAGCCTGCCCCTGCTCCTGTTCGCCCTGGTAGAGGACCTGGGGCCCGTGCTGCTGCTCTTCGGCGCGTTCCTGCTGCTCATCTATCTGGCACTGGGCGCGGCGTACGTGGCGCTGGGGGGCTGCCGGCCCTGCTTGCGGGCGGCTACGTCGGCTACGCGCTCCGCTTCGGCGTCTTCCGGACCCGGGTGGACGTAGCTCTCCCGTGGTCCAACGGGAACCGCGCGGCGACTACCTGGCGCACGGCCTGTGGGGCCTGGCCTCGGGCGGCCCGCTGGGCAGCGGGTGGGTCTGGGGCGCCGGGCTTCCCCGCGCAGCGGCTCGGACCTGGCGTTCGGCTGCATCGCTGGGCGGGCATCGGCCGCCTGCCGGGCACGGTCGTCTTCTGCTTCCTCGTGATCCTGGCGCGCGGCCTGCGCATCGCCCGGCGCGCCGGGAGTGATTTCGACCGGGCTGCTCGCCGCCGGGCTTTCCTCTGCCTGCTGACGCTCCAGGCCGCCATCATCGTGGGCGGGACGCTGGGCGTTTTGCCGCTGGCGGGGATCACGCTCCCGTTCTCCCTACGGCAAATCGTCCCTCGTGGCGTCGTTCTTCCTCATCGGGGTGCTGCTCGCCCTGTCGGCTGGGATTCCCGCCGGCGCCACCCCGCCGGCGCGCGTCTACGACGTGGCCGCCGCCCGCGTCGCCCTCGCCTTCGCCGTGTTCCTGGTGGGCGTGGTCGCGCGGCCGCCTCCTCTGGGTCCAGGCGGCGCACGCCGGCCGGCTGGCGGGGCGGATCGTGCGCGTCCCGACGCGGACGGCGTGCGCCGTCCGCACGTCAACCGCGCTTGCTGCTGGCTGGCCGGCGTCCTGCGCGGGCAGCATCCTACCGCGCGGGGCGGGTGCTGGCGAGACACGGGGCGGAAGCGGGTCTACCCCCTCGGCGCCGCCACGGGCCACCTGGTCGGCTACGTGGACCCGGCGGTGAGCGTGCGGCCGGCTGGGAAGCGCGCTACGACGGCGACCCTGCGGCGGCTTCAGCTGGGCGGCTGGTGCCGTTCTGGCGCGCCAAGGACCTGCCCGGGGCGCGGCTCCCGCGGGGGCGGGGACGTCACCGTCGCGCTCGACGCCGGGCTTGCAGCCGCCCTGGCGGCGCTGGCGGAGGCGGCGCAGGTCCGCGACCGCCGCACCGGGCGGCCCAAGAACCGCGGCGCCGTCGTCGTGCTCGACGTGGCGACCGGGGGCGTGCTCGCGGCCGCCACCCTGCCCACGTACGACCCCGCCCGTCTGACGCCCGCCGGGCTCCGCGCCCTGCGCGCCAACCTCGACGGCGACTACCCGCTCGTCAACCGCGCCCTGGACGGCCGCTACCCGCCCGGCTCGACGTTCAAGATCGTCACCGCCTCGGGGTTGTTCGCGGCGGGCGAGGCCGACTTCACCCGCACGTGCGGCCACGTCGACACCAACGTGCTGTGGACGGTGGGCGAGACCACGTACGCCCGGCGGCGCATCGTGGACGACGAGAGCGACCGCCCGCACGGCTTGGTCAACTTGTCCGAGGGCATCGCCGAGTCGTGCAACATCTACTTCGCCAACGCCGGCATCGCCCTCGGCCCAGACGCACTGCGCCAACAGGCGTCCCGGTTCGGCTTCGCCCGCCTGCCGTCGGCCGGACAGTTCGCCGCGGAGCTCCCCGACATCGCCTACGGGCAGGGCCCGATGCTGGCGTCGCCGCTGGAGATGGCCGGCGTCGCCCTGACCGTGGCGGCGGACGGGCGGCGCCTGCTCCCCGAGTTCCTCAAGCGGGCCGAACCCCAGGTCGCGGCCACCCCGCTCTCGCCCCAGGACGCCGCCCGCCTGGCGGAGATGATGCGCCGGGTCACCCTTTCGGGCACGGCCGCCGGGCGCTTCAGCACGCTCCCGTACGCGGTGGCGGGCAAGACCGGGACGGCGCAGAACGAGGAGGGCGACGGCATGTCGCACTCGTGGTTCATCGGCTTCGCGCCCGCCCAGCGGCCCCGGGTCGCCTTCGCCGTCATCGCCGAGAACGGCGGCTACGGCGCCTCCGTCGCCGTCCCCATCGCGCGGCAAGTGCTGCGGGCGGCGGGTTTGTGAAGACCAAAAGGAGGGGCCTACTGCGCACCCGGTTGGCGCGCCACCGAGGACTACCCCGCCCGGGCGGACTTCTTCCGCGCAGGTTGCCGCGTTGTGGCTTCAGTCTTCCGCGCCACTACCTGTGCCACGCCCTACCTCAGTCCCTGCCCCCCGCGGCGCCCCGGGTCTCTCGATCTCTTCCTCGTACACCGTCATGTCGAACTCGCGCCCGTCCCGGTCTCGGAACGTGACCTCGTAGGCGGGTGGCTCCGACTGGTAAAGCGCCCAGACGGTGCCCGTGTCCCCGGCCCGCAGGCCCAGCGACGGGTAATTCGCCTTGACGGCCACCGTCTCGCCTTCTTGGAAATGGAACATTACCGTGGGTATCCTATCTCGTCCGCGAACGCGCGGGCCGTGCCGGCGATGCGGTCCACCTCGCCGCGCAGGAACCGCGCCCGCTCCAGGTTGTACAGCCGCGCCAACTCCGCGTACCGGCCCGTGGTCTGCCCCGCCCACCCTTCATAAAAGCGGGCGGCCAGCTCGCGGTCTGCCACCGACATGTCGCCCCGCTTGCCGTTATCCTTGAAAGCGTCCGTGGCGGCTTTCTTGATGGCGTCGGGCGGCGTCAATGTTGTCCCCCCTGCGCGATTGTCGTTTACAGGCTTATTGTAACAAACCAAAATAAATCTGTCAAAAGCTTTATAAAGCTCTTGAAAGGGTTATTCTGTTTTGGTACAATGGGGCCATGGGAGAGGACGCGAAAGGCGAGCTGCTGACGCCGGAGGAGGTCGCCGCCCTGAAAGGCGTGAGCCGACAGACCGTCTACACGGCGCTGCGCCGCGGCACGCTGGCGGGCGTCACCGTCCTGAACCGCCGCGCTATCCGGCGACAGGACGCCCAGGCCTGGGAACCGCTGCGGGATGCGGCGGCGCGGGGCAGGCGCGGCGGCAGGCCCAAAACACGCCCCGAGGTCATCCCGGATAGCGCCCATTGAACTGCGCGACGGCGCCCGGGCTGTGCCCGCGCACCCGACGCCAACACAGCGCGAAGCGCCCGCAGGGTCCGGGGGAGCTTACCGGGACGCAAAAGAGGCCCGCGGGCTTCCATGACGTGGATGCGTACCAGCCAGGAATTTACGGCGGGGTGCAGCCGCCCCTCAAGCGCGGCGGCCCAGAGCGCGCTGCTTCAGCTGCGCATACTTGTACCAGACGGCAAGCGGCTCGAATTGACCCGGCACCGCCCGCAGGGTCCCACAGTAAGCGGGACCGCGATCGCGGCCAGAACAGGACGAACGCCCCGCGCGCGGGACCGGTCGTTGTCGCTATACTACCACCATCACACAAAGCGCGAAGGGGAACGGTGATGGCAGGATGGGAAGCGATGCTGAGCGCGACGGTACAGACGATGATGCCCCGGGTGGCGGCCTTGACGGCGACGGCGGGGGTCGCGGCGGCCCTCCTGCTCACGATCGCCTGGGCGGTGGCGGGTGTGCTGAAACCGACCCGTTAACCTGATACAATGATGTGCGAGTAGAATACATAGGAGGGACGAGATGCCGGATATCACGATCAACACGATGTTTCAGGAAAGTGCGGCGCGGTGGTCCACCAAAGTCGCGCTGATGCACAAAGTGGAGGGCCGGTACCGCGACATCTCCTACCGCGACCTGGCGCAGCAGGTGGAGCTGATGGCGTCGGGACTGGCCGCGCTCGGCATCGGCAAGGGCGACCGCGTGGCGCTTTTGTCGGAGAACCGGCCGGAGTGGGCGGTCACGGATCTGGCGGTGCTGGCGCTGGGCGCGATCAACGTGCCGCTCTACACCACGCTGCCGACCCCGCAGATCGCCTACATCCTCCAGAACTCCGGCGCCAAGGCCATCGTCCTCTCGGACGCCAAGCAGCTCGCCAAGGTGCTGGCGGCCCGCACCGAAGCCCCCCAGCTCACCTACATCATCGCCATGGACGCCGAACCACCCGCCGGTGACGCGATGGTCCACACGTACGCATCCGTGGTGGAGCGGGGGGGGCAGCACCCGCTCGCCGCCGGCTGGGAAAAGACGTGGAAAGCGGTGAAGCCGGACGACGTGGCCTCCATCGTCTACACGTCGGGCACCACGGGGGACCCCAAGGGCGCCCAGCTCACCCACAAGAACTTCGTCACCGACGCCGATGTGGCGATCCAGCACTTCAAAAAGGGGGGGGAGGGGGTCTCGGACCAGGACGTCTTCCTGTCGTTCCTGCCGCTGTGCCACGTCTACGAGCGCACCTGCGGCTACTACCTGCCCCTGCGCGTCGGCGCGACCATCGGCTACGCGGAAAGCATCTTCGCCGTCCAGAGCAACATGGCCGAGGTGAAGCCGACCCTGATGGTTTCGGTGCCCCGGCTCTACGAGAGCATGCAGGAGCGCATCCAGGAGGCGGTCGCCAAGGGCGCGGCCAAGCGCCGGAAGATCTTCGAGGCGGCGCTGGCGGCGGGGCTCCTTTACGCCGACCGCAGGCGGGACCGGCGCTTCGTCGGCCCCGCGCTGGCCTTGAAGCGCGCCCTGTTCGACCGGCTGGTCTTTGCCACGCTGCGGGAGCGCTTCGGCGGCAGGCTGCGCTTCTTCGTGTCGGGCGGCGCGGCGCTCGGCGAGGACACCGCGCGCTTCTTCGAGGCGATCGGCGTGCCGATCGTGCAGGGCTACGGCATGACCGAAACGTCGCCCTGCATCACGGTCAATCCCGTCAAGCGGCCCCGGCTCGGCACGGTGGGCACCGCCCTGCCCGCCGTCCAGGTCCGGATCGCCGGCGACGGCGAGATCCTGGTCAAGGGCGACATCGTGATGAAGGGCTACTGGGACAACCCGGTGGCGACGGCCGAGGTGATCGACGACAAGGGCTGGCTCCACACCGGCGACATCGGCACGCTCGACAAGCAGGGCTACCTGACCATCACCGACCGCAAAAAGGACATCCTGGTCCTGGCCAACGGCAAGAACGTCGCGCCGCAGCCGATCGAATCGGCGCTCAAGGCTTCGCCGCTGATCAACGAGGTGGTGCTGATCGGGGACAAGCAGAACGTGATCACGGCCCTGATCGTGCCTAACCTGGAGCGGCTGCGCGAATGGGCGGGCAAGGAGGGGCTGTCGTTCGACGGCAACCAGGCCCTTGTCGCCCTGCCCGAGGTAAAAAAGCGGATCAAGCAGGAGATTGATGCCCACTCCGCCCGCCTGGCGGACTTCGAGAAGATCAAGCGCTTCACGCTGCTCCCGGCGCCGTTTTCCGTCGAGTCCGGGGAGCTCACGCCGACGCTGAAGATCAAGCGCAAGGTGGTGGCCCAGAAGTACGCGGCGCAAATCGCCCAGATGCGCGGCGAGGCCGTCACCGTCTAAATCCCTGATTTCTTACCCCCAGCCCCTCCCCGCCCGGGGAGGGGCGATTCTCTCCTCCAGTTTCCGGGGCCGCCCCCGATAATGGGGATGTGCGTGTCCGCAGCCACTTTTCGCCCGGCGCCGCCGGCGGCCCCAACGGGCCGCGCCGGCCGCGCGGGCCGCACGCACCGTGGTCTGGAGGCATTCTCGTGCCCGCCTTCGCATCCCTGCTCGGTAAAGAAACACTCGTCGGGTTGGACATCGGCAGCGCGTACCTTAAAGCGGTCCAGGTGGAGGCCAGCAAGCGCGCCTTCCGCGTCGTCCGGGCCGCCCAGCACAAGACGCCGGAGGGCGCCGTACGCGACGGCATCGTGGTGAACAAGGAGGCCGTGGCCGACGCCCTGCGCCAGATGCTCCGCGCCGCCGGCGTCTCCGCCACCGGCGCCGTGACCGCGGTCTCGGGACCCACCGTGCTCGTGCGCCACATCAAGCTCCCCCGGATGACCGAGGCCGCGCTCCGCAAGTCGGTGCGCTACGAAGCGGCCAAGTACATCACCGCCAACGTCGAAGACTCCGCCATCGAGTTCGAGATCCTGGCGCCCGCGCCGCGCCCGCAGGCGGGGTCGCCGGCCGCGGATTCCGAAGAACAGATGAACGTCATGCTCGTGGCCGCGCCCCGGGAGATGGTCGAGTCGCGCACCCAGGCCGTCGAGATGGCCGGCCTCGAGCCCGTGGCCGTGGACCTGGAAGTGTTCGCCCTGCAGCGCGCCCTGGTGGACTGCAACATCCACCGCTTCAGCGACGGGGGGATGCGCGCCCTGGTGGACATCGGCGCCGCGCACACCGAGGTGAGCATCCTGAACGGCGCGGCCTTCGCCCTGACGCGCAGCATCCCCATCGCCGGGGACTCGTTCACGGGCGTGCTCAAGAACCAGCTGCGCTGTGACACGGCCGAGGCGGAGCGCATCAAGGCCGGCGCCGACATGTCGCTGCTCCTGGACGGCGCCGCCGAACCCGAGACGCTGGAGGCCCCCCGCCTTTTGCAGCCGATGCTGGATGAGCTTTTCCGGGAGATACGCCGCTCGATCCACTACTACCAGTCGCAGCTCCCCGAAAGCTCCGAAAAAGGGACCCTGGTGGAGATCCTTCTTTCCGGGGGGGGGGCGCAGCTGCGGGGGCTGTCCGAGTACATGCGGGCGCGGCTGGGCACGCAGGTCGGGATCGGGAACGTATTCGCCAACCCCCTCTTCGAAACGCCCGCCGAAGCGGCCGGCTTTCTCGAGGAACAGCACCCACGCCTGCCGATCGGCCTGGGGCTGGCCGTCAAGGAGCTGATGCCGTCCGCGCGGGCAGCGCACGCGTAAAGGGCCAAGAAAATACCATGCCAAACGTCAACCTTATCGCCGCGCGCCGCGCCGAGAAAAAACGGCTGGAGCACAACACGCGGCGGCTCTTTTTCGGGCTCACCGCCGAGGTGGCCCTGCTCGTTGTGATGGGCTCCTACTTCGGCGTGCGGCAGCTGGCACTGCGCGGGGCGGTCTCCGAAGCCGACACACAGATGGTGCAGCTGCAGCCGACCCTGGACCGCATCGCACAGATCGAGAAGGACATCAGCGTGCTCAAGCCCAAGCTCGACACCCTGGCGTCGGCCAAGCAGGACACGCTGCGCTGGCGCGCGATGCTCCAGATGGTGTCGCAGTCCGTTCCCGGCAACGCCTGGCTGTCGGGGATCGCGTCCTCCACCACGGGCCAGGACACAACGATCACGCTGACCGGTGTGGCCGGCTCGCAGACGCTGGTCGGCGAGACCATGACGCGCCTGGGGGCGTTCCCGGTCTTCGACAAGGTGGAGCTGCGCTTCACGCAGCTGGCGTCCGCCCCCGGCGAGGCGGCGCAGCGGGTGTCCTTCGAAATCGGGGCGCACCTGACATCCACGCCAAAAACCGGCGAGCGCAAAGGAGAGGGTGATGGCAAGCCGAACGCTTAGGTCGCAACCACCCACCCCCGTGGGTACCCGGCGCAGCGGGGGCGCGCGCGCCGTACATCTCCTCAGGCCGTCCAAGCAGACCTGTATCGCTCTGGCCGCCCTGCTCGGGCTCGTCCTGCTGGGGGGTGTCGGGCTGTGGATGTGGCAGAAGGGCGAAGTGGACGCCCTGCAAAAGCAGGTCGAGGCCAAGCAGGAGCAGGTCGCCGACGGCCGGCGCATCGCGGGCCGTCTGCTGGCCACCGAGAAGGCGTATGCGGACACGCGGGAACAGCTCCACTTCCTGGAAACCTCCGTTACGGCCAGCGAGTACGTGCCGACCCTGCTGCGGCAGATGGAGGGACTGGCGAAATCGGTGAACCTCCAGGTCGGGGCGGTGCGGCCCAAGCTCGAGCCGGCCCCGGCGCCGCCGGCGGATAAAGAGGCGCGCAAGAGCTTCGTCCCCTGGCCCTATGACAAGATACACGTCGATATGGAGGTGCGCGGCACCTACTGGGACGTCGCCAAGCTCCTCTACCGGCTGACGGAGTTTCCGAAGATCCTGGCGGTGGAATCGGTGCAGGTACAGCCGGGCACGGCTGCGGGCGCCCGCGGCGTCGTGCCGGCATCGCCGGAACTCACCGTGAACCTGAAGCTGACCGGCTTCATCTTCCCGAACGACGGCAAGGGCGCAGGCGTGCCCGGGGGAAGCGCCGCCGCCGCCACGGGGCAGGCGCAGGGGGGAAACTCCCTTTCCGTGTCCGTGGACTCCGCCAAATCCGCCGCCCTGGACGCCCTGCCCAAGCCGCCCACGATCGCCGGCAAGGTCCGCGCGCACGCCAAGCAGTTTTAGCCAAGGAGCCATCATGAAGAAGCTCGACAAGAAAGACCTGCCCAAGCTCGTCGTCCTGGTGGCCCTATCGGTGGGCATCTTCGGGTACGCCCTGCTGCAGCTGGGCGCCACGCCCGCCACGAAAGCGGCCACCTCGGCGCCGGCCACGGGAGCCGGCCCGGCGCTTCCCGGCGCGCGGCTCCGCGGGCCCGGCAAAAAGCGGGGAGCGCTTCGCCCGACACCTTCGACGTGGCGGGCATAGAGATCCTGACCAGCGGCAAAGACCCGTTCGTACCCAACGGCGCGCGGCAAGGGGCGGGCGACGGCCCGCCCGCGCCGCAGGCCGCCAAACCGGCGGCACAGGCCGTGGCCCCGGCCGCCGGGGCCGGTGAGCGCGAGCCGGTCCTGCCGAACCTGATGGGGCTGCCGTCGGGCGGCCCGGCTGGGGGCCGCCCCGTTGGGAGGGCGCGCATCCCGGCTTCGCGGGTGCCCGAAGGGCCTCGGCGGGCAGGTGCGACCGGTGTCCCCGCCGCCCCCTCCGGTGCCCGACTATGTGGTCACCGGGGTGGTGCGCGACGAAACGCCGGACGCCTGCTCCGGGAAGGTCGCCATCCTGCGCGGCGGTGACGGGAGCGGGGAGCGCCGGTTCGTGCGCTGCGGCGACCCGGTCGGGAACGGATTCAAAGTCATCGCCGTCCGCACGGACGGCGTGGAGTTGGCAGAGCGGCGAGCGCCGCGTGATCTTGAAAATTAGGGGGGTTCTCATGCGAAGTAAATATATCCTGTGCGCCCTGGCGCTGCTCGCCCTGGGGCACCCGGCGGTCGATCAGCCGTCCGCCGCCGCCGGCATCCCGGCCCGGGTAGTAAGCATCCAGGCCGGGGCGAGGGTCGCAGGGCGGCGGCGCGCGTCCCCGCGGCGAAAGAGTGCGCCGGAGCGCGCGGGGCGCCCGCCGCGTGTGGACAAGGAGCGCCCGGCCCCGCGTGCCGGTCGCCGCCCCTGCCCGTAGCCGCGCGCCCAAGCCGTACCAGGTGGCCTCCAACGGCCCGCAGGCGGCCGCGCCCAGAGCGGTGAAGGACGTCCGGCCTCTGCAGCCCGCCCCGACCCGCGTCGTGAGCGCACGCCCGGCGCCGTCCCCGGTCGCCGCCGTGCCGGCGGGAGAAAAGCGTGTATCGCTAGACTTCGTCCAGGCGGACATCAACGACGTGCTCAAGGCGCTGGCCCTTCAGGCGGGCGTCAACATCGCCACCGCCGCCGACGTCAAGGGCAGCGTCACGGTGTCCCTGAACCGCGTCACCCTGACCGAAGCGCTGGACATGGTGACCGGCCTGTCCGGGTTCCAATACGCCAGGGGCAGGACTCGGCCTTTATCGTCGGCACCCCGCAGTCACTCGAACGCTTCCGGGACAAGCCTGCCGCGCCGGCGCAGAAACCGGTGGAGCCGGTGACGGAGTTCATCCCGTATCGGTTCGTGCGCAGCGCCGACCTGGGCAAGGCGCTCGGCAACCGCTCCCGGAGCTTCAAGCGTCGCTGGGCGACGAGAAAGCCGACGAGAAGGCCATGCCGTCGCAGCCGCGCATGCTGATCGTCACCGGCACGCCGGGCGGGTCGCCCAGACGCGCGAGTTTGTCAAGCTCGAGCAGGCGATCCAGTTCCCGAACACGGGCGCGTTCACCGAAGTGTACCGCGTGAAATACGCCCTGCCGTCGGACCTGATCGGGATCCTGGCCCGTCTGGCGCCCACCGTACAGGCGACGCTCGGCCCCGCGCCGGGCTTCCAGTCCGGGTCCGGGCGCGTCCGCGTCGTACGCCGCGGCGGGGGCCCCGAACGGCGGGGCGGCAGGGGCCGCGGCCGCGGCGCCCGCGGCGCGGCGGCACGGCCCGTCGGGCGCCGTCGCCTCGGGCGGCGCGCCGACCGCGCTGCTCCTTTCCGGCGCTCCCGCGGATCTCGCCCGCGCCCGGGAGGTGCTCGCCCAGGTCGACGTGCGCGTGCCGCAGATGGTCTTCGAGGCGCGCGTGATGGATATCGGTTCGCTGGACCTGTCCCGGATCGGGCTGACGTATGACTTCACGCGGCCCGTAAACATAGGAGAAATCGACCCGCGCAGTCCGGGCACTCCGCCCACCATCGGGCCCACCTACAACGACGTTCCCCGGCGGCTGCCGTTCGGGGCCATCCTGCGCGGGCCCTACACCGTCGGCGTCCAGCTGGACCTTCTGGCCCAGAACAACAAGGCGCGGCTCCTGGCGAACCCGAACCTGTCGGCGCTCGACGGCCAGCCGGCCGTGGTGTTCATCGGCGACCAGGTCAAGTACGTCATCCGTCAGGAGGTGACGCCCACCGGCACGAACATCCAGACGGAGACGGCCACGGTGGGCATCACGCTCAAGGTGACCGGCAAGGCCAGCCCGGACGGGACAATAACCCTGTATGTCCACCCGGAGGTGTCGGTGATCTCGGGCTTCCTGAGCCCGGGCGGTGGCATCGCCCTGCCGCAGATCGCGACGCGCTTCGTGGACACGACGATCCGGGTCAAGGACGGCGAGACCATCGCCATCGGCGGCCTGATCCGCGAAAGCGACATCACCAATATCCAGAAGGTTCCCTTGCTGGGCGACCTGCCCTTCTTCGGCCAGCTGTTCCGGCGCACCGAGAAGAACAAGTCGCGCTCGGAGATCGTGGTCTTCATCACCGCGCGCGTGCTCGCCACGTAGCGCGGGCGGGACCTTCCGCGGCGGCGGAGAGCCGGGGCGCGATGCGCCCCGGCTTTTTCACCGGTAAAACCTTCAGATTTCCCTTCTTTCGCCGACAATGGTAACGTCGGAGCCGCCGCGCCGCGCCCGCCCGCGGGCGCCCGGCCGCGCAGGCCCCATCCCATGTGACGGGACAACCCTCTATCTGTCAGTCAGGACCCATTTACACCCATGCAAGGCCAAACTTTCGGTGAGATTTTCGTTCGCTGCGGTATGGTGAGCGAGGACCAGCTCCATTCGGCCCTGGAAAAGCAGCGCCAGCTGGGCAGCCAGGAGCAGATCGGCGAGCAGCTGGTCTCGATGGGCCTGATCACCGAACGGGACCGCGTGCGCGCCCTGGGCGAACAGTGGGGGGTGCCGTACGTGGAACTTTCCGATCAGGAACGGCCCGCCCACGTCGTCACGGCGATCTCCCAGGAGCTGGCGCGCCGCTACAAGGTGATCCCCATCGCCGCCGACGGCGGCCGGCTCACGCTCGCGATGAAGAACCCGCTCGACATCTTCGCCATCGACGAGATCCGGCTGATCACGGGCAAGGATGTCGAGCCCGTCATCGCCACCGAGGAAGACATCATCCTGGCGATCGGCAACTCCTACAAGGTGACCGGCGACGCCGTCGAGGGGGTGCTCCGGGACTTCGAGGACGAGGTCACCATCGACAACTATCGCGAAGGCGAAGACCTGTCCATCGAGCAGCTCAAAGAGCTGTCGGAAGAGGCCCCGGTCGTGCGCCTGGCCAACATGATCATCAGCCGCGGCATCGCCGACAAGTGCTCGGACATCCATATCGAGCCGGCCAAGGACTGCCTCAAGGTCCGCTACCGGATCGACGGCATCCTGCAGGACGGCCTGATCATCCCCAAAAAGGCGCAGGCGAGTCTGACCTCGCGCATGAAGATCATGGCCGAGATGGACATCGCGGAAAAGCGCGCGCCGCAGGACGGGCGCATCAGCGCGGTGATCGAGAACCGGCCCTTCGATTTCCGCGTCTCGACCCTGCCGGCGGTCTACGGCGAAAAGATCGTCATGCGCGTGCTCGACAAATCCAACATCACGGTCGGCCTGCACAAGCTGGGCCTGCTGCCGCAAACGTTCGAGATGTTCGAGTCCATGATCATGCGCACCTACGGCATCATCCTGGTGACGGGCCCCACCGGCTCGGGCAAGTCGACGACGCTGTACTCGGTGCTGTCCAAGGTCAACTCGGGCGAGAAGAACATCCTGACCATCGAGGACCCGGTCGAGTACGAGCTGGGGGGCATCACGCAGGTGGGCGTCAACGTCAGGGCCGGCATGACGTTCGCTTCCGGCCTGCGGACCATGCTGCGGCAGGACCCGGACATCATCATGGTCGGCGAGATGCGCGACCAGGAGACGTCCATGATCGCCATCGAAGCCGCTCTGACCGGCCACCTGGTGCTCTCCACCCTGCACACCAACGACGCGCCGGGGGCCGTGGCCCGCCTGATGGACATGGGGGTGGAGCCGTTCCTGATCGCGTCGGCGACCGTGGGGGTGATGGCGCAGCGGCTCCTGCGGAAGGTCTGCGAGAAGTGTAAACAGCCCTACGAGCCGCCCAAGGACGCGATCCGGCGTCTGGGGATGAACCTCTCCGAGATCGACAAGGGCCGGGTGACGTTCTTCCGGGGCAGGGGCTGCGAGGTGTGCAAGGGGACCGGCTACAAAGGCCGCATCGGGTGCTACGAGCTGATGCCCATCACCGACAAGGTGCGCGAGCTGATCCTGGCCCACGCCTCCGCCTACGCGATCCGCGAGGCCGCGATCGAGGCGGGCATGCGCTCGCTCAAGGAGGACGCGATGGAAAAGATCCTGCTGGGCGTCACGACGCTGGAAGAGAGCCTGCGCGTGATCTACGCGGGATAGCAGCGACTCCCGCCCGGGCCGTAATCCGGGCGCCACGGGCGAGCGGCGGGCGGAGAAATGACCATCCTCCGCCCCTCGCACAGCCGTTATCACGCCTCGCACCTCCGTGGCCGCCCGGCCGGAACCCCTTTTTCGTCCTTCCCCTCGCGCTGCGGAGCCCGGCGCCGACTCTACCCCTGCCGGATCGCGTTCACCAAGGCCGCGTACCTCACCGGGACGAGGAAGCGGTACCCGGCGGAGCGAGGCAGCTCGCTAGTTTTTGGGTATAATGAATTGTATGCCCGGCTGCAAACACTGCCGCTGACGGTTGTCTGCGACACCCGCGTCCTGGTTGGGCGCGGGTGTCGCGCCCGGTGGCGGGGTGTCGCTCGTGGCTGTTCCGGCACGATCCTTGCCCGG
>JAUJNC010000110.1 GCA_030446525.1 Armatimonadaceae bacterium
GAGGTCAAAGTGATGATCAAGAAAACATTCCGCGTTTTGCCTGCGGCCGGCAGGGCGCTACTGGCGGCGGTGGCCGTTCTGGCCGTTTCCTGCTCCGCCTTTGCCGCCCCGACGGCACCCGGCAAGCGCCCCAACGTCCTCGTCATCCTGGTCGATGACATGGGGGCCAAGGAGCTGGGCTGCTACGGCAATGCTCAGCACAAGACCCCGCACCTGGACGCCCTGGCAAAGGGCGGCACCCGGTTCCAGACGGCGTACGCCACGCCGGTCTGCACGCCCTCGCGCGTGATGCTCCTGACCGGGCGCTACGCCTTCCGCACCGGCTGGTATAGCTTCATCGGCCACCGTTTCAGCCCGCGCCCGGGCACGCCGCAGTATGATCTCGGCGCGTTGGAGGTCACCTTCGCCGACGTGCTCAAAGCCCGCGGCTACAAGACGGCGCTGGCGGGCAAGTGGCAGCTTCCCGGCCAGCTCCCCACGCTGATCCACGACAACGGGTTCGACGAGTACTGCATGTGGGCCTACAGTAGCAACCTGCCGCCCGGCGTCGAGCACACGGGGAGGTATGAGGTCCCGGGCAAGACCGCCCGCTTCTGGCACCCCAGCATCGTCAAGAACGGCAAGTACGTGCCCACCACGGACAAGGACTACGGCCCCGACCTCTTCGCCGACTTCCTGATCGAGTTCATGACGCGCCACAAGGACGGGCCGTTCCTGGCCTACTACCCCATGGTGCTCACCCACAACCCCCAGGAGCCCACGCCCGACCTGAAGAACCCGGGCCAGAAAACGCCGGGCAGCTTCCGCCACAGCGTCGAGTACATGGACCACACCGTCGGCCGCCTCGTGGGGGCGCTGGAGAGGCTGGGCATCCGCCAGGACACCGTGGTGCTCTTCACCTCCGACAACGGCACGGGCGGCGACGGCAAGGGCAGGGCCACGGAGCTGGGCGCGCGCGTGCCGCTGATCGCCAGCTGCCCCGGCACGGTCACGGCGGGCGTGGTCAGCGGCGAGCTGGTCAGCCTGGCCGACGTGCTGCCCACGCTGGCGGAGCTTGCCGGCGCGGCCCTGCCCCGGGACCGCGCCATCGACGGGCGCAGCTTCGCGCCGATTCTTCGCGGCGAGAAGGGCGAGCCGCGCCCGTGGCTCTTCAGCTACGTCAGCGACCGGCGCGTGCTGCGCGACAAGCGCTGGCTGCTGGAGGAGGGCGGCAAGTTCTTCGACTGCGGCGAGAACCGGGACCACCGGGGCTACAAGGAGGTGACGGGCTCCCAGGAGCCGGAGGTGGTGGCGGCGCGCCGGCGTTTCGAGCAGATCCTGAAAGACCTGCCCGCGCCGGCATCTCCGCGCGCGGGGGAGCCGCGCGTGGGGGAGAAGCGAAACCGGGAGAACAAACGCCCGAGACAGCGGCAGGCACCTGGTTAGCGGCATGAAGGAGATCGGCAGCGGGACCGTCACCGGCGGAACGCCCACGATCCCCGCCGACACGCCCGCCTTCGTCATCGGACTGGGGCGGTGAGCGCGTGATCAGCATTGAGGAAGCCCGCGCCCTTGTCGCGCGCGTGCCGGGGTGGAAGCGGGCGGACGCCACCGAGTTCCGCCCGCTCGCGGGCGGGCTGACCAACCAGTCGTTCCGCTTCGAGATCGGCGGCGATCCGTTCAAGCTCCGCGTGAGCGGAGAGAACACGCGCCGGCTCGGCATCGACCGCGAGGCCGAGCTGGCCGCCCTCTCCGCGGCCGCCCGGGCCGGGCTGGCCCCCGAGGTCGTGTGCTTCCTCCGGCCGGAGGGGCACCTGGTCACGCGCTTCGTCCCCGGCACGGTGTGGGGGAAGGCGGACTTGGCCCGACCGGAGGTGATGCGGCGGGCCGTGGAGACGCTGCGGCGGGTGCACCGGCTGTCCCCGATCGCGCACGAGTTCTCGCCGTGTGGCGACATCGACCGGCGGCTGGGGGAGGCGGTGGCGCAGGGGATCACCCTCCCGGAGGACACCGCCGACCTCGCCGGACACGCGGCCGGGATCGAGCGGCGGTACTGGCGCCGCCCCGCCTCGGACGCCGGCCTGTGTCACAACGACCCGTTCGCCGGCAACTTCATCGCCACCGACGCTGCGGTCACGTTGATCGACTGGGAGTACGCCGGCATGGGGGACGTGTACTACGACCTGGCCTGTCTTGGGGTGGTCCTCCCGCCCGAACGCCGCGAAACGGTTCTGGAGGCGTACTTCGGGGAAGTGACGGAGCAGGCGCTGGCGAAGCTGGCCGCGATGCGGTTCGTCATGCAGCTCTGGAACTGGACGTGGGCCGTCCTCCAGGTGAAGTTCTCGGGCGGGAACCCGGAGCACGTGCGGATCGAGCAGGCGCTGCTCGCGTCCGCGCGGTCGCAGATGCCCGCCCGGTGACTTGGGTAGGAACAGGGAGGAAGGACCGCGTTGTACGGCCCTGCCCCTTCGTCGCGCCAGCTCCGCCGGCATGGGCTGGAGGTTTACGGCTTCCTCGACTTCACGGTGAACGCCTTGTCGAATTCATGATGCACGGACCCGCTGGCGAAGCGGTGGTCCGAAGCGCCTGGATTATCCGGCCCCACGAGGATTTTCCCCGCCTCGTCAGTTGTTACGTGCCGTAGGAAGGATGCCGAAGATGAACGATGCGAAGTTACATGAAATTCTTCCGCCTTTTTAGCGCTTTTGTGTTCGCCGGCGCCGCGGCCGCGCAGCCGCCGCGGTTCGACATGATCCCCAAAGAGATGACCGGCCCGGACGGCCGTTACCAGCCGCTGAGGGCCAAGCTCGCCATCCCGGACGTGCCGCGCGACCAGGTCATCTGCTTTTGCCTTTACACCACGCACCGCGGCGTGCTGAAGCTGAACGCGCAGCTCTATCCGCTCCGCGATGGCGAGGGGCGCACGGTCCAGCTCCATCTCCAGCGCGGCGGCAGGTGGCAGCCGGTCGCCGCGGCCGAAGTGAACCCCGTCGGCTGGAGCGCGCTTTTCCGCGTCGAGGGCTGGGATGACACGGAGGCGGCAAGGTACCGCGTCACGCACCCGGGCGGAGCGCGCTACGAGGGCATCATCCGGCGCAACCCCGTGCACAAAGACGAGGTCGTCGTCGGCAACCTTTCCTGCAACTCGAACACCGACCGCAATCTCAAGCCCGACATGATCGCCAACCTCAAGGCGCTCGACCCCGACCTGCTCTTCTTCGCCGGCGACCAGAGCTACGACCACAAGGAGCACCTCGCCGCATGGCTGCTTTTCGGGCGGCAGTTCGGCGAGATCATCAAGGACCGGCCGACGGTCACCATCCCCGACGACCACGACGTGGGCCACCCGAACCTGTGGGGCGAGGCGGGCGGCGTCTCGAAGATCCGGGGCAACGCCGACGGCGGTTACGCGATGCCGGTCGAATATGTCAACATGGTGCAGCGCCAGCAGACCGCGCACCTGCCCGACCCGTACGACCCGACGCCCGTGCGGCGCGGCATCACCGTCTACTACACGTCGCTCAACGTGGGCGGGATCGACTTCGCCATCCTCGAGGATCGCAAGTGGAAGACCGGCCCGGGGGGCCTTATCCCGCGGCAGGGGCCGCGCCCCGACCACATCAACGACCCGAACTACGACCGCCGGGCCGTGGACGTGCCCGAGGCCGAGCTTCTGGGCGAGCGGCAGCTGAAGTTCCTGCGCGCATGGGGGCAGGATTGGGCCGGCGCGCAGATGAAGTGCGTCCTTTCGCAGACCACGTTCGCCGGCGCGGCGCACCTGCACGGCGCGAAGCAGGAGCGCCTGCTCGCCGACCTCGACTCCAACGGCTGGCCGCAGGGGGGCCGCGACGCCGCGCTGCGCGAGATCCGCAGATCGTTCGCCTTTATGCTGTGCGGCGACCAGCACCTCGCCACGGTCATCCGCCACGGCGTGAGCGCCTGGGGCGACTCCGGCTGGCAGTTCACCTCGCCCTCCATCTGGAACCTGTACGGCCGCTCCTGGGCGCCGGCCGAGAAGCCCGTGAACCCCCTGCCCGGCGGCAGGCTGCCGGCCGCCGGGGATTTCTACGACGGCTTCGGCAACAAGATCACGGTCGGCGCCTACGCGAACCCGTCCGCCGCGAACTACCAGGCGACCGGCTACGGCATCGCCCGCTTCCGCAAGTCCACGCGCCAGATCGTGATGGAGTGCTGGCCGCGCTTCGTGGACGTGACCCGGCCCGGCGCCACGCAGTACGAAGGCTGGCCGGTGACCGTCACGCAGGAGGACAACTACGGCCGCGAGGCCGTCGCGTGGCTGCCGCGGCTCGAAACCAGCGGCCCGGAGGACCCGGTCGTGCAGGTGGTGGACGAGTACAACGGCGAGGCCGTTTACACGCTGCGCATCAACGGCCGGGGGTGGAGCCCGAAAGTCTTCCGCGACGGCGCTTACACGATCCGCGTCGGCGAAGGCAAGGCCGTGAAGGAGTTCAAAGGGGTGCCGTCCACGCCACAGAAAGACGCGTCCGTGCTCCCGGTGAATCTCTGAATCCGCCTCCGCCCGGTGAACCTGTCGTTCATTTTCACCTCGTTTCAATTCAGCGGTGCGGCGGGCAGGGTTGCATCCGCCGCCTTTTCCGGCGCGCGGCCAAGGCCGCGCCGCGCGAGCAGCTTGTAGAACGACGGGACGACGACCAGCGTCAGGGCGAGTGACAGCAGCAGGCCGAAGATCAGCGCCCAGGCCATCGGGGGCCCGAGGGTGCCGCCGTTCAGGGCCTGCGGCAAAAGGCCGCCGATCGACAGGACGACGGTGAGCAGGATCGGGCGCAGGCGCTTGCGGCCCGCCTCGACCAGGGCGTGCTCCAGGGGCACACCGCGCCGCTGCTCCTCCAGGGCGTACTCGAACAGCACGATCGCGTGGTTGGTGACGACGCCGCCCAGTGACGTGATCCCCAGGAACGCCATGAAGCCGAAGTTCTGGCCCGTCGCGAAGAGGCCGAGGATGGCCCCGGTGATGCCGAAGGGGACGGCCGCCATGATGGCCGCCGCGACCCGGAACGAGTTGAACTCCCACACGATGATGATCAGGTTGGCCGCGACCGTCAGCACCAGGATCAGCAGCATCTCGGTGAAGGATTTGCCGACCTCCTCTTGCTCCCCGCCGTAGGCGATGCGGTAGCCGGGGGGGAGCTTCAGGGCGGCGATCCTGGGCCGGGCGTCGGTCAGGACCTCCGACGCCAGACGCGCGCCGTCGGAAAAGGCGGAAACGGTCAGCGTGCGGACCCCGTTGCGGCGCACGATACGCCCCTCCTGCGGTGACAACGTCAGCGACGCGACCTGCCGGAGGGGGACGACGGCGCCGGCGTTCGCGGACGGCAGGTACAGGTCCGGCAGGGACTCGGCGCCGGCCCGCTCCGCCGGGTCGAGGCGCAACTGGATGGGGATCTCTTTGTCGCCCTCGCGCAGGAGCGACACGGTCTGGCCGGTGAACCCCATCTGCGTCGCCTGCGCCACGTCCGCGGATGACAGCCCTGCCCGTGCCGCCTGGTCCTCGTCCACCCGGACCTGGAGGCGCAGCGGCAGCTCGCCGAAGTTGTCGTGGACCGAGAGGGCGCCGGGCGTGGCGTTCAGGACCGACTTCACCTGCTCGGCCAGGGCGCGGAGCTTTGGCACGTCGTCGCCCTCGATGCGCACCGCGATCGGCGCACCCACGGGCGGCCCCTGCTCCAGGGTGCGGGCCGTCACGCGCGCCTCGCTGATGGCCGCATCGGCGGCCTTCTGTACGGCCGCAACCAGGCGCCGGGTGTCGGCGATGCTGTCCGTGTTCACCACGACCTGGGCGTAGTTCGGGGTCGGCGGCTCGGGGGACACGTTGTAGTAGAAGCGCGGCCCGCCCTGCCCGACGTAGCTGACGAACGAGCGGACACCGCGCTCCCTGCGCAGGATCTCCTCCACGCGGGCGGAGACCTTTTCGGTCGCGCGGATGTCGCGTCCCTCCGGCAGCCACACGTCGATCGTGAACTGGCTGCGCTCCGCCGACGGGAAGAACTGCGTGCCGAGCCGAGGGACGGCGCCGAGGGCGACGAGCAGGGCCGCGGTGGCGAGGCCGACGGTAAGGCCGGGGCGGCGCAGGCCGCGGGCTGCCAAGGAGGCGAGGCCGTCGCGCAGCCCGTCGACCAGCCGGCCGAAGGCGCGGCGCAGGGCGTTGGGATTGTCTTGCGCCCCGCCGCGCAGAAACCGCAGGGCGATCAGCGGCGTGATGGTGTAGTTGAACAGCAGCGACACCAGCGTCGCCAGCGACGTGACCACGCCCAGATCACGGATGAACTCGCCCACGCCGCCCGACAGGAGCAGGATGGGAGCGAACGAGGCGACCGTGGTCAGGTTCGACGTGAGCAGGGGCACGCGCAGCTCGTCGGCGCCTTCAATCGCGGCGCGCTCACGTTCCATCCCCTCGCTCAGCTTGCGCTCGATGTTGTCGATCACGACGATGGAGTTGTCCACCACCAGCCCCAGACCGATGATGAGCGCCGCGATGGAGATCTGCTGGATGTCGCGCCCGACGACGAGCATGGCGATAAACGTGCCCAGGATCGTGATCGGCAGCATGGCGCCGACGACGAGCGCGGACCGCAGCCCCATGAACAGGTACATGACGGCGAAGATCAAGGCCAGGCCGGCGAGCAGGTTCTGGAAGAACTCGCCCATGCGCCGCTCGACCGACCGGGGCAGGTCGTTCAGGATCGTGATGGCCGCGCCCGCGGGCAGGCCGCCGCGCAGCAGGGCAAGCTCGCGCTCGACCGCCGCACCCAGCGACGTGATGTTCCGCCCTTTGCGCATCGTGATCGACACCCCGACGGCCGGCTCGCCGTTCACCCGCAGCAAAAACGGCGACGGGTCAGCGTAGCCGCGTGTGACGGCGGCGACGTCGCGCAGGTAGACCGGCGTGCCGTTCGGCGTCCCCACCACGATGCCGGCGATCTCCTCCAGGCTTTCGAGGTTGCCCGAGGGTTCGATCGCGAGCCGCGTGCCGCCGGCGGCCACCGAGCCGCCCGAGGACGGCAGCACGTTGCGGCGCGCGACGCCATCGGCGACCTGTGCCGGCGCGACGGCAAGCTGCGCCATCCGCTGCGCCGACAGGGAAAGGGTGATCCGCTCCTGCTGCTCGCCCAGGAGCCGTACCTCGGCCACGTCGGGCAGGCGGGCCAGGCGGTCGCGCACCCGCTTCGCCAAATCCTCCCGCTCGCGGTCGGCTGCGCCTTCCTTGGTGATACCCAGTATCAGGGCGGCGGTGTCCGTGAAGCGGTCGTTGACCTGGACGGACAGGACGCCGCGCGGCAGGTCGCCGCGAACATCCGCCACGCGCTCGCGCACGTCGTCCCAGAGCTTTTGCAGATCGGAATCGGAGGCCCGGTCCGCCGCCTCCACCGTGAGCACGGCCATTCCGGGGCGCGACGTGCTCACGACCGTTTTGACCTCGTCGATCTCGCGCAGGGTGCGCTCCAGTTTATCGGTCACCAGCTCTTCGACCTGCGCGGCGGTCGCGCCGGGATACACCGCGATCACCTGACCGAAACGCCCCTGGAGGCTCGGGTCTTCGTGTCTGGGCAGGGTGACAAGGGCAAGACCCCCCACCAGGAGGACGACGACCAGCAGGATGTACATCACCGGCCGGTAGCGCACGGCAAACTGTGTCAGGCTCATGACCCACTCCCCCCCTGCCGCACCGCGGCGCCGTCGGTCAGGCGCTGGGGCGTGCCGGCGATGGACTCGCCCGGCGCGAGGCCGCGCGTTACTTCCACGAGGTCGCCCCGGGGGGCGCCAAGGGTGACGTCGCGGCGCGCGGCCCGGTCCGCTTGGAGCACGAAGACGTAAGGGTCCGCGCCGTCGGTCGCCACGGCGTCTATGGGGATCAGGGCGCGGGTGGCGGCGGGGCCGACGGGCAGCCGCAGGCGGGCCACCATGTTCGGGAGCAGAACCTCGGCAGGATTACGGACCGTGACCTCGACCGGGAACGTGCGGGCGCGACCGTCCGCCTCGAAGCCGAGCACGGTGATGCGGCCCGTGAAGGTTTTACCGGGGACGGCATCGGCGGTTATAGCCACCGCCTGGCCCAGGCGCAGGGCGGCGCGGGACGCCTCGGGCACGGCGAACGTCACCTTGACCCGGGCGATGTGGCCGACGCGGGCGATGGGCGTTCCCGGCGCGAGCATCTCGCCCGCCTGGGCGGGCGTGGCGAGAATGCGCCCTGCGAACGGCGATGTGATCCGGTGCTTGTCCTTCTGGATGCGGGCGGCCCGCACGACGGCGGCGGCCTGCGCCTCCTGGGCGCGCAATGCGTCTATCTGTTTGCGCAAGGCATCGAGGCGCGCGGGGCGCGTGTCGGCGATGCGCAGGCTCGCGCGGGCGCTGTCGACCTGCGCGCGCGCGGCGGCGATGTCCTCCCCGCGTGCCCCTCTTTACCAGCGAGACGGCCTGCTCGGCGAGGCTACGCCGCGGGCCGCTGCGGCGTCGAGGGCGGCCTGCGCGCGGTCCAGCGTCTGCTGAGCCGCCGCGCCTGCTGGACCAGTCCGCGGTAGCGGTCCGCCTCGATCCGGGCGAGCCGCTCATCGGTGCGGGCCTGGGACAGCGCGGCCTCGGCCTGCCGCAGGCCCTGGTCGCGCGTGAGCGAGCGGGCCTTTTGTTCGCCCGCTCGGGCCAGAGCCACTGAGCACGGGCCTGCTCGGCGCGCGGCGTCGGTCTCCACCGCGGCCCGGGGCGTAGTCGCTCTCGGCCCTGGCGGCGGGCGGCCCGGGCCTGGGCATGCGCGGCGACGGCCTGATCCACCGCCGCCGCGGCGGCGGCGGCATCCAGGAAGCTCAGCAGCCCCCCGCTCGCGATGCGGTGCCCCGTCTCTACCGGGCGCGTAAGAAGGCGCCCCGCAACCTCGGCGGCAACGACAGCCACCTGATACGGCTCGACCTGGCCGGAGACAACGTTCTCCCGCCGGACAGGCTGGGCGCGAACGGTGACGGCCTCGACCAGCAGAACGGGCCTGCGCGGGGCGGCGGGCGCCTGGATGGCGCCCTCGGACCGGGGCGCGATGGACGAGAAAGCCGGCCGCGGATGCCGCAGCCACAGCCACGCTTGCCGTGACGGCGGGGCGAAAAATACGTCGGCGAGTGCTCATCGGCTACCTTCCTTGCTAGTAATATTTGTTAATATACTGAACGGTGTTAACGTGAAAGCAAAAAAAGAGGCCAACGGTTCGCGGCGCTCAGCCCGCGGATCGTCGTCTCGATCACTTCACGGAAGAAAGCGCGCTGCGCGTCGGAGGGCAGCATTCCCAGACGGCCTGAAAGGGCGAGCGAAGCAGCCCCGTGGATGTGCGCCCAGATCACGTGCGACACCACCGGCTCGGTTCAGGGGAGACAAACCGGCCCTGCGCCATGCCCTCGGCAACACATTGCCGGATAAAGCCGAACGCGCGCGGCGCCACGGATCCTTCGTGCTTACCCTCCTCTTTGACGATGGGGGTCGCTTCCATCTCGAACATGATCTTGTAGTAGTGCGGCTGTGAGAGGGCGAAGTCAAGGTAAGCGTAGCCACCCTGACGGAGGCGCTCTACGGGATCGCAGGTCCGCCTTGTCCAGACAGGCGCGCAACAGGGTGAAACCCTCTTCCGACAAGCAGAGGAGGATCTCGTCCTTGTCTTTGAAGTGCAGGTAGATCGTCGTCGGCGAATACTCGATCCGGTCCGCGATCTTGCGCATCGTGACCGCGTCGTAGCCTTCGGCGACGAAAAGCTCGCGTGCCGCGTCCAGGATCGCCCGCCGCAGATTCTCCTTTTCCCGTGCCCGCCGCTCCGAGGAACCCAAGTGAACGTCCATCCTTTACTTAACAGTGTTTACATTATGCGAGAAAAGGGTGCCGGTTGTCAAGCCACCGGCGGAAATTTTTTAGCCCCCCGCCCCCTTCCCCGCCCTCGCGGGGCCCTTTCCCGCTCGGGGGAGGGGGCGGGGGGCTATTTCTGCGCCGTCAGCGCGCCACCCAGCGCCGGGAGCGCACCCGCCGCCTTCACCCACTGGTCAAGTGGTGTAACGGGCACGGAGGCTGCCGCCGTCTGCCCGGCCTTTTGCGGCGTCAGCAGCACGGCCACCCGCGCCGCCGTCACCTTGCCCGGCAGCCGCACGACCAGCTTGCGCACGCCCTCGTTGCGGTTCTCCTTTTCCGGCCCGGACGGGGTCGCGCTCTCCGCCGCCAGCGTCGCCCCGGCAGGCGAAAGGACACGCGCCTTGACCGTCTTGCCGTTGAGGGTCAGGGTCGCCTCGGCCCCATTCGCCTCCACCTCGGCCCGCGTATGCATCGCCCACACGTACCCGACGGGCGCGGGCGCCGTGACCTCGTCCTGGATGAGCAGCGAGCGCCGGTTGTCCACGAGCGCCACGCCGCGCAGCACCTTGCCGGCCAGGGGCGCATAGCCCGCCGAAAGGTCCGCGACGGCGTAGCCCGTGTCCGGTTTGGAGGCGAACGCGAGGAGGGGCGCCTTCGCCTTCGTGTCCTGGTTCTTGCCGTCCAGCGTCAAGGTGTTCTGTCCCTCTGTCTTGAGGCGATAGTAGGTCCAGCGCTTGTCTTTGGTGCTGAAGTAGCCGGGAAGGTTGTAGTTGTCGCCGCCCAGCTCCAGGCCCCAGCGCTCGCCCAGCGCATCGAAGACGAAGGTGCCCAGGTCCAGGTGGGAGTGGTTGGCCGCGTTGTCGCCGCCCTTGAAACCGACGAACAGGGCGTCGGGGTCCTCCCAGGCCGAGCGCAGGAAGGCCACGTCCACGCCCTTGAAGAACATGTCCAGCGGCACGCCCGCCGCCTTCGGCCCCCTGGCTGCCGGGTCGTACCAGAACAGGCCGAGCGCGCCGCCTCCCCCCAGCCAGTGGTAGACGGGCTGTTTGAACCGCTTCCCGAGCCAGTACATCTGCGCCGACCCGCCCGTCACGCCGTCCCCGCCGTCGGCGTAGTTGAACGGCCGGCCGGTCGGCCCCACGAAGTACAGGCGGAACGTGCCGGTGCGGTCGAAGCCGTGCGCCGTCGCCAGGCCGAAATCCGATCCGAGCGCGGATTCGAGGCCCGCGATCAGCGGCACAGTGTAGTTCACCGTATAGGCCCAGTAACCCGGCCCCTCGTTCCAGCCGCCGTCCGGCCCGAACGACGCCATGGCCGCGGGCAGCGACTTGAGCGCCGACGCAACGAGGAACGCGGCGAGCTTCGGCTCCTCATCGGCGATGGCCAGCGCGCCCAGTGTCAGACCGCCGTTGCACACCTGGTTCCAGTTATGATGGGCCGTCGTCCACCATTTCCAGGGCTGGGTCCCCTCGTACGCTTCTTTGCCCCGCAGCAGCCCCTTCTCGACCATCGCCTTTCT
Organism: Armatimonadaceae bacterium; assembly: GCA_030446525.1. The sequence continues at coordinate 11,351 of JAUJNC010000110.1, forward strand.
GACGGCGGCGCGGTCCCCGGGCGACAGGGCGTCGTACATCCAGTCATACCCGATGGCGAACGCGTGCGTCATCTCGGCGGTATCGAGGAAGTGGGACGGGTTCCAGTCGGGGAAGGCCGCGGCGGCGAACAGCTCTTTCCTGGCGCGTTCGACCCACTTGCGATCGCCGTCCAGGCGGTACAGGCCGGCCAGGGTGTAGATGCGCCGCAGGCACGTCCGGCTCTGGTCCAGGAGGCGCGGCCCCTTGAGCACGTACTCGACCGTGGGCTCCTTCAGGATCTTTTCGCCCTCCTGTTGGAGCTTTTCGCGGTATCCCCTGGCCGTCGGGTCGGTCTCGGCCAGCTTCCGGGCGCGGGCGACATCTTCGGCGAGAACCAGCAGGCGCGGGTGTCCCGGGCGCAGGGTTTTCAGGATCGTCGCTTCGCCCGGGGCGGCATGGGCGCCGCCCGTCCCCAGGGCGCCGGCGCAAAGCGCGGCGGCGAGCAGCAAACGCGGTGTCGAGCGGCACAGCAAGGCGAGGACTCCTGGCGGACAGGCTCAGGTGACCCGGCGCGACTTTGGTTTTCCACTTCGCCGTCCGACCCGCACTTCCCTCCTGTTCCGTGGTTCCGGTACCCGCCCGGCGGGCGAGGAGGGCCCGCCCCTTTAATCGAGCTTGTGTGTACCACCCACAGAGCAGGTGGGCGGCGTGTTAACGCTCCCGATCGTGTAGGTGCCATCCGCCGGGCATCTAGGCTCCGACCGGAGATATTTGCCGGGGCCGTACAGGTCCGCCGGCAGGGGCGTTGCGCTGGTCGGCAGGTTTTTGTCCATCGCCCACTGCTCTTTAGCCCCTGGATCTCGTAGAGCCCCTGAACACACGCCCTGATGTGCGCCTTCTCCCGCGCCAGCAGGAAGTTGGGTACCGAGACGCCCATCATGACCGCCAGGATGAGAACCACGATCATGACTTCGATAAGCGTAAACCCCCCCGCCGTCTCGGCATCTCTTGCTTCCCCTCTGCCGCGCCCGGTTCGGTGTTTTTCCGTGACGCACTTACTGATTCCACAGCACGCGCCGGATTTGAGTAAAATACGCGCTCACAGCTTCAGAACACCGCAAAATACGTGAAAATACGTGCCGACGAGAAGAGGGACAACAAGCCGGCAACCATAAAAAAATCCTTGCTCTCCATTTTTCCGGGATGGGGTAGAGTCTCTGTAACTTTGCCGTGAGGAGACGTCTCATGCCCCGAGTCCGCCTGGTTTTGAAGATGACAATGGCAGCCTCCGCTTGCCGACACGCAGCAGGTCTACATCCTGGAAGCAGACTGCGACACCCTCAATCACATTGAAGCCGCCGTCGAGACCTTCAAGAATCGCGCACTGCCTCCGCTGGAGAAGGCAGTACTTCTGAGCCAGGCACAAGAGCGTTACATAACGCAGCAGAAAAACAGTCACTGAGCCTCAACGGCAAAGAGTCCCTCCAAGTCCAGACCCTGCATGGAGCCTTCGGCTTCCAAAAGCAACGGGTCGTGCTTGCTGATGGAACCGACAGCGACTATCTGCAACACACAAACCAGCAGGCGGTGAGTGCCGGCCTGGAAGAGATGGGCCTCTACTACGTCAATCGCCTCAGTTTCCACGAGGTGGAAGCTCTGGTCGAGCGCGTCTGTGGAGTGCGCCTGGTCTGCGAGCAAACTCTGTGGAACTGGGCCCAGCGCAAGGTGGAAATCCTCGACGCCGGGTTGGCCGACCAGGTACGCGCCTGTCAGGAGTTGCCCGCTCCGACGGTGGCCGACAGGGTAGATATCTATGATGGCCAGGCCGAAGAGGTGTTGGTCTTGACCGATGCTATCGGGGTGAAGGCCCAGAAGCCCACCCGGGATAAGCCAGCAGAGGCGCGAACCACCAAGCAAGCCAAGCGTCACGATACCGATGTGCTCTTGCTGCAAAAGCCTGAAGGCGACTTTGTGTATCTGATGGGCAGCACCGATAAGCATGCTTCTCTGGTAGAGGTGGCACAAGCCACTGTGCGTCAGCAATGGGGACAACGCCAAACGCCGCTACCGGTGGTGGCCCTCACGGACGGAGCGCGCAAAATCCGGCTGGATTTGCTGGCTGTGTTCGGGCAGGGCGTGACGATCATTCTGGATTGGTATCATCTGCAGAGGCGGGTCTATCAGCACCTGTCGATGAGCGCGCACTCCAGGAGCGAGCGTGAAAGTTGGGAACAGACGGTGTTGGGTTTTCTGTGGCATGGCTGCAGAGGCGGCCTTATCCTTTCTCTGGAGTCTGTCTGCCCGCAATGGGCAGGCGTTGGCGGAATTGGTCGGGTATCTGGAGAAACACGCCTGCGAGATCATCGATTATGCGCGCCGTGCTGCCGCCGGTAAATCGCTTGGCTCCGGGCGTATGGAGAAAGCGGTTGAGCAGGTGATCGGGATGCGCCAGAAGAAGAAAGGGATGAGTTGGACCGAGCGAGGCAGCCAGACACTGGCGCAGTTGAAGATCGCTGAACTCAACGGGCAATGGGAACAGCTCTTTGCCGCATGAATATCAACAGGCGGGCTTCCCGCAAAAATGGAGAGCAAGAATTTTTCTCGCCGCTTGAAACGTCGAACCGGGGCAGATTCATCACGGGCGCCGCTCCCTTCATCTATTTCGGTTATGGTTTGTATTACCTGCTGGCGATCGCGGGGATGGTTATGACCGCAAAAAACTGGCGCTCCTGGCTCCTCCCCTACTTGCTCATCGCCTATTTCACGTCGCTGGCGGCGGTCCTTTACGGGGGGACACGGTACAGCATCCCGATACAGCCGTTCCTGATGGTCTTCGCGGCGCAGGCGATCGTCAGCCTGGCAGCGCACCTTCGCGCAGTGGTCGCTTTACCGACAGCCCCGTTGCGAAGGCGCTAGAAGGGCGCGCTGCTGCTCCAGGAAGCCTTGCAAGGACCGCCCAAAGGCTTCCAGGGAACGAGCCAGGCTGTGTTTCGGTTTCGGCTCCGCCCGGTGAAGCGTGCCAGCCTACGCGCCGTTTGTCCCTGTTCGCCATTGTACCTCACCAGTCAGGCAAGCTTGAAGCATGGCTCCATCGAAAGGTTGACCGGCGGGCCACCCTTTTTGCTTAGCCAAAACCCCAACCTCCTTACGATGACCGCAGCAACGCTCGCGGGATACACTTAGGTGTAAACGCATCGGCCGTATTATGAGTGCAAGAAGGCCTGCGTTTTGCACAACCAGAGGAGTCTCCGGCGTTTTGCGTGGGGCAGCCCTTCACGTCTCCGCTTCACGAGTACCCGATCCTACCGCTCACCCCCCTACGGGTGCCGCGGAGCGGCGGAGCGTGTAGGGCGCCTCTTGCTCCGCCCGCCGATGCCGCTGCCCTTCTCGCAAAGACGTGGGAGGGTCGAGGGTGGAGGGCTGCCCCACGCAAAACGCCGGAAACCTGACGTCTCTCGACCCCATCCGATTTCGGTCACCACACCTGAGATGCCTCCGGGAGGAGAAGATCACTCCTCCCCTTCTTTTTCGTCGCACCGGGATGTGACGGGAAAGGTTGGCTACGCCTGCGCGCCGCCTCAAGTGCAAAGCCCGGGAAGGAAGTCGAGAGCCAGAGGTGAATAAGTAACCGTATTCGCTTGTCGATGAAAGGCAGGGATCGGCATGGTCAGGAAGTGACATGGACAAGCTTACCCGACAGATGGAACAGATGCGCCAGCAAAACGCGGAGATCACGGCGGCCCGCGAGGCGGCCGAGCGCGCCGCCGATCACAACGCCCGCTTGCAGGCCGTCACCGCAGCCCTGTCGGAACCGCTTGCCCCGGCGCAGGTGGCCGAGGTGATCGTCGGCCACGCACTCGACGCGCTCGGCGCGCACATCTGTATCGTCACGCTGCTGACAAATCAGAACACCGAGTTCGAGGTCATCGGCGCTGCCGGTTACTGCCAGGAAGTGTTGGACGCGTGGCGCCGTTTCGCCGTCGATGCGCCGGTACCCATCGCGGACGCGGTGCGCACGGGAGAACCGGTCTGGCTCGCATCCCGGGAAGAGTGCGTGGCCCGCTATCCGCACCTCGCCGACATACAGGCCGTTCCCGGCAGCGGCGCCCTCGTGGCCGTCCCGCTGAGTGTGGACGGGCGCGCGGTAGGGGGATTGGGCCTGAGCTTTCCGGCCACCCGGGATTTCGGCGAGGAGGATCGTCCCTTCCTGCTCACGCTCGCCCGGCAGTGCGCCCAGGCGATCGCCCGCGCCCAGGCGCAGGAGGCCTCGCGCGCGAGCGGGGAGCGCCTGCGCGCCGTGGTTCATAGCGCGCCTGTCGTCCTGTGGGCCGTCGACCAGGGGGGCGTCTTCACGTTCTCTGACGGCAAACCCTTGACTGCCCTCGGGCTCCGGCCGGGCGAGGTCGTCGGGCGCTCGGTCTTCGACGTGTACCGCGACGTGCCCCAGGTCCTGGAAGACGTGCGCCGCGCGCTCGCCGGCGAAGAGTTCACTTCGATCGTGGAGGTGGCCGGGCTGGTGTTCGAGTCGCGGTACTCCCCGCTCCGGGACCAGAGTGGCAACCTCGCCGGCGTCACGGGCGTGGCTACGGACATCACCGAGCGCAAGCGGGCGGAAACCCTGGCGGCCGGCCAGGCGCGGGTGCTGGAGATGCTCGCCACGGGCGCGCCTCTCGAGCACGTGCTGGCCGCCCTGGCCAGGATGATCGAAGCGCAGTCCCCGGAAATCTTGTGCTCCCTCCTTCTTCTCGATGAGGAAGGGAAACATCTGCGCTGCGGGGCCGCGCCCAGCTTCCCGGAAGACTACAACGCCGCGATCGACGGGATGGCGATCGGGCCGGACGCCGGCACCTGTGGCACGGCCGCACACTCGGGTAAACGGACCATCGCCACCGATATAGCCAGCGATCCCGGGTGGTCGGCCTTCCGTGATCTGGCCCTGAGCCACCGGCTCCGGTCCTGCTGGTCCGATCCGATCCGTTCCAGAAACGGCAACGTGCTGGGCACCTTTGCCATCTATGGCCGCGACCCGGGCGGGCCCGGTCCCAATCACCTGCGCCTCCTGGAAACGGCATCTCACCTGGCCGCCATCGCCATCGAGCGCAAGCGCGAGGAGGAAGCGCTGCGCCGGGCGCATGACGAGTTAGAGATGCGGGTTCAGGAACGCACCGCGGAGCTGGGCAGAGCCAACGCAAGATTACGGGCCCAAATCATCGAGCGCAGGCGGGCGGAGCACGTCTCGCGGGGACAGACGACCGCGCTGACCCACATGCTGAACGCCCTCACCGCCCAGCCCGAGCTGGACACGTTCCTGGAACAGGTGGTGACGGCCATCGCCGAACAGCTGGGGTCGCAGCACACCTCGCTCTGGTTCTATAACCCGGAACAAAGCAGCCTGTTCCTGCATATGACCTATGACGGCGGGCACATCCTGTCGTACGAGCGGGCCGGACATCCCGCCGCGTCCGCGCCCTTTCTTTCCTGCCGCACGCCCTTGTGGCAGGAGATGGTCCGCACGCGCCAGCCCCTCGTCCTGGATGACATCGCGCACGACGGGCGCCTGTGGAACCGCGAATGGCTGCCGCCCCAGGGCGTAGAGACCCTGCTCCTGGTGCCCCTGGTGTTGGGTGACGCGGTCATCGGGTGGCTCAGCGTTTGCAGCGCCGACGCGCGCCGCTACCGGCCCGAGGAGATCGAGTTGGCCCAGGCGCTGGCCCAGCAGGCGACCCTCGCCGTGCAGATGACCCGCCTGGCCGAGCAGGGGCAACAGACCGCGATCCTGCAAGAGCGTAACCGCATCGCCAGGGATATCCACGACACCCTGGCTCAAGGCTTTACCGGCATCGTGGTCCAGCTCGAAGCCGCCGAGGATGCCCTGACGAAGGCGCCCGCGCAGGCGCCGCTCTACATCGTCCGGGCGCGCGACCTGGCTCGCCAGAGCCTTTCCGAGGCGCGCCGCTCGGTGTGGGCGTTGCGGCCTCAGGCGTTGGAGGAGGGCAGGCTGCCCGGCGCCCTGGAAGACCTCGCCCGGCAGATGACCTTCGGTACATCGATCCACGCGGAGTTTTACGTGCACGGCAAGCCGCAGGCTCTGGCCGCGGAGGTGGAGAGCAACCTGCTGCGCATCGGTCAGGAAGCGCTGACCAATATCCTCAAGCACGCGCGGGCAAGCGCGGCCCGTGTCGAACTCTCCTTCGAACGCCGGCAGGTACGTCTGTCCGTGCAGGACAACGGGCAGGGATTCGATCCGGGTCTGCCGGCCGTTGCAGACGGGTTCGGGCTGACCGGCATGCGCGAGCGGGCCAAAGGTCTGGGGGGGCAGTTAACCCTATCCAGCCGGCCCGGACACGGGACCGAGGTGGTCGTGGTGGCGCCCACGACTGGCCGGCCGTGACA
>JAUJNC010000111.1 GCA_030446525.1 Armatimonadaceae bacterium
TCTGAGAAGGCGCCGTCAGGCTGCGGCTGCCCGAGGCGGCGCCGCCGGTGTAGTCCGCCCACAGATAGCTCCCGTCCGGGTCGCCCACCCGGTAGAGTCCCACCCAGTCGGTGCCGGGGCGGCCCGAGGGAGCCGTCCAGGAGACCGAGAGGCTGGCGCCCGGCGCGACCGTGCTGGGGCTGCCCGAGAGCGTGTAGCCGCTGATCTGCGCCGCTGCCGGGCGGGGAGTCAGTGGTCCTATATGGAAGGCAAGTGCCCCCATCAGGATCAGGAAGAGCGGGAACAGGGCTACGTCGAGCCGGTGGGATCGGAGCGGATTTTTCACGTGTGACCTTCCCGTCGTTTTTTGACCACGGTATTGGACCCGTGGCTGTGCCGAAACAGCCACAGGCACGGATTGTGGTGCGGCATTTTGGAGTTGATCGTGTGGGCCGACGCCTCAGAAAGCGGCGCGAGCCCTACGTGGGTCAGAAGGCAATCAGTGAACTTGCCGGTGGTATTATACGCTACATTCGTTAGTTTTAAACCTCGTCATGGACCGGCGTTCTGATATGTTTGAAATCATTCGGGCCTGGGAAGCGTGTGGAGCGCCCCAGCGCGGCGGGACAGGTAGGCGTATTCGACCGCGGCGGCCAGGGTGAAGGACCCTGCCGCCACCCACATCCCTGGCAGCCCGAGTGCGACGCCCAGGGCCAGCAGCGCGGCGTGCGTCGCCAGGTTCAGACCCATGCCCCGGTAAACGGCGCCGGTCGCGCCGGCCGCCACCAGCAGGCCGCGCACCCAGGAGCCGAGCGCCGTGATGAGGGGCAGCAGCACGCCCACGGCCACGCCTGCCCGGGCGTAGGGCCAGAGGTCGGCGGGCAGGCGGATCACCCGGCCCAGGTACAGATCCAGCAGCGGTGTCAGGGCGATGAGCGCCGCCGCCCCGGAGGTGGCGCCGCCGACCAGCCCCGTGAAGGTACGCAGCGCGGGCCCCGCCGCGGGGTTTCCGGCCTGCGCGACCGTGATCTCCTGCAGCGCCATCCCCCACCCGCGCAGGACCAGCAGCAGCATGAACACGACCGGCCACACCGCCAGCGTGGCTTTGGGGGCCGCGAGCCGTGCCAGCGCCGCCGAGGTGATCGGCTGGGCCAGCAGCGTGAGCAGCGTGGTGGCGGCCAGCGGCGCGTGAAACCGCCAGATGGCCCGCTGCGAAAGGTCGGGCCCGGCTCCGATCCTTCGGGGCAACTCCCTTCGCACGACCGGGAGGGCGAAGCGCGTGGTCGCCACCGCCTCCGTGATCACGGCGGCCATCAGCGCCCACGCCCCGACCTGCGCGCCGGGCACGGAGCCATCCCGCGCCAGAACGGTGGCCGCGCCCACTGCTGCCAGCAGCCGGATCGCCGTCCCCCAGGACACCATCCGCGTCCGCCCATGGCGCACCAGGATGCCCTGATAGAACCGCCGCCACGCGATCGCCGCCGTCCACAGCAGCATGATCTGCATCGCGGGGCGTGCCTCCCGCACGATCGGCGGGGGCTGCCGCATGAGCACGCCGGCGACGAAGTCAAAGAGGGGCGTAAAGGCGACCAGGGCGGTGAGCAGGGTGCAGCCGGCGGCGAGCCCGATCATGAACCGCCGCAGCGGCCAGTAAGAGCCGACATCCTTGACCAGGGCGATGCTCGTCGCCAGCAGCATGATGACCGGGCTTTCGACCAGCAGCGACAGCGACATCGTCAGGCCCCAGGCGGCCAGATTCAGTGCCGGCTCGGGCAGGCGCCCTATCGCGCCCTGCACCGCCGGGCCCTCCAGCATCATCAGCTCGAAGCTGACCGCCAGCGGCAGCCACAGCCCGAAGATCGTTCGTACGCGCATACGGTTGTTCCGAAGTACCAGTATACCGCCTGTGGCGCCGAGCGGCGGAGCGGAAAAAGCACGTAATCAGACTGCCTGGTCATACTAATGCGCATTTCCTCGTTTCTTTTTTCTTGAAAACTGGCCTATGTTGGTGTATAATCCCCCTCGAGGAGTGAGGAAATGGCGAGCGACCACCCCAAAACCTTTCCCGATCTCGTGTCGAGGGAGACGAAGGCGCCCCCTCCCGGTTTGCCGAGAGCGCGAGAAACTTCCCTCAGGCTCCCCTGCGCTATCCTCCCCACGTTCCTTATCAGCCGCCCCTTGGCGCATAAAACCCACGAAGACAGCGAGGAAGTAGTGGCGTGATTACCGTGACAAAGATTACCGAGATCCCCAAGGCCTGTCTGCTCCGTTATGCGGAGATGACCGACCGCGAGGTAGTGGCCCGCGCGCAGCGCGGCGAGGACGAGGCCGCCGAGTTTCTTTTGTACAAGTACCGCAATCTTGTCAAGACGAAAGTCAAATCGTACTTTTTGGTCGGCGCGGAAAAGGAGGACCTGCTGCAGGTCGGCATGATCGGCCTGTGGCAAGCCGTGGTGGATTTCCGCTGCGACAAAGCGATCTCGTTTCCCGCCTTCGCCAAAGTCTGCATCCAGCGCCACATCATTACCGCGATCAAGACGGCCACGCGGCAGAAGCAGATGCCGCTCAACACCTCGCTCTCGCTGGAATCCCCCTCCGAAGACCCGTGCGCCGACTGGAACCTGTCCGACATCCTGACCTGCGACGACGCCCTCGACCCCGAAGAGATGGTGCTCCGCAACGAAGACACCAAGCAGCTGCACGACACCCTGCAGCAGGTGCTCTCCGACTTCGAATGGCGCGTCCTTTCCGGCTACCAGGTGGGCAAGTCCTACCGCGAGATCGCCATCGAGCTGCGCTGCAAGACCAAGAGCGTGGACAACGCCCTGGCGCGCATCAAGCGCAAGGTGTCGGGCGTCAACGTCGGCAACGCCGACCTTTCCGAGCTGCTCTAGCATGACCTTTCAAGCTCTTCTTTTCACCCTGGAGCGCTTCTGGGGCGAGCGCGGCTGCGCCGTCGTGCAGCCGTATGACGTGGAGGTGGGCGCGGGGACGATGCACCCGGCGACCGCGCTGCGGTCGCTCGGCCCCGAGCCGTGGAACGTTGCGTACGTGCAGCCGTCGCGCCGGCCCGCCGACGGGCGCTATGGGCGCAACCCGATCCGGGTCCAGCGCTCACACCAGTACCAGGTGCTGCTGAAGCCCTCGCCCGCTGACATCGTCGACATCTACCGCGTTTCGCTGCGGGCCATCGGCATCCGGCCCGAAGAGCACGACATCCGCTTCGTCGAGGACGACTGGGAGTCGGCGGCGATGGGCGCGTCCGGCGTGGGCTGGGAGGTGTGGCTGGACGGGACCGAGATCACACAGTTCACCTACTTCCAGCAGATGGGCGGGATCGAGTGCAAGCCCGTCGCCGCCGAGATCACGTACGGGTCCGAGCGGCTCTGCATGCTGCTCCAGAATGTGGATTCGATCTGGGACCTGGCGTGGGCGCGCTACCCGGACGGGACCGCGGTCACCTACGGCGAGATGGAGCGCGACGCCGAGGTCCAGAACTGCGCCTACAACTTCGAGCAGGCCGACACGGATTACCTGTTCCGCCTGTTCGACATGCACGAGCGCGAGGCGCGCCGCATCGTGGACGCGGGGCTGTGCTATCCGGCGTTCGACCTGATGCTCCGGTGCTCGCACACGTTCAACCTGCTCGACGCGCGCGGGGTGATCTCGGTCACGGAGCGGGCCGCCTACATCAACCGCTGCCGCACGCTCGCGCGCAAGTGCTGCCAGGAATACCTGAAGAGCCGCGAAGCGGCCGGCTACCCGCTGCTGCCACAAAGCCAGCGCGCCGCCTGACAAAGTGGCGGCACGCAAGTTGCGCTTTCCACCGCAACTATGGAGCGGCGGGACGCGTGGAAAAGGCGGTGGCGGGTGCTGTCCGGCTGGCAGGCGGCGTATGTGGCGCTGCTGTCGAGCCTGCTGTTTCTTACGGGAACCCGCCTCGCCGGACAGGGATACCGTGTGGAGGGGCGGTGCATGGAGCCGTGGCTGCGCACCGGCGAGCGCGTCGTGGGCGAGAAGTGGACGTTCCGGCGGCGCCCGCCACGCCGCGGGGACGTGATCATCTTCCGTTACCCCGCCGCCCCGTCGCAGCTCTACATCAAGCGCGTCGTCGCCCTGGGCGGGGAGACGGTGGAGATACGCCGGGGCACGGTGTACGTCAACCAGTTCCCCCTGGACGAGCCATACCTCCGGTGGGCGCCGCGCGAGGATTGCCCGGCGCGCCGGGTCGCTTCCGGCAGTTACTTCGTCCTCGGGGACAACCGCGACGCCTCCAACGACTCCCGCCACTGGGGGGACGTGGGCCGGCGGGCCGTCGTGGCCAAAGCCTGGCTGCGCTACTGGCCGCTCCCGCGCTGGGGCGCGCCCTTCTAGCCCGCGCCGGGCGCTGGGCCGGGGGCAAGGGCTACACAAAGATGCAGACATCCACGGTCGCCAGAGACGACGGCTATCGGGGCATCTGGTACAGCAACCAGCCCTCGAACGACGCGTACCGCTACAAATACAGCGGCGGCTTCGCCACGTACCCGCAGCAGCACATCCCGATCGCCTGCGAGCGCGTGTGGCGGCTGCCGCCGCGGATGACCGGTGACTTCGCGCGCCCGGAGGTCGCCTGGTGAGAAGCGACGGCCGGCGCGCACAAGCCATCGTTTTCCCGGCCCCGCACCAGGCCGAGCTCCAGGAGTATGAGGTGCCCTCGCTCGGGCCCGGCGAGATGCGCGTGCGCACCCGGTGGAGCGGCGTCAGCCAGGGCACCGAGGTCTGGGCGCTCACCGGCAGGCGCGTCGAGCTGCGCTTCCCGACGGTGCCCGGCTACCAGGCCGTGGGCGTCGTGGAGGAGGTTTCCCCCGGCACGGAGGGCTTCACCCCGGGGCAGGCCGTGTTCTTCAAGAGCGGCCGCCTGCCCGAGCCGTTCCCGCCGACGTGGATGGGCGCGCACGTGTCGCAGGCGCTGGTGACGGAGGCGGTCCCGCTGCCCGGAGGCGTCGACCCCGCCGCGGCGTCGCTGGCCGCGCTGGCCGCCGTCTCCCTGCGCGGGATCAACATGCTCCGCGTGGGCATCGGCGACCTAGTCGTGGTCACGGGGCAGGGGCTGATCGGCCAGGGAAGCGCACAGCTCGCCCGCCTGCGCGGCGCGACCGTCGTCGCCACCGACCTGTCCCCCACCCGGCTCGAACGGAGCCGGCAGTACAGCGCCGACGCGGTGGTGAACGTGCGCGAGCAGAACCTGGCGGACGTCGTGAAGTCGATCAAGCCCGCGGGGGCGGACGTCGTCGTCGAGACGACGGGGCGCTCCGACCAGTTCGCGTCGTGCATCGACCTGCTGCGCCCGCAGGGGCAGCTTCTTTTGCAGGGCTACTACCCGGACCCGATCACCTTCGACTTCTTCCCCACGCACCTGAAGCGGCCCACCGTCGCCATCACCTGCGGGTTCGACCTGGCCGAGGTCGCCCAATGCCTCGAACTGATGGCGCGTGGCAGGCTCCGTTACCGCGAACTCGTGACCCACCTCGTCCCGCCGGGCGACGCGCCGGGGCTGTACCCGAAGCTCGCGGCGGCCGACCCCGACGTGCTGGGCGTCGTTTTCGATTGGACGAGCGCCTAGGCGCAGAGAGCCGGGGCTATGTACGTCTATGAGCAAACCCTGAGGCAGCTGGAACGATCGGTGCGCGCGTCCTCTGCCCGCCAGGAAGAAAGGTATATCATGCAGCAATCACATCTAACACCCGGGCAGCTGGATCAGTTTGCCCGGGACGGCTATCTCGTCTTGCCCGCCGTGTTCGGCGAGGCGGAAGTGCGGCGCATGCGGCAGGAGGCGGACCGCCTCCTGGAGCTGATCCTCAATTCCTCCTTCGCGCTGGGCCGCAAGAGCGGGCGTCTGGATTGGCTCCTGCGCCAGGACGGACAGATGATGGTGCGCAAGATCCAGCCGGTCAACGACCTGTCCGACCATCTGGCCCAGGTCTGCCAGGACCCGCGGCTGGTGGATCCCCTGCGCGACATCATGAACGACGAGCCGGTACTGATGGAGGAGAAGCTGAACTACAAACAGCCCCTCGCCCTAGGCCCGTCCGGCCTCGCCTCCTCCCCGCGCGAGGACGACCGCTTCCCCGTCCACAACGACTGGGCTTATTACAAGGCGCAGGACTACCCTCAGGAGATCGTCTCCTCGGCGATCTCGCTGGACGAATGCACGCCGGAGAACGGCCCGCTGCACGTGTGGCCCGGGTCGCACAAGAGCCATCTCGAGCACGAAAGCATCCCGAACTTCGGCCTGCAGGTGCTGCCGCACCTCCTGGACTTCGGGGGCGGCGTCGATGTGCTGGCCCCCGCCGGCTCGGTCATGTTCTTCCACTCCCTGCTCATCCACAACTCGCGCCCCAACGAGACCGACCGGCCGCGCCGGCTGATGATTTACAGCCACTTCCCGGCCCGCTTCGACCTCGGCCACGACATCCGCAACGGCCCGACCCGGCAGCGCGAAAGCCCCTACGAACAGCAGTACCGCGAAATGGTACGCAGCGGAGCCTATACAGATTCATTCAAACAGACCGGATAAGAAACAACCATGAACCCTCTCAGCGATGAACAATGGGGCCGCTACGAGCGCGACGGGTACCTCCGGCTGGGCAGGCTGCTCGCGGGCGAGGAGCTGGCGGCGCTGCAGGGGCGCATCGATGATATCATGCTGGGCAAGGCGGATGTCCCGTACGACCGCATGCTGATGCAGCTCGACAGCACCACGGGCAAGTACAACGAGGCGGGCGCGCAGAGCAAGGGTTTCAAGGGCGCGACGCTGGCATACCGCAAGATCCAGGACCTGGAACACGACGGGCTGTTTCTGGCCTACCTGCAGCGCCCGCTGTTCGCCCAGATCTGTCGGCGCGTTTACGGCGAGGATACGCCTGTCGCCGCGTTCCGCGCGATGTTCATGAACAAGCCGGCGGGCCAGGGGACGTTCCTGCCCTGGCACCAGGACCGCTGGGCCCACCTCGACCGGGACCCGCTGATCACGGTCTGGACCGCGCTCGATCCGGCCACCAGGGAGAACGGCTGCGTCCAGATCATCGGGGGCAGCCACCGCTTCGGGCTGGTCAACCCCGAGCACCCCAGCGGCTTCGTCAGCGGGGAGCAGGCCGAAAAACTCCTCGCCGAGCACCCGGTCGTGCACCTGGAGATGGAGCCGGGGGAGGCCGTGCTGCTGCACAACTGGCTGCTGCACGCCTCCGACGTCAACCGCACCGGCGTTTCGCGCCGCGCCTTCAGCGTCTGCTACATGGACGGACGCACGCAGACCAGGAACGGCGAACGCCACCCCCTCGTTTTTGGTCCGGGCGCCCTGGAGCCGGCCAGATACGCGTGAGCGACCCGCCCCCGTCTCATGCGGTATAATGAGGCACACCCGAAAGGAAGTGCCAGCCTTATGTCGGATGCGCCTGCCCCGTCTGTGCTGACAGGAATCGATGTCCTCGCCCGCGACGAGTTCGCGCTGCTTTCCGGCACGCGCGTCGGGCTGATCACCAACCACACCGGCCAGGACCGGGACGGGGTCGCCACCGTCGACGTGCTCCATGGCGCGCCGGGTGTGGAGCTTCGCGCGCTGTTCGGGCCGGAACACGGCATCCGGGGTGCGCTCGACGAGGCGGTCCCGGACAGCCGCGACGAGCGGACCGGCCTGGCCGTCTATTCGCTGTACGGCGCGCGCTACCAGCCGGCGCCGGAAATGCTGGAAGGCCTGGACACCCTGGTCTTCGACATCCAGGACATCGGCTGCCGCTTCTACACCTATATCTCGACCCTGGGCCACTGCCTGGAAGCCGCCGCCAAACACGGCCTCCGCTTCGTCGTGCTCGACCGCCCCAACCCGATCAACGGCATGGCGACCGAGGGGCCGCTCGCCGACGACAGCCGCCTGTCGTTCACCGCCTACCACCCCCTGCCCGTGCGCCACGGCCTGACCGTGGGCGAGCTCGCGATGCTGTTCGCGGGGGAGCGCGGGTGGAACGCCAACCTGGTCGTGGTCAAATGCGAGGGCTGGAAGCGCGCCGACTGGTGGGATGCCACCGGCCTGACCTGGGTGAACCCGTCGCCCAACATGCGCTCGCTCGCGCAGGCCACGTTGTATCCGGGCGTCGGCCTTCTGGAAACCACCAACGTCTCGGTCGGGCGCGGCACGGACACGCCGTTCGAGATCCTCGGCGCCCCCTACATCGACGGCCGTACGCTGGCCTACGCGCTGAACGCCAAGAACCTGCCCGGCGTCCGTTTCATCCCCGTCCGGTTCACCCCGCGCGCCTCGAAGTTCGCGGACGAATCTTGCGGCGGCGTCAACCTCCTGGTCACCGACCGCAACAAATTCGCCCCCGTGCGCACCGGCCTGGAGATCGCGCTCAGCCTGCGCACCCTGTATCTGGAACAGTGGCAGGCGAGCAAATTTATGAACCTGCTCGCGAGCCGCGCGGCGATGGACGGCCTCCTCGCCGGCGAGGACTACCCGGCCCTGGGCCAGCGCGCTGGAGCGGGGATCTGCGCGCCTTCACCCAGGCCCGCGCCAAATTCCTGCTGTACGAGTGAACCGGACCGCGAGCCGCTGCTTTCTGCGATCGCCGCTTTCGAGCCGAAGTTGACATGGCCGCCCGCTGTCAGATTGTCTTTTACCGACCTATCAAACCTATCAAAGACGGCATCCTTGCCGTTCGCGCCCTGCACGGCGCGCGGGACATCAGCGCCGTGCTTTTCGAGTCCTCGGACTGACAGGCAAATGGCAGGCCACGGGTACAGCAGGAACGGGGCGCGGCGTTTGCGCCAGCCGGCCACGTCGGCTTCCCAGGAGGCGATGATGGCGGCGGGCGGCGTGCCCTGGGCGAGGGCGGCGGGGATCGTCTCGTTGCCGATCATCCCCCTCATGCTGGACAGAACCTCGGCGTTTAGCTCTTTGGGATAAAGGCGTGCGAGGGCGTCGGCGACGTGGATGCCTACCTCCGAAGGGCGGCACAGGCGGCGGTCCCAGAGGTGGATCTGGATGCCGCCACAGGAAACGCCTTTGTGCTTGCTGGAGACGGGGGTGAAGCGGGCGGCGACGAACGAGACGCCGGGCAGGCGGCGGGCGTTCAGGTTGTCGGCCAGGGCGACCCCGTCGATCCAGGGCGCGCCGACGATCTCGAACGGCGTGTCGGTGCCCCGGCCGACCGAGAGTGGCAGCACCTCCAGGAAGCCGATGCCGGGGTACAGGGCGGCCTGGCGGACGCTGCGGATGTTGGGCGACGGGTTCACCCACGGCAGGCCGGTTTGATCAAACAGCAGACGCCGGTTCCAGTTGGGCGCGCCACGACCTCGATGTCGGCGCCGATCCGCCGCTCCGCGTTGAACAGATTCGCCAGGCTCCCCCGTCGTCATGCCGTGCGTGATGGGCATGTTGTGGTACCCGGCGAAGCCGTAGAAGCGCGGGTCGAGGTCCGGGCCCTCGACCAGCAGCCCGCCGAGCGGGTTGGGGCGGTCGAGGACCACGACCTTGATCGGCGTTTTGCCGCTTCCTCGAGCACGTAGCCCAGCGTCGTGACGTAGGTGTAGTAGCGCGCGCCGATGTCCTGGATGTCGAAGACCAGGGTGTCGATGCCGCGCAGCATCTCGGGCGTCGGGCGATAGCGGACCCTTGGGCAGGCGGTAGTCATACAGCGAGTAGACCGGGAGGCCGGTTTTGGCATCGACGGAGTTGCCCACCCGGTCGTCCACGTCACCCCGGATGCCGTGCTCCGGCCCGAACAGCGCGACGATCTCCACTTTTTTGCTTTCGACCATGCGGTCCGCCAGATGCCGCCCCTCGCCGGTCGACGGCCGTGTGGTTGCACACCACGCCCAGCCGCCTGCCCCCGAGCCGCCGCAAGTCCTCGGCCAGGAGCGCCTCAGCCCGGTCTGCACCTGCGCGCGGTCCTCCAGGAGGCGGGGAGCGACGCCGGTACGCGCCCCGGCCCGGGCGGCAGGTCATGATCGCGACAGCGCCGCGACGGCGGTCGAAACGGCACGGCGCAGCCCGATGACGGCGCTGCGCCTGGAAGGCACCCGCGGGCGGGCGTGGACGGCGTTGGTGAGCAGGATGACGAACGTCTGGGTGAGCGGGTCGATCCAGAGCGACGTGCCGGTGAAGCCGGTGTGGCCGAACGAGCCGGGCGGAGCGCGCCGCGGACGGCGTAGGCGGAGTCGAGGTCCCAGCCCAGCGCGGGCGTTGCCCACGAAAGGCGACTGCTTGGCGGTGAGCAGGGTGACCGTTTGGGGCTGGAGGATGCGCCCCCCCGTACCGGCCGCCGTTCAGGAGCATCTGGCAGAAGCGGGCGAGGTCATCGGCGGTGGAGAACAGGCCCGCGTGCCCGGCCACCCCGCCCAGCGCCCTGGCTGTGGGGTCGTGGACCCGGCCCCGCGTTCCGGGCGTATCGTCGCCCGCCGTGGTGGCGGCGCAATGCGGGGCCAGCCGCGGGCCGGGCAGGTAGCGGGTATGCGCCATGCCCAGCGGCGCGAAGACCGTGTCCTGGCAGTAGTGTGGCAGCCAGCTGCCCGTCACCGCCTCGACCAGGGCGCCGAGCACGAGGAACGAGAAGTCGGAGTAAAGAAACCGCTCGCCCGGCGGGGCTATCTGGCGCGCCTGCGCGATCTCCGCGACGATCTGCCGCGTGGTGCGCGTCTTGCCGGCGTAGGCGCCGCCCGCCGGCAGCCCCCCCGCGTGCGTCAGCAGGTGCCGGACGGTGATGCGCGCCTTGTCCCCGCCCGCCGCGGCGAATGGGGGCAGGTAGCGCCCGACGGGCGCGTCCAGCTCCACGCGCCCCTCTTCGAGGAGGCGGGCGACGGCCGTGGAAGTGGCGACGGGCTTGGTGAGCGAGGCCAGATCGAAGACCGTTTCCGGCGTCATCGGGCGCGGGCAGGGTCGTACGGCCGCATACCCGTATGCTTTGTGCAGCGCCACGGCTCCGCGGCACGCGATCAGCAGGACGGCGCCGGGGATGCCGCCGTCCGCCACCGCCCCGGCCACCAGGGCGT
Source organism: Armatimonadaceae bacterium (assembly GCA_030446525.1). The sequence goes on from JAUJNC010000111.1 coordinate 11,008, forward strand.
CGGCGACGGCGAGCCGGTCGGGGAGCAGGCCGAGGGCGTCCGGGTCGCCCGCGGGGAGCGGCGGCGTCGCGGCGGGCGGCCCCGCCGGGGATGCGGCCCACGCGGCGCGCGGCGCGGGGCAAAGGGCCGGCAGGCCCAGGGCGGCGAGAAGGCGTCGTCGGGATAAACGGGACATACCCCCATCCTACACCGCCGGAGCGCCTCGCGTCAACCGGCCCGTCTGGCTATAAAATACAGCTTGCGCCGCGTGTCCGACCTGTGCTACAATGGCGCCCGTAAGTCGCTCACCCGCAAAGCTACCAGGCAGGGGTGGGGAAGTAGGAATTCAGATCATGCCCGACGAAAACGAAGAAGGCTTTACCGTCCGCGACCGCCGCCGGTTCCTTTCGGAAGAGCCGCCCGCCCCGGCAGACGCGCCCGCGGCGGAGCCGGGCAGGGAGCGCGGCGAGGCGGCCGCCGCCCAAACCTTCAATGACACGCCGCCTGCCGCGGGGAACCTTGACGACGAGGAATTTTCGCAGGACAACGCGCTCCCCGACGTGTACGCCTTTCTGGCCATGTTCCTCGGGGAGCTGCGGAACCTGGCCTGGTTCCGCATGGGCCTGGTCGCCAACCCCGGGACCGGTCAGATCGAGCGTGACCTGAGCCAGGCCAAGGTGGCCATCGACACGGTGGCGTTCCTGGCTTCCCAGATCGAGTCGGTCGTGCCGGCGGAGGAGCGTCTGCCCCTGCGCGCCCTGGTGAGCGATCTCCAGATCAACTTCGTCGAACAAAACAAAAAGGGTTAGGGTACAAGGAGATTTCGTGACGTGATACGCGTAAACTACCCTATTCCGCCGCTGACACACCTGCGCCTGCGCCTGGAGCTGGCGACCCGGCGCACGCGGCGCGCCCTGGAAGCGCGCCGCCGGTCCCTGCGGGCCGGCGCCGACGCACGGCGGGCGACGCGCGATGCGTACCTGCGCCTGCGCTGGCGCGAGGATCTGTGCCGCGAGCGGCGCGCGTACGCCGAGTTCTACGACCGGTACGACGAATTGGTGGGGTTGTTATGCCTGGCGGCGCACGAGGGCGTGACACCGGACCGGGAGCAAGAGTATCGCGCCCGGCGTACCTGGTTCTGTCACCACTATCCGGGCGTGAAGCAGGCCCTGAGCGCGCATCTGGAGGGGGACGGCAGTGACACCGCGCCCGGCCGGTTTGGGCGGCGCGCCAGTGACGGCTTCGAAGCGCTCTTCTTCCCCGCGACGATCGCGGCGATGCTTGCCGCCGACGAAGGCGACTTGATCGGCCGCTTGATGCGCACGCAAGCGGCCCTGACCGCTTGGGAAGAGAGTATCGCGCGCCGGGAGAAGGCTTGCGAGGGCAGAGCAGCCTAGATCGCCCCCGGAATCGCGCTGGCGCTTCAAAGAAACAGGGCCGGGGTTCCCGGCCCTGTTTTCACGTCCCGCCGCACTCAAGCAGCCGGAGCCGTGTCGCTCTTGGCAACCGCTTCCAGCGCGGCTTCCACGGTGTCGTACACGGGGAAGATCTTGATCAGCCGCGTGATCTCGAAAGCGCGCAGGACGAACGGCGTGACATGGACCAGATAGATCCCCCCGCCGTGCTCCCGCGCCCTCCGTACCGCGTCCACCAAGACACCCAGCGCCGCCGAGTCCAGGTACGGCACCTCGGCCAGGTTGAGCACGATGTTACGCTTCCCCGCCTCCATGAAACGCTGGAGGGTTATGCGCAGCTCCGGACAGGTGTGCAGGTCGATCTCGCCCTGCAGATCGATAATGGGGATCCCTGTCTCCGTTTCCGCCGTGTTGATTTCCAGTCCCGCCACCCTCAATCTCCATTTAAATAATGCTTGCCCGGCAACCCACTCAAATAAGTATACCCGATTTTACCCGCTGTAAACCAGTACGTGCCGCCCGTATCCCCCGCGTGAAGCCGGTCGACCCGCTGCCGCCCCGTGCGTTGACAGTGCCGCGACATGGTGCTATCATTACTTGGCGCGACGCCGTTCGATGATGCCGTGCTGCCGTGCCTCGCACCGAAAACAAGACCGAAACGGGCCGCCTGCCGCATTTCGGGCGCGGCCCCTGCAGGAGGTTATCCCGTCATGGCAGTTCGTGTCGGCATCAATGGTTTCGGCCGCATCGGCCGGCTCACCTTCCGCGCAATCCAGGATCGCTACGGGCCGGAAGAGATCGAGGTGGTGGCCCTCAACGATCTTACCGACGCCCATACCAACGCGCATCTGTTGAAGTACGATAGTAATTACGGCCCCTTCCAGGGCGATGTTTCCTACCAAGACAACGACATCGTTGTAAACGGCAAAAAGATCACCGTCTTCGCGGAGAAAGACCCGGCCGTCATCCCTTGGGACAGCGAGGGCTGCGACATCGTTGTGGAGTCCACCGGCTTCTTCACCGACGCCACCAAGGCGGTCGCGCACCGCGAGCACGGGGTCAAGAAGGTCATCATCTCCGCGCCCGCCAAAAACGAGGACATCACCATTGTGCTGGGCGTCAACGACAGCTACTACGACCCGGCCAAGCACCACGTCATCTCCAACGCCTCCTGCACCACCAACGGCCTGGCGCCGGTCGCCAAGGTGCTGCACGAGCGGTTCGGCATCGAGAAGGGGCTGCTCACCACGGTCCACGCCTACACCAACTCGCAGCGCACGGTGGACACCGCCGCCAAGGACCTGCGCGACGCCCGCGCCGCCGCCCTGAACATCGTCCCTTCCAGCACCGGCGCGGCCAGGGCCGTCGGCCTGGTCATCCCGGAGCTGAAGGGCAAGTTCACCGGCATGGCGTTCCGCGTGCCCGTCTCGACCGTCAGCGTCGTGGACTTCACCGCCCTGCTGTCCCAGGATGCCGAGGTAGAAGCCATCAACGCGGCGATGAAGGAGTACGCGCAGGACGCCATGAAGGGCATCCTCGCCTACACCGAGGAGGAGCTGGTCTCGACCGACCTGAAGGGCAACCCGCATTCGTCCATCTTCAGTGCCGTGGACACGATTGGCCTGGGCAACCTGGTCAAGGTCGTGGCCTGGTACGACAACGAGTGGGGCTACTCCTGCCGGGTCGCCGACCTGGTCAAGACCATCGCCGACCGGGGACTGTAACCTTTCCCCCCGGCCCCCTCTCCTCGCAGGGAACGGGGAGAAGGTTTTCTCCCCGTTCCCTGTGAGCGGAGCGAACGAAGCAGGGAAGGGGGGTAGGTCAGAGAAACCGAATGAACAAAAAAACCATCGAAGACGTGGACGTCAGCGGCAAGCGCGTCCTGGTGCGTGTGGATTTCAACGTGCCGCAGGACGAGAGCGGCGCGATCACCGATGACCGGCGCATCCGGGCGGCCTTGCCGACGATCCAGTATCTGCTGGACCGGAACGCCGCCGTTATCCTGATGAGCCACCTGGGGCGGCCCAAGGGCAAGCCGGACCCGAAGTACAGTCTGAGGCCCGTGGCCGAGCGGCTCCAGGAGCTCCTCGGGCGCGAAGTGAGTCTGCTGCCGCACGAGCAGGAAGACCCGCTGGGCGTGAAGAACGCCGTGGATGCTTTGCAGCCCGGGCAGATGGCGATGCTCGAGAACCTGCGCTTCTCCCCCAAAGAGGAAGCCAACGAATCGATGATGAGCTTCGAGCTTGCCGCGCTCGCCGACGTGTACGTGAACGACGCGTTCGGGGCCGCGCACCGGGCGCACGCGTCCACGGCGGGGGTGGCGCAGGTGATGACCGACGCGACGGTGCGGAAGCACGCCGTGGCCGGGCTCCTGATGCAAAAGGAGCTCGACTTCCTGGGCCGCGCGCTTCAAAACCCGGAGCGGCCCTTCGTCGCGATCCTGGGAGGCGCCAAGGTGGCGGACAAGATCCCGGTGATCGAGAATCTGCTCCCCAAAGTCGACAAGCTCCTGATCGGCGGCGGCATGGCCTACACGTTCTACAAGGCCAACGGTCTGGAGATCGGACAAAGCCTGCTCGATGCGTCCTCCCTCGATTTCTGCAAGCGCGTGCTCGCCGAAGTTCACGGCAAGATCGAGCTTCCCAGTGACTGCGTGGTGGCCCGGGAGTTCAGCAACGACGCCGAGCGCAGGGTGGTGAAGGTGGCGGAGATCCCGCCGGACTTCCAGGGCATGGACATCGGCCCGGAAACGATCCAGCGCTTCTCCGAGATCATCCGGGGCGCCAGGACCGTGGTCTGGAACGGCCCGATGGGCGTGTTCGAGATGCCCAACTTCGTAGCCGGGACCCGGGCTATCGCCGAGGCGCTGGCCGAGG
>JAUJNC010000112.1 GCA_030446525.1 Armatimonadaceae bacterium
ATTTCGGTGATCCTGACTGAGCCGACGTCGCGGCTGGGCGGCCAGCTCACCGCGCAGGGCGTTTCGGTCCCCGACGAGAACCGGTTCATCGAGCGCGACCCCGGCGCCGGCACGCGCCACTACCGGGAGCTGCGCGAACAGGTGCGCGCCTGGTACGGCGCCGTGCCGGGCATCGTGCCGGGCCGCCCGACGAATGTCGGCCAGTGCTGGGTGAGCCGCGTGTCCGGGGAGCCCCTCGTCTGGGAACAAGCGATCCGCTCACGCCTCGCCCCGCTGCAGGGCCCGTTCGGCGTCAAGCAGATCCTGCTGCGCCACCAGCTCCTCGACGTGCGCCGTTACCCCGGCAATAACCGGTTCAGCTACGCCGACTTCCTGGACCTCGACACGGGCCGGATCACGCGCATCGGCGCGCAGTTCCTCCTGGACGCGACGGAGACGGGCGACGCGCTCGTGCTGGCCGGATCGCCCTGGACCGTCGGCCAGGAGGCCCAAAGCGAATACGGCGAGCCGCACGCGCCCGCCGAGCCGCACCCGGAGTGGATACAAAGCTTCACCTACTGCTTCGCCGTGCGCTGGGTGCCGCAGGGGCCGCACACGATCGCGGAGAAGCCGGAGGAGTACGAATATTTCGAGTCACTGGGCGAGTACACGCTGGCCTACGACTACGTGGACCGGGGCCGCGTCTATTACAAAGTCTTCGAAAAGGCGCCGGGCGCGGGCGGCCCGTTCTGGACCTACCGCCGCCTGATCGCCGCGTCCAGCTTCCGGGGCAACCCGGCATACCCGACCGACCTGTCCCTGATCAACTGGCGGGGCAACGATTTCCACGAGGAGAGCCCGATCGGCAAGCCGCTGGAGGAGCAGATACGCATCCTGCGGCGCGCCAAGGCGTACTCGCAGGGCTTCCTCCACTGGCTGCAGACCGAGTGCCCGCGCGACGAGGGCGGCTTCGGCTACCCCGAGATGCAGCTCGCCGTCGATGCGCTGGGCAGCGAGGACGGTTTCTCCATCCACCCGTATGTTCGCGAGTCGCGCCGGCTGCTGGCGGAGTTCACCCTGACGGAGAACCACATGACCCCGGAAGCGGGCGCCGCGGACCAGAAGACCGGCGAGGTGTTCTTCGACTCCGTCGGCATCGCGCTGTACGCCATCGACATCCATCCTTCCAAGCCCGAGTCACCGCTTCTGATCCCCGCGCTGCCGTACCACCTGCCGCTCGGCGCGTTCATCCCCCGCTCGGGCCCGCCCAACGTGCTGCCGGCCGCCAAGAACTTCGGCGCGACCCGCCTCGCCCTGGCCTCCGCCCGGATGCACCCGACCGAGTGGCTCGCGGGCGAGATCGCGGGCCACCTCGCCGCGTTCTGCCGCCGCCAGAACGCGGACCCGAGCCAGGTGCGCAACACCTCCGAACTCCTCGCCGCCTTCCAGGCCCAATTGAAAGCGGGCGGCATCACCACGCAATGGGCGGACGTGCTGCCCTGACGTGCCCGGGCCGCTTGACAAACGGGCCGGCGCGCGCTATAATATGACTGAAATATTTTTCTAGTCATTGGTCAGGACCCGGGGAGCGTCGATGGCGGCACAGAGTTCCAGCAATCAGGTACGTGAGGGCAAAGGGGCGGCCGAGCCCGGCCAGCAGCGGGCGACGCCGGCGGAAACGCGCCAGGCCATCCTCCAGGCGGCCCGGCAGCGCTTCCTGCACTACGGGCACAAGAAGACCACCGTCGACGAGATCGCGGCGGACGCGGGCGTCGGCAAGGGCACGGTGTACCTGTACTTCGACGGCAAGGACGAGATCATACTCACGATCATCCTGGAGGTGAAGCGCGCGATAACCGAGCGGATGCGCGCCGTCGCCGCCGCGCCCGGCCCGCCGGAGGACAAGCTGCGCCGCATGATCCAGGCCTGGATCATGACCGTCTACGACGCCTACACGGCGACGGCCCACGGCAGCGAGTTCGTCGACGACGTGCGCCTCCAGCTGCGGAAACGCCCGCAATGGCTGGAGCAGTTCGTGGCGGAATCCGACGCGCAGCGGGGGGCGCTCGCCGACGTGCTCCGCGAGGGGAGCAAGGGGAGGGTTTTTCAGGTGGACGACGTCCAGAAGACGGCGCACCTGCTGATGGCCGCTTTCGTGGCGTTCTTTCCCCCGTACGTTTGCGGCCCGTACCCGACCCCGCGGACGCGGGAAGAGATGGAGGCGGGGGCGACGGAGATGGTGGATTTTGTGCTCCGCGGCCTGCGGCGATGCCGCTGAACCGCCGGGGCGATGGGCGACAAGGCCGCTAAAAAGGGCGCGGCCAGGCCGGCCGTAGAGCGGGTCCAGGCGGACGGGGTGTGGTGCCTCGTCGTCCGCGACGAGGACGGGGTGCGCGCGTTCCTGGACCACTGCTCGCACAAGCACATCCCGCTCGGCCCGGGCGCGGCGCTCAAGAAGGGCCGCCTCCGTTGCCCGCACCACGACGTCTGCTTCGACCGGCACAGCGGGGCGGTGGCTGACGCGGGCGGCAAGAAGGTCCCGGAGGGGCTGGTGCCGGTGCCGGTGACGGCGGGGGGCGACGGCCGGCCCGTGCTCACGATACGGCCGGAACACCGGGCTTATATCGAGGCGCGGCAGCGCCCTAAGAAGAGCAGAAAGAAGCACAAGAAGACGGAAGACGAGAATTGAGGACACCCATGGATACGCGCACGCAGAACAAAAAGGTGGCAGGGGACGCGGCGGAATCAGGCGGGTTCGAGACCCTGATCCTGCCGCACATCGACTCGCTGTACGGCCCGGCTTATCGGCTCACCCACAGCGCTTCGGACGCGGAGGATCTGGTACAGGACACGATGCTGCGGGCCTACACCCGCTTCGGTTCGTTCCGCGCGGACGGCTCGCCCAAGGCCTGGCTGCACACGATCATGCGCAACCTCTTCATTAACGGCTACCGCAAAAAGAGCCGGGAGCCCAAGGCGGTCCCGTTCGATTCCCTCGAGGACCCGGGCATTTACGGGGGCGCCGCCGAGGGCGACGTCCTGAAGCCCACCACTTCCTCGCCGGAGCGCGTGGTGCTGTCCCGGATGGAGGGGGCCGCGCTGCTGCGCGCCGTAGCCGCGCTGCCGGACGAGTACCGCGAGGTCGTGATCCTGGCGGACGTGGACGGGCTGAGCTACCAGGAGATCGCCGACCGGCTGAAGGTCCCGGCGGGGACGGTCCGCTCGCGCCTGAACTGGGGCCTGGCGGCTCCAGCGCGCTCTGTTCTCGTGGCGCGGCGGCGACGCTGGCGCCGGCGTCCGGCCCATGAACCCCCTGCCGGCTTGATATGGCGGGGGAGTTCCCGAAGCGTGAAACTTATTCAGCGGCGTTGAGGTGTTCGACGGCGGCGGGCTGGCCCGTCGCGACGCCCGGTACGCGGCGGCGGCGACCACCTCGACGGCGCGCAGGCCGTCCACGCCGGTGACCGGGACGGGCTCGCCTGTCGCGACCGCGTGCACGAACGCGGACACCATGGCTTTGTCGGTGCTCGAGCCCCAGCCCTGGTAGGTGACGCTCCCCTTCCTGTCGTCGTAGAGCGTCATCTCCTGGCCGAACATGTCCATCTCGATCACGCCCCGGGTGCCGGTGACGCCCAGGGTGACGTCGCCCCCAGGTGGGGAAGGTTTTGGGCCGCGACCAGGACGAGTCCAGCGTGGCGAACACGCCGCTCTCGAAGGTGATGGTCAGAAAGCCGGTGTCCTCGACGGCGCCGCGCAGGATGCGGTTGTCGGCCTCGCCAGTACACCTCGGCGGGCTCGGAGCCCAGCAGCACGCGCAGCAGGTCGGCGACGTGGACCGTGTGGTCCATCACGGCGCCGCCGCCCGAAAGCGCCTTGTCGGTGAACCAGCCGCCCGGGCAGCGCCCCCGGTTCGTGCCGCGCACCGCCAGCACCTCGCCCAGGCTCGCCGCTTTGTACGGACCGGAGCAGGGACCCGAAGGCGGGCGAGAAGCGGGTCGGGAAGGCGGTCATCGTGCACCCCGGCCTGCCGGCAGACGTCCACCATCGCGCGGGCGTCCTCGGCGTGGTCGCCAGCGGCTTCTCGCACAGCACGTGCTTGCCGCGGCGGCCGCCTGCTCCACGAGCGGCCGGTGCCGGGCGTTTTCCGCGCACACCACCACGGCGTCGCATTTTTCCAGCAGCGCGTCCGGGTCGGAAAGGGCGCCCCGTAGTCGGCCGCCTTGCGCTCCGGCGCTCCCCGTCGTCATCCACAGCCCCGCCAGCGCGGCGTCCGGCAGCACTTCCCAGGTGGGCTGCGTACCCGTTCGCGTGCATGCGCCGCCGACAGAATACCTACCTTGACCATCTCCACCTCTTCTTACGCCTCCACCGAGACAGCCTTGCCCGTCTGGATGGACTCCGCGCGGCGATCGCGATGGCGACGGCGCGCGCGCCTCTTCCGGCTTCACCAGGGGTTTCGCCCGTCCGGATGCACCGGGCGAAGTGCGCGATCTCGCGGTAGTACGGGTCGTCCTCCGGCAGCAGCGGGCTTTGGGGACGACCCCCGGCGGCGGCGCCCTCCGTTTTGCGCAGCGCTCTGGTCAGCACGGCGGCCTCGGCGCGAATCGTGCTGGAGCAGTCCCGTGTCGCCCGCCACCTCGAACGCGGTGACGAACTCGCCCGGGTCGGCCCAGGTGCCCTCGGCATGGCTGATCACGCCGCTCGCGTGGCGCAGGTCACCAGGGCGTAGTCCAGGTGCTCCAGGCCGCCCCCGGCGAGCCGCTCCACCAGTCCTTTGGCGTAGACGCGCGTGACCGGGCCGAAGCACCAGCGCAGCCAGTCCAGGTCGTGGACCATCAGGTCGAAGAGCACGCCGCCGCTCTGGCCGGGGTCGGCGTACCAGTCGGTGTCGGTGTGCGGGAAGTCGCCGCCGCGCCGGATGCGCACCGCCGCGGGCGTTCCACCGCCCCGGCGTCGATGAGCCGCTTGCCGCGCGCGTACTCGGGGAAAGCGCACGCACTGGCCGATGGTGAAGGCGACGCCCGCGCGCTTTGTCGCCTCGATCATGGCGTCGCAGTCCGCGAGCGCCAGGGCCATCGGCTTCTCGCACAGCACGTGCTTGCCGGCCGCCGCGCGGCCTCGGTCAGCGGCCGGTGCACGGCGTGGCACGCGAACGCTGACGACGTCCACCTCGGCGCCCGCCAGCGCGCTGTCGATGCCCGGGAACACAGCCGGGGGCGTACCGTTCGCCGTCTCCGCGAGCCGCTGCGCAAGGCTGTCCGCTTTGTGCGGCTGCTCGTCCGCGACGGCTGCGACCTGTGCGCCCGGCAGCCGCGCCCAGCACCGGGCGTGCGTACCCCCATGTTGCCCGCGCCGAGGACGCCTACCCTGAGCGTCGCTTGCATATCCTGGCTTTACCCTCCGCGCGTTTTCAACGCCTCATTCGACGGACGTGCGGGGCAATCCTGCAGGGGTGCGCTCGGTCTCAACCGGCGACCGGGCAGGCAGGAATGCTTCCGCCCGCTGTCGAACGCTGAGGCGGCTGTAGCCGGTGCATCGCCGTTTTTTACGCACCAGGAGGCTCATTCGTGATCGTTTCCACCGCACCCCGGACGCTGCGGCGTTCTCGGCAACCCGACCGACATGTACGGCGGGTCGGTGATCTCCTGCTCCACGGCGGAGCGCGCCCGCTGCGAGATCCACGAGGCGAGCGACCTTGTGGTCCGAGAGCGACGACGGCGGGTCGCAGGTGATCCGGACCCGCCGCCGATCTGGAGCCGCGCGGCGACCGGCTCGACCTGGGCCAAGGCCGTGCTCAAGGGGCTGGACGTGCGCCCCGGCACGTACGCGTTCCACCTGAAGACGTCGACCGAGATACCGATGCAGGCGGGGCTGGCGGGTTCGACGGCCCTCGTGGCAGCCGTGTTCAGGGCGGTGGCGCATCGCCGGGGCCTGTTGCACTCGCACTGGACGGCCGAGGCGATCCGCAACATCGAGTACGAGATCATGGGCGTGATCTGCGGCTTCCAGGACCAGTACATGGCGGTCTTCGGGGGCCTCAATTACATGGACTTCCGCGACAAGCGCTCCGACCTCAAGCCCACCGAGATGCCGTACGCCACCGTGGAGCCCCTCGCCGACGACGCCCCCCCGGCCCCGATCCTGCTGGCGCACACGGGCGTCAAGCACCACTCGGGCACCGTCCACAAGAGCGTGCGCGAGCGCTGGCTCGAGGGCGACCCCGAAGTGCGCGCGGGCTACGAACGGATACAACACCTGGCCCGCTGGGGCAAGGAGGCCCTCCTCACCGGCGACTGGGAGTGCCTGGCCGACGCGATGAACGAGAACCAGAAGATCCAGCACGACTTCGGCGCGTCGGGCGAGGTCAACGACCGGCTGATCGCCGTCGCGCGCGAGAACGGCGCCCTGGCCGGCAAGCTCGCCGGCGCGGGGCATGGCGGGACGATCCTCGCCCTGACCCTGGAGCCGGAGCGCACGGCGCACGCCCTGATGGACGCCGGGGCGGACCGGATCCTGACCCCCCGCCCCGTCGAGGGTCTGACCGTCGAGTTCACGACGTAGCCAGCGGCACGGGCGCCGGGGGGGTTCCCCCTTTCCGGCGCCGGGCGTTGGAGGTGAGCCGGGCGGTGAGGAGGAACGCCGCGCCCGGCGCGCTTCGAGGTTACGGCGTGTTCGGGGCGGCCACCTGCTGTGGCGCCATGGCGAAGCGGGCGGCGATGGTGACGGTATAGGCTTGCTCCTGCGGCGGGGAGGCCATGAAGGTCTCGCTGGCTCCCAGTGTTTGAAACAGGCTTTGGGCCGTCCCGAACTGGATTCGCATTAGATCAAGGTAGTTCCGGGGCGCGTCTTTTTCCGTGATACCGATGAGGTAGACCTGCGTCACCTTTGCCGCGGCGGCGGCGGCCTGCGCTTTGGTTAGAGCGTCCTGGACCGCTCTTTGCACCGCCTCTTGCCGGATTCTGGCCGCTGTGGGTTCATCCACATCCCAAAAAAGAACCGTCGCCCGGTTCGCGCCGACCTTCTTGGCCGCCTCCAGCACCCCGCTCAGATCGCCTACTTTGCGCACCGTGAACTGGATGGTGCTCAACGAAGAGTAGCCGCTGGCGGTTCGGGTGAGGGTGCCGGGACCCCCTCCCCTGAAACCGCCCCCGCCGCCGACACCACCGCCGCCGAATCCGCCCTCATTCCGGTTCATCTGCTCTTGCCGCGGCGTAAGCACATGCGTGGTCCCGATGTCTTTCTCCGCGATGCCCGCGGATCGGAGGGCGTTTACCACCTTCTGCGCTGTCTCTGCGTTCTGCTGGACAATGCGCATCGAGTCCGGCCCCTCGTGTTGAACGCCCACCAGGACGCGCAAGACATCCGGCATCACCCGCACCTCACCGGTTCCCCGCACGATCAGGCCGTTAGGGACGGCCTCTTCCGCCTTGGCTTGCACAGGCGCGGGTTCGGTCCGGGCGGGTTGTTGAGCTTCCTGCGCACGGGCGGTCGCCAGACAGCCCGTTAGCATGGCGAGGACGGCGAGGTTCTTTTGCATCAGCGTAAACGTTCCTTCCAGCGAGTCTCACTTAAGGAACGACCATTCGGTAGCGCGCCGTGACGGTGGCCGTGACGGTCTGCTCGCCGGGCGAGACGGGTGTGGCGGCGTCTGCCGCGCGGGCGAAGGCCGCTTCGTGCATGGGGCGCACGTAGTCGACACTGCCCTCCTGGACGGCGACCAGTCGGATCTGGGGGACCTTGGCCGCGTCCGCGACCACCTGCGCCTTGCGCTGGGCGTCCGCGACCGCCTTCCGCAGCGCCTCCTCCTTCGCCTTGGTGGGGTCGTCCAGGTCGAAGGCGATGCCGCCGGCCACGTTCGCGCCCGCCTTCACCGCCGCGTCGATCATCCGGCCCACGTCGCCCACCTTGCGCACCGTGACGCGGACGGTGTTGCTGACCTGGTAGCCGATGATCTGGGGCTGCCTGGGTTCCCTCCCGGCCGGCTCGGGGCGCGGGTTTTCGTATTGTGGGTAGATCGAGTAGTTGTTTGTCTGTATGTCCTTCTCGGCCACGCCGGCCCCGCGGATGGCGCTTGTCACCTTCTGCGTGATCTCGGCGTTCTGCTCGGCGGCGCGCGTCGAGTCCGCCGCCTGGGTCTGCACGCCCAGCGTCAGGCGGGCGATATCGGGCTTCACCTGCACCTCGCCCTTCCCCTGCACCATGATGCCGTTCATGTCGGAATCCCTCTCCCTTTCCTGGGCGTATGCCTGGGGAATGCCGCTCGCGATCGCCGCAAGCAGGCCGGCCGCGGCCACAACGATACCCATCCGTCTCATGATTGTTTCCGCTCCTTCAGATCAACGTGCCACGGACTGCGGTTCTAACACCACGGACACGCCGCTGTCGATCTAACGATCATTTGCCTGTGCCCGTGACAGGCGCCAAAACGCCTTCGTTCAGGAGCGACACCGCTTTGTCAAAGCGCATCTCGCTCATGTCAAAGACGATGCCGTCCCAACCGCTCTCGGCTGCGTCGTTCAAGATCCCTCGGATATTGGACCAGTGTTCTTCCAAGATATCGGACGGTGCGAAGCGGAGATCCTTCAGCACGCGCTTGGACCGTGACCGGGCGGTCTGCTCTTGCGACGGGTCGTTGCTGTGGGGGTTGGGGCTGGGATCGGGGAGGGCATCGGCCCTGTCCCAGCTTCCGTACCAGTCAAGCTGCCCGCGAAAGGCGGCGTTGGCGCGGCCCTTGAGGAGCAAAGCAAGCTCAGGATGCGCGCGACGCAGCGCCGCATAAAGCTGTTCCATGAAGTGGGTGTTTGTCTCGTAGCGAAAGGCGCGCCATCGCTCCACGGGCGTTTTAACAACAGGAGTGTTTGTCGAGGCAGGGGGAACCACGCGGGGGGGCGCGCCGTCGTCGGGGAAGAACGGCAGGCTCAGGTCCGCGCCGGCTCTCCAGCTGCCGGAAAAGCTGAGATCAACGGGGTCGTAGCCTTCCTGCCGCAGGAAGGCGAGACGCAGTTCGGGTGTGTACCCGAAGTCGCCGCTGTCACGCAGACCGTAGTACCAGTCGTCGTCACCGGGGATGGTGTAGCCTGGTCCGGCGGTGTCCCGGAGCACCAGCCCGGCAAGACCGGGGGTGTTCGCCAGATCCGCGAGCCGCCGCGTAAGCCGTGCCACAAGCACGGGCGTATCGAAGCGCGCCCAATCGCCGGAATGTCCCAGGATGTGCTCTATGGCCCCGGCTGTGTATTCACCCCGTTTCGCCCCCGGGGACGCGGCACGCCGCTGGGCGTAGGCCCCGGACGTTTCGCCCATAAGGTTCACGTCCCGGAGGTCAGCGGCGGCATCCCCCGGATCTTTGCCCGCCGTCTTGAGGAGCCGCACGACGGCGAAAACGGGCAGGTTTTTCCCCTTTCCCGCGGCAATCGCCCTGCGTAGGGGAGACGCTTGCTTCACCCTCTCGTCGCCGCCCGCCTCCGGCGCCTCGACCCAGAGCTGGTTGAAGCCCCGCTTTTGTGCCTCTTCCACGGCGCGCGCCGCCTCCTCCGGGCTGGCGGGCGCGACGTACAGGGCGCGCGCCGCGAACGCGGCGGGCAACGATGCCGGTTTCAGGCGCGGCGCGGCGGTGGCGGGCGATCCGGGAGTGCCCGGCGCGGAAGGTTCTTGCGACAGCAGCACCTTGTTAAAGGATGCTTCCGGCTCCATCCTTCTGGCGTCGATGGTGCCGACTCCTGGCACGAGGTAGGAAAGCTGGGTGGTGAGGTCGAGCCCCACCGTTTCCGTGCGCAGGGGATGGTTCCGCCCGGCCTCGCGTGCCGCCAGTTCGCCGACATGTCTCCGCAGCGCGGGCGGCAGTTCGGCCACGGAGAAATCTTCCGGGCTGTTCACGTAACCCCTTCCCGTGCGATAGCGGTTTTGTTGCCGCTCCACGAGCTTTCGCACCGTTGCCGGATCGAGTGCGAGCGGGTCACCCGGCGCGAACTGGAGATACTGGGCGGGGTTCTGCGCCATGATCTGCTTTTCGAACGTGTGGTACGGGAACGCCTCCTCCTTCGCCGCGTCGGAATCAAAAAGCCACTCGCTGAGCGCCGCATGCCGCGTGCCGATGCCGACGATGTCGTCGGTCAGCACGAAGGCAGCACCCGCAAGCGGGTACCCGACTTTGCGGAACGTGCCGGTGACCGCGAGGCACAGCGCCCGGAGCACGTCACCCGCCCGCGCGGTCGTCCCCCGCGTCCCAACAGGCAGCTTCGCCACGCGCGGATCCGCGTACAGCTCCAGGCGCGCGGCCTGACCCACGCGCCGGACCAGGTCGCCCAGGGTGGCCACGCCGCTCAACGACACCGGCGTGTTCAGGGCGGGCGTATCAAAGGCAAGCTGGCTCGGCTTGGGCCGGCTGGGGACCACCTGCCGCAGCGGCGCCCTGGTATTCGCGGGGCTTTCCCCGTCCTCCTCGTCCCCGACCAGCCGGATTGTGTCTTCGTAGGGGCGGGCATTATACCTGCCGAAACCGGCCACCAGGTTTTCTTCGTTGGCCACCCGGATCGCCATCTCCGCCGCTCGATTTACCCGCAGCCGCACCCGTTCCCGCTCCCCCGGCGACAGAACCCTGCGGGTCTCCTTCGCCGGGCCCTTCTGGAACCGGAACGTTTCGGGAAGGAGCAGCCGGAAAAAGGGCTGCTGCTCGGGCGAAAGGTCGGCAAGGCCAAGCCCCTGCGGGCCCGCTATCAGCCGCCACTGCGCGGCATTGAGCGAGGCCAGAAGCAGGCCCATCTTGTCGGTAAGTCCTGCCTGGGACAGGAGATCCAGCGGGCCGGGCTTGGTGCTCAGGACCACCATCGTCGTGGGCGCGAGGACCGTCAGCGTCGGGAGCGCCACCACCTTGCGCCCGAAGCGCGCGGCTATGGTGCGCAGCAGGTACCCGTCCGCGCGGGGCGGGGGCAGCGGCGGCGCTTTGGGCGCGGGATGGGTGTCCTGCGGGTCCACCACGAGGAGCGGCCCGCGGCGGACCGCATCCCAGGGCACCCGCTCCAATGCCTTTGCCAGCGTACCGATCCCTGGTTGGGCGTTCGCGGCCGTCGTATCCTGCGCGAGGGCCGGCAGTGCGGAGGATACGGCCGCGACGAGGGCGGCAACAGGCGATAGCTGTTTCAGGAACCTCTTCATCTGCTTTCTTGTGCCGCCAGGTCTTTCTGGGCGGCAGGCAGGGCCTCCAGCAAAGACAGGGCCTTATCCACGGGCACCGCGCTCAGGTCGAAGACGATGCCGTCCCAATTGCCCTTTTCGCGGTCGAAGAGGAACCCGAGCGTCCGGGCGTAGATTTCGCGGGGGGTGTACTTGACATTGGGGTCCGGCACGGTCGGATCCCGGTACGTGGCGCTCAGCAGGATGCGGCGCGAGAACGAGCGCGCGGTCTGCGCCGTGGTCGCGGATGACGGCTCGTTGAATTCAAGCTTGCGGCGCGGGAGGGCGTCGGGCTTGTCCCAGGTGCCGTACCAGGATTGGCTGGAAAAATCGGAGCGGTCGCTCAGAAGCAGAGCCAGGTTGGGGTGCGCGGCGCGCACCGCCGCGTACACCTCACCCATCAGGCGCACGTTCCTCTTGTTGCGCGACGCGTTCCACTGCTGTCCGGGTGACTTGGCGTTCGGGTCGCTGATCCAGCGCCCCTCCACCTCGATCATGCGCGGCCGCAGGCTCGAATCGGAGAAGAACGGCAGGCTCAGATCGGCGCCGCCCGGGAACCCTGAACTACCCATATCGATGGGGTCCATCCCTTCCTGCCGCAGGAATTGGAGGCGCGCGTCCAGTGAGTACCCGAAGTCGGCGCGATCGGAGGAGCTATAGACGCTGCTGCTGTCGCCGGGATCGGCGTAGCCGGGGGCGGCGGTGTCGCGCAGCACCAGGCCCGTCAGCCCCGGCGTGGCTGCCAGGTCCAGCAGCCGCCGCTTCACGAGGCCCGGAGTGGCCGGCGCATCCGGGCGCAGCCAATCGCCGCCGGAACGCGCCAGCGTGTCCCGTGTCCACGGGGCGAGCTGGGTCGTTGCCAGGGCGGCCAGGCGCCGCCTGGTGTGGGAAGCGCCGGTCTCGCCCAGGATGTTAATGTCCAGGCTGTCCGCCGGCACGCCACCCGGTTCCGTCGACCCCGACCGCCGGAGCAGCCGCACGACGCCGAAGACCATCAGGCCCTGCCCCTTGCCGGATTTGACCGCTGCCGAGAGCAGCTGCTTGCCGCCCTCGCCTTCGGGCACCTCGACCCACAGGTGCGTCAGCTTGCGGCGGCGCGCCTCTTTCGCGGCGCGCGCGGCCTCCTCCGCGTTCGCCGGGGCGATGTACAGCGCGCGGGCCGTCAGAGAGGGGGGCAACACGGCGGGCGGCGCGTCGGGCATGGTCCCCGGCGCGGGCGTCGGCAGCGCCGGGATGTTGTAAAGGCTCAGGTACCGGTCTTCCAGATCGCCCAGCCCCGGCACGAGGTACGACAGGCGCGTCCGTACGTCCAGCCGTACCCGGTCGGTGCGGGCGTTCTTGTATCTTTCCTGGCTGCTGCTGCTTGCCAGCTCCTCCTGCACGTGCTTCAGGAGGGCCGGGGGCAAGTCGGTGACGGGCATGTCCCTGTCGGCGGTCGGGGAGCGGTACATCGCGGCCCGCTTCTCCTCCAGCTTTTTCAGCGTCCCGGCATCGAGGGCGAAGGGGTCGCCGGGGGAGAAGTCCAGGTACTGCCACGGCTGCATCTCCCGGATGCGCTTGTCCTGCTCCTGCCGGTTCTTGTATTCCTGCCCTCCGACACCTTGTGCCCACTCGGAAAGCCGTGCCCTGCGGGTGCCGATTCCCTCGACGTCGTCGGTGAGCACGTAGGCCGGCCCGACCTTGCGGAACGTGCCGGTCACCACAAGGCACAGCGCGCCCAGCACGTCGCTCGCCCGCGCCTGGCCGCCCTTGGCCCAGACCGGCAGCCGCCCCACGCGCCGGTCGGCGTACAGCTCCAAACCCGCCACCTTCCCGACACGTTTCAGCAGCTCCTCGACCGTCAGCGACGGGACCCTCTGGGCGGTCGCCTCGGGCCTTGTCACGCCGTCCGGGCCGACCCGCATGCCAGCGGGCGCGCCGGCCTGAGGCGGGCTGCCCTGCGCCGGGGCCGGGCTGCCGGGCGGGGGGGGCGTGCCGCCTTCCAGCGACACGGCCCCCTGGAGCGCGGGCGCGTCGAAGGAGAGATGCCCCGATTTCAGGCGGTTGGGGAGCTCGTGGCGGAGCGTCACGCCGTAGGCGTCGGGCCGCGCGTAGTAGTCGCTGGTGTAGCCCAGCGTGTAGTACTCGGTCCCCTCGGGATGGTTGCGGCCCGGGTCGCCGATGCCGTAGGACGAGTACGTCTGGGTCGCCGAAGGGAAAGACAGGCTCGTACTGCGGTTAACCCGCAGCCGCACCCCGGCCTTTTGCGTCGGTGACAGGGTGACAAAGGAATTCTGCCCTTCGCTGCGGTATCCCCCCTCCCGGGTCGCGGTGACCTTTTGCACCCGGAACGGCTCGGGCAGGAGCGACAGGAACAGGGTGCGCTGCTCCCCCTGAAGGTCGCCCGCCCCCAGCCCCTGCGGGCTGGCCAGCTTTTGCCACTGCGCCGCCGACAGCGAGGCGAATAAGAGGCGCATCTTATCGCCCTGGCGGCGTCCTGCGCCATTTGGTCGTCGGGCGGTGTTGAAAACCACCATCTCCGTCAGCGTCGAGGCTGTAGCGCCCTGCGTGACGACCTTCCAGCCCGAAGCAGCATCCAGCAGCGGCATCCGGCCCGACGCGTGGCGGTGGTGGGGCATGGTCCAGCAGCGGCTGGTAGCAGCAACCGGCGCAGGCGTTCGGCGCGGGGCCGCGGCCCCAGCGCGAAAGCGCCTGTTCATTTACCAGCAGCGCTTCCGTACGGCTCGGCATCCGGAGCAGACCAGCGGCTTCGCGAGCGTGTTGATCAAGCGCGGCTGCGGTCGCGGCTGGCTTCAGCGCGCTGCGCGAGTCGGCGGCGGGCAGACGGCCGCTTCGCCGCGGCGCAAGGAGCCAAACGAGGCGGCTGCGGCGACGGCTGGATAACGAAGGCTGCCAACACGCGGGACAACGAAGCCTACGATAGCTTCTCCCCGACAGTGAGAGTCGGCACAGGTCGGTGTTCAAAGTCCGAGGGATTGGCTTTGTCCCTCGGCGCTACGGGTCGTTGTCGCGGTCGGTGCGGAAGGTGGCCCAGGTGGGCAGGCGGTCGGAGACGCTCTTGTCGTAGACCTTGCGCTCCGCACGGCGCGGCTTCGGATAAACATACGCGTGCCCCGTCCTCCTGCTGCGAGACGGCGGGCGAGGACATGATCACATGGTCGATGCGGCTCGCGGGACTGAAATGGGTCACCACGCTGGATGGCAGCCGCGCCCGGGCGTTGACGACCCCGCGGCCGTCCCGCCGGCCGCCGGTGATCTCGGCGAGCGTGGGCGAGACGGAGGTCGTTGAAATCGCCGACCGCGACGATGTCCTTGTCGGCGTTTTCGACGCCCACTCGTCCAGGCGGGCGCGCAGGCGCCGGGCCTGGGTGCGGCGCAGGCGGATCGAGCGCTCGTCGAACATGGTTTTGAGGTGGACGACGACGAACAGGAAGTCGAATCGCCGACGCGCGCCGGGGCGACGAGCGGCGCGCGCAGGTCGCCCTGGGCGCGCTCCAGATCCCGGTTGACGTCGGGCCACTGCGCGCGCGGCCCACCGACGCGCGCGACGCGTCCCACAGGATGGCGCAGTGCGTCCGGCCCGGGACGTCCCCAGGACATACCGGTAGCCGGGCAGGTAGCGCAGCAGGCGGTCCATCGGTCTCGGCGTCGCCGATCTCCTGCAGGCCGAGCAGCGCGCGCCGGTCGCCCGACGACCTCGGCGACGACGCGCACATCCTCCTCGGTGCGCGGCTCCGGGCCTTCCGTGCCGAACCACTTGATGTTAAAGGAGCCGATAGCTCCGACATCCATCCCGCCGCGGCGGGGCGGCGGGCACGCCGCGCGGCTGCTCCCCCGTGGACACGGTGCCGGGACCGGCGGCGGCGCCTCCGGCCTTTGCCGCCGCAGGCGGGCCGCGCCGTAGCCGAACATCAGGATCAGCAGGGCGATCCCCGAGGGGCGTGCGCGGGTTGCGCGGCCTCCTCGCCCGATTGTAGGGGAGTAGTCGCGGCGCGCCATTCAGTCCCTCCCTCACCCCTCCCCATCGGGGGAGGAGGCAAAAACGACCTGCCCAGGGCAGGCGGGGGGCGCCGAGCCAGGCGGCGACGGCGGCGCCCCAGTCGGCGAAGGTGGCGCACGCCGAGGGGGACGGGCCGGGTGATCGGCGGGCAAGCAGGAGCGGGGCGTACTCGCGCGAATGGTCGGTGGACGGGGTGGTGGGGTCGTTGCCGTGGTCGGCCGTAATGCCCACCAGATCGCCCGGGGCGAGGCGCGGAGCGAGCCTCACCAAGGAAGGCGTCGAACCCCGGCCAGGAGGCGCGAAGTTAGGGGGTCGTTGCGGTGGCCGTAGAGCATGTCGAAGTCTTCCAGGTTCGCGAAGACGAAATCGGAATGGGCGCCCGGGCCCTCGTCCGACAGGGCCCGGGCCAGCGCGGCGATGTGGTCGGGGTTGTTCGTGGTCTGTTCCGCCGTGGTGATGCGCCGGAGAAGATCTCCCGTATCTTGCCGATGGCGTGGACCTTTTTGCCCGCCGCCACGAGGGTATCCAGGAGTCGTGGGGCGGGCGGGGAGCGGGTAGTCGCGCCGGTTCTCGGTGCGCCGGAAGTTGTCGCCCGCCGTGCCGACAAACGGCCGGGCGATCACGCGGCCGACGTGGTGTGGCGGCGCGAGCATTTCGCGCGCGATCTCGCACACCTGGTACAGCGCTCCAGCCCGAAGACGGCGGGGTCTTCGTGCGCGGCCACCTGGAAGACGAGTCGGCCGACGTAGACGATGGGATAGCCGGTGCACGGGTGCTCCTCGCCCCGCCGCCGGATGATCTCCGTGCCCGACGCGGGGGTGTTGCCGAGCGTTTTGGTGCCGATGCGCGCGCCTCGAAGGGTTGCATCACCTGGGGGAAGCCGTGCGGGTAGGTCGGGAACGGCACCCGGGTGTGGATGCCCATCATTCCAGTGCCCGGTGACGGTGTCCTTCCTTGGAGATCTCCGCCCGCCAGGCGGCCCCAGGCGGCCGGCGCATCCAGGCGGGGCGGCACCCCCTCCATCGGGGTGATGTTCCCCATCCGAGCCGTGAGGGGCAGGGCGAGTCCGTGGACGACGCGCGGTGTTCGCGAGCGTGTTGGAGCCGAGGTCCCCGGCGCCGTACTCGACGGCGTCCGGCGGGCAGCTCGCCCGCCCCGCACCCGTCAGGACGATCAAGAAGAAACGATGCCTATCCATAGCTTGTTTACAGGGGGCTTTCGTCGAACGCGAGTGTTTATCTCAGGACAGCCCCACCCCCGCCCCTCCCCGAATGGGAGAGGGGCAGGGGGCGGGGCTACGGCGGCTCGGCGCGCTTTCGAGCCACGGCGGGTAACACGGTCTCGACCACCTCCGAGTGGCTCCAGGGTGAGCGGGCGACGGTGAGTGGACGAAGCTGGCGGGTGGATCTGTTCGGGCAGCGACCCCGGGGGGGAGGGCGCACAGGTTCGCCCATTGCAGCAGGTCGCATGGCTCCTGGAGGTCGGCGCGCGTTTTGGCGTTCACGATCAGCCGCCGGGCCTTCCATAGCGTGCAGATGATCCACGGGTTGCCGGGCACGTTTTGGATGTCGTCGGGCGCGGGCGTAGTAGTCGCCCTCGTAGCGCGCCATGCCGCCGATGCCCGCCCGGACCCAGAGCCGGTCGTTCACCTGCCGCATCGTTTCCTGGAGCTTGGGGTCGTCGATGGGCAGCACGTCGAACAGGTACAGGGCGTGCAGCGACGCGTCCTGGGTCATGTCCCGCGAGCAGGTGCCGTCGCCGTGGCATTCCAGGCGCCGGGCGAACCGGTTGTGGTCGTAGCGCCCAGATCTGGTTTTCGAGGCCGCCGCGCACCTCGCACGCGCCCTGCCGGTATTCGGCCCGGGCGTAGTCGCCGAACAAGCGCGCGAACCGGGTCGCCGCCTCGAGGGCGGCGATCACCGCGCACACGGTGTAGGTGTGGACGCTGCGCGTTCTCTCCCACAGGTCCCACGACGGCAGCGTGGCAGCCCCGTGTCGGGTCGCGATAGGCGAGCAGGAAGTCGGCGCAGGGGCGGGTGAACGAGCGGTACAGGCTCTTCCGCGAACTCGAAGTCGCGGTGCTTCTCGTAGTGGCGCCACAGCGCCCAGATCGGCAGCGCGTCTCGTCTTCCTGGTGGCATCTCCGGACGGCCGTCCGGTCCCAGCCAGCAGCGCGCCACGATGACCCGACTGGAGCGTCTGGGCCGTACTTGTGCATCAGGGCGGCGCGATCTTTGGGCAGGGCGTCCCCTGGCAGAACAGGGCGTCGCATGATGTCGCCGTAGTCCGCCCGGTCCAGCGCGTGCGCCGGCGAGGCGTGCTGCGCGGCCGCGTACGACAGCAGGGCGCGGTTGGTCTGTGCAGTCGGTGTCGTTGGCGGCCAGGATCGCCTCCCCTGGTTGTCGGTCTGGGTGCGGATGATGAGGAGGGAGCGGCGGAACAGGGACGCCACCCGCGGCGGCAGCGAGGAAAGGTCGTGCTCCACGCCGGCGTCGGGGTGACGACGTGGGGCGCGAGGCCGCGGTACACCCAGGCACGCCAGTACTTTTTCACGCCGTTTGAAGAGGGCGGCGCGGGCGCTTCCTTGCGCAGCCCTGTCTGGTACCTCCAGCGCCGCCTCGAGGGTCCGCCCGACCGCGATCCAGAAATCCGCGGTCGCCGCGCCCTCCGGCTCCACGGTGACGGCCACCTCGATGGCCGAATCCACCGAGCCCTGGGCGCGATTGCCTGACACCGCCGTCCTCGCAGTCGCGCCAGGTGCCCTCCATCCTCCAGGCCCTTCATCCCGCAGGCGTACCCTGGACAGCCCCCGTCCTTGCCCGTTCTGCCCGGAAAGCAGGAAGGCGTAGTTGTCGCGCTTGTAGTGGATAACGGCGTCGGCGCATGGGCCGTAGCACGCCGTATCCTCGATGTCGGTTTCCTCGATGATGAAGTCGGCCGCCAGGTACACGGGACGTCGCGGGGCCGGTCGGCTGGGTTGCGGACGATGACCTGGCGCAGGAACTCGTCGGCCTGGTAGTTCACGGTGTCCGTGACGGAAAGCGCGGCGATTCCAGCCGCTGTGGGACAGGTGGCAGTCGGTCACGAGCGAGTGCGGCCGGTAGACGAGGGTCTTGTCCCAGGCGTCGCTCACCCAGGCGAACTTGTTGTCGACCCAGACGCCCAGCGGATGGAGCGGCCCGACAGGTGGTTGTACAGGCCGACGTAAGGCCAGGGGTAAAGGTCGCGGACAAACAGGTTGCGGTCCAGACAGACCGCGCCGTGCCGTTGCCGAGCACCAGGTCGCGGGGCATGCGTATTCCTTTCCCTGGCGGCAGCGCCGCGCTCAAAAGCCAGGGCATTGTAGCTCGGAGCGCGCGGACGCGTCAACTTCCCGCCCCCGCAACTTCCGTGCCTCGGGCGTCGAGGCCACCCCTCCGAGCAGCGGGCCAGGCTTCGGTCCACCGCCATTTCGCTCAGGTCGAGGGTGAGCCCCCGCCTTCGCGCCTCACGCGCGGCGCGGGCCGCCGCCTCCGCGCTCTTCGGGGCAACCAGCAGGGCGCGGGCTGCAAGCTGCGCGGGCTGTGTCACGGGATCCGCGGCGCGGCGGAGGGTTCGGGATGGAAAAGTTGCCACTCCAAACGCACGGCCTGCGCGACAGGCGCGCGGTGGTCCGGCCTTGCGGCGCCCGTGCAGGATGGTACCGTAGCGTGCAGGAGCTTGTCAATGCGGCGGCGTACTTTGGGGTGAGCCATCAACGGCCGGCTCGCCCGGGCACGCAGCACAAGGAGGTGAACGATGTGGGTTTTGACGACGGAAAACGAGCTCGTAAACGTCGGCGAGGCGCGGAAGATCGTTATCGAGGCCGAGCCTTCGGCCAGGCCGCACACGGTGGTCGTGTCGGCTTACTACCCGGAGGGCGCCGCGCTTGTACTTGCCCGCGCCCATCAACCCGACGAGCGCTACGCGCGGTCCATGGCCGCCGCCTGCCTCAGGGCGATCGACGAGGCCCTGCGCAGCGGAGGCGGTGGTTTCTGCGATCTCAGCAGCACCCGCGAAGAGGTGTTAAGCGGATGAGGCCCCGCCCGCGAGAAGCAACGTGGTGTCAGGAAGCGAGTCCGGCGCGGCGTTAAAGCCAGCAATTGCGCAAGGACTCGGCCCACGTTCACGACATAGTCTTCGGCATGTGATCATACCCTTGCCCAGACGTCCACATGGGCGGGTTTTTGTGGTGCGCGCGAGATAGAGGGCGTTGTCGACGTGGC
>JAUJNC010000113.1 GCA_030446525.1 Armatimonadaceae bacterium
CGCCCCGCCGGCGCCAGCGCCTCCCCCTCCCGCGTCCAGGCTGTTCACCACCGCAGGGAACAGCAAGACGCTGGCCGGCACGGCGGAAGCGCCGCCCGGTGTCTGCGCGCCCTGTGTGGCCTGCGCGCTCGCCGCCACGGGCGCCAGCGCCCCGGCGCCGAGCGCCAGCGCCAAACCGAGCGCACAGGGGCGCCGCCATAGGGTCGTGTTTCTGATCAAGGTGTTGTCCTTCCGTCGTTTTTTCTTGCTCTTAGCGCGTCCGGCTGCTCGGCGCGGGCGGTGGCGTGATCGGCGACGTGGCCGGCGGCGAGACGGGTGTGGCGCCCAATACCGCCGAATTGATGCTGGTGGGCGTCGCGTAGACCAGGGTCACCCGGCTGTTGACGAACAGCCAGTACCCGACCCACGGGCGCAGCGGGTCGGACAGGTTCTGGAGGAACTCGTAGCGCCCGCCGCCGGCCTGGCCGTTGTAGTAGAACAGGGCACCGCGCACGAACCCGGCGGTCACCGCTTCCGAGAACGTGAACGAGCGCAGGGACGGGTTGTTCTCCAGCGGCACGATGCGCAGGTAGGCGAGCGGTATCTCGTAGACGTACGGGTTGCCGATCATGTTCCAGCCGCGCTCCAGGGTTATCTGGTACGGCGTCCCCAGCTCCCCCGACGGCGGCGCCTGCTCGGGGATCGGCACGGCGCCGGCCAGCAGGACCGTACGGGTCAGGCTGGGCCGGTAGAAGTAACCCACCCCCGGCCCGATCTGGGTCACCCGGGGGTACGGGTTGCCCCCGCCCGCCGAGGACGCGGGATCGTACCGGAAGATCGGCACGACGCCGCCCGGGTTATCCACGGGCCGGGTGATGGCGTTCAGGATGGTGCTGGGGTCGCCCTGGTTCGAGAGCGTGGGGTCGAAGGTGAACGGGAAGGAGACCAGATCCCAGTCCGCGTTCGAAAACGTGCGCAGCGGCGTGGCGGGGATGTTGATCACGCGGCTGATGGTCCGCGAGCCCACGGGCGGGGCGGACACGGCGAGCTGATAGGTCAGCGCGCCGTACGTCTCGCCCGTCGCCACCACGTTCCACATGGCCCGCCCCTCGGCGTCGCCGCGCAGAGTGCCGACGACCTTGGTGGACGTCTCCCCCGGCGCGAAGACTAGGCCCCGGGGCAGCGTGAGGCTCATGGCCACATTGTTCAGCACCACCTCCCGTTCGGGATCGGGCTCGCCCTGGGGCGAAGCTTGCGCGGTCTGGTTGTAAACGCCGCCGAAAATTTGGAACGTTTGCGGGGCGAGGAAGGCGCCGCCCGTCCCCAGGGTCGCGCCGGTCTTCTGCTCATCCGTCAGCGTGGCGGCGGCGGCGGAGTTGAACTGGAGCGCCTCCACCCCTTCGACGCCGCTCACGAAGTCGGCGGCCAGATCCTCGTTCGCCGAGCCGTTGCCGAAGTAGGTAACGATGGTGCGCGTCCCGCCCGGCGGGATCGAGACCGGATCCCAGTAGACCCCGGTTGCCAGCGCGAAGGGGGACTCGTACTGGGTGGGGTTAGGGATCTGGTAATTCTCCGCGCGGTAAGTTCGCTCGTCGGTGATGAACACCCGGTTGGGCAGCGTCGCGTCGAAACCGCGCAGCGTGAAGCGCCCGAAGCGGGTGGGGTTCACCCGCGTTTCCGGCAGGTCGAGCGTGGCGGGGATGTTGCCCCCGGTGTACAGGACAGGGCGGTTGGTGGCGCCGCTCTGCGGGTTCACCACGAAAAGGTCGGTGTCCTGGTTGACGACGAACTGCAGGCCGACCGCGTGCGCATTCACCTGGTCGATGTTGCGGATGGTCCACTCCAGGCGTGCCGTCGAGCGGCGAAGCCGGATGGACTGCCTCACCACGATGTTGGTCCCGGCCTGCGTCTCCTGCACCAGGGCGCCGTTGATGATCTCGGAACGCCGGATCCAGTCGCCGCTGGCGAATCCAAGGCTGACATTGGTGCCGATCTGGTTCGGGGCCGGCGGATCGATGTTGAGCGCCACAAACCCACTATATCCAGGCTCTGAGTTCCCTACCGTCACGCGACCGGGCAAAGGGAACAGATAAGAAAACGGAGACGAAAGCCCCTGCCTGTCATCCGCCGGGCTGCGCAGACTGCCGCCCGTGTTACCGAAAGCCAGACGCCCCGGAGGGTTGTAGGTAAGAGTGGTATTTTGACCGAGGTTCCACGTCCAGTTGCTCGAGTCGCTGTCGCCGTATACCACCGCGATGTACTCGTTATAGATAAAACCGAACCGGGTATCGCGGAACTCAACGGGTGTGGGCGGGTTGCCGGTGTTCATCGGCGGCGCGATCCCGAGAGCCGAAAGAACGCCCGCTCCCGTGCTGCGGCCACCTCGTGTCACCGCCTGCGCCGGCGCCGCCAGGGCGATCGCGGCGAGCAGGACGGCCCCAAGCAACGCCGCGGCTTTTTTGCACCGGATCCCTGCTCCCGGCCTGTGGGCAACTAAGGTCGCCATTCAAGTACCTTCCTTTGTCGCATAGCGAATACTGTATCAGAAAGCTTCGCCAGAGTAAGGGCGGCGGGCGCCGCCCTTGCTATTAGAGGCCGCATCGTCAGTCTATCTTCATCATGGGCCGCTTGACCAGGGCGGTCTGCCCGTCGGTGGTGCGTGCCGTGATCTCCACCAGGTACGGCCCGATCGGCACGGGCGAGCCGTCATCGCGGCGGCCGTCCCAGCGGAGCGTGGTCTCGGTCGCAGAGGCGGCGCGTCCGGCGCCGCCAAGGCGCGCGATGGTCTTGCCGGCAAGCGTCTTCACGGCGCCCGTGACCTCGGCGTCCTGGTTCAGGGTGAAGCGGACCGAGGCGCCCTTCAGCGCGCGGCCGGCGATCACGTTGACGTTGGTGATCGCGAGGGGCCCGGCGCTCGCCTCCGGCTCCAGGGCGATCTTGAACAGGCGCGTCGCGCCCGGCTCGCCCGAGCGGAAGGTGTAGGACGACTTCGCGCGGAGCGAGACCTTTTTGCCGGTGACGGTGTCGGTCAGGGTGAAGCGGCTGCGCCGGGACACCCCGCCCAGGCCGTCCCACGACAGGGTCACCTCGGCGTTCTCGCGGTCCGTGGTCACGGCCGCCGTCCACTCCTGCCGCGCCGCGCCGGGCGGCCGCATGTCGAAGGCGTAGGCGGCCGACCGGCCGGCCTCGTTGTTCTGCAGGAAGCGCACGTACGCGTGCCCGGCGCCCGACGGCGGCTTGGCGATGTCGAACCGGTCCTCCCCGGCCTGGGCGCCCTCCGCCAGGCCGAAGTAGTTCTGCCCGTCGCGGTCGCCCGCCACGCTGGCGGAAAGCCGCACCCGCCAGCCGTTTTCCGCGGCGAGCGGGGGCAGCGCGCGCGTCCCGCCCTGCGCCACGCTCGGCGTCGGCGGCACGACCAGCACGCAGTCCTGCAGCGCCCGGACCCAGTAGCCGTTCCAGGGGACGAGCTGCCCCTGCGGCGCGACGGAGAACACGTAATCCCCGCGCGAATACCCGACAAGGAAGCTCCGGAGGATGCCGGCATCGATCGCCTGCTGCAGCGGGTAAAGGCGGTCGCCCTGGAGCACGGTCACGGCGTTCCAGTCGACCGGGAAGATGAACGGCGCGCCGACCATGTTCCAGCCGCCGTTCGCCGCGAACAGGCGGATCGCGACGGGGTTGGTCACCGGACGCCCGCCGATGTTCAGCGTCACGTTGCCGCCCAGATCCAGCCAGTAGCCCAGCCCCACCGGGGCGATGGAGGTGCGCGCGGGGTCGGTCGCCTCGTAAACGAGCGCCGCCGCGCCGGCACCCGTGGCGCGGAACGACGCCGCCGCGTCCTGCGGCGTCCCCGACGAGAAGAACCGGGCGTAATCACCCCGGGACGGGTCCCACCGGTACAGGGTGTAGGAGGCGCCGCCGAACAGGCCGGCCTCCGCCCCGCCCGGCGCGTCCGGCAGGACATACGGGACGGAGAAAAGGCTCTTGCCCACCGGCTGCACCCGCGCCTCGACATCCAGGAACACGCGGCTCGTTTGCGGGCGCGGTATGCCGGTGATCTGCGCCTCGATGACGTACTCGTTGGCGGGCAGGTTCACGGCGGGCAGCGTCACCGACACCGGCGTGGCGGGGGAGCTGCCGGGCGGCGGCAGGGGCAGCGTGCTTTTATCGACGGGGATCGTCTGCACCGTGGTGGAGGGGACGGTGGCCGTGCGAACCAGCACGGTCAGCGCGGCGCTCGGGTTCTCGATCAGGCGCCGGACGTTGCGCAGCTGCAGCGTGATGCTGGTAGTCCCCAAGAAGGTCGTCGTCAGGTTGGCGGGCGCGACAACACGGACCGTCGGGCCGGTGAAGGGGAGCAGCGCCTCGTAGGCGTCGATCAGACCGGCGCCATATTTAACTCCCGGCCCCCCTGTCGGGTTCGGCGGCTCGTCCAGCCGCTGTGCCGTGCTCTGGATCGCGCCGCGGATCTCGCCCGGCTCCGCGCCCGCGGCCAGCAGCAATGCCACCACGCCGGCGACGTGCGGCGACGCCATGGACGTGCCGGAGATACCTTGATACCCGGGAACCGGCTGGGCCGGGTAGCCGGCGGGAGACGCCACGCCGGGCGGCCACGTGGAGAGCACCTGCTCGGTCAGGGGGGTGCCGAGCCCCGACCCGCCCGGCGCGGCGATGGTTACATTCCCGCCGAAGTTGGAGTACACCGCGAGAGTACGGCTCAGACCCACCGAAGATACCGCGATAACGCCGGGGAGGCTCGCGGGATATTGCGGGAAAAAGGTGTTGTCGTCACCAACGCCATCGGGACCTCCATTGCCCATGGCGGCAACGATTACAACCCCTTGTCTTTGCGCCTCCGCGACACGGGATGCCTCCGTCTCCGAAATACCAGAACCGCCGAGGCTCAGCGTTTATGACGCCAGCCTCTTTGTTGAACGGCGTAGTTAAGCGGCAATGATCGAGGCAGAAGTGAAAATTCGAACCCAACGTTACCAGCGATAATTACGGTGATCGCTCTGATCGGCAGCACCTTGATGTCCGCGCCGCCCTGGTTCCATCCGCGACACCAGCTACGCCCACGCCGTTGTTCGTGACCGCCGCGACGGTGCCGGCGACATGAGTACCATGACCATTTGTATCCGTCACGTCGGTAGTTGCGCGGTCGGATTGCTTACGTTGATTGGGATTTACGTAGTTTGGTGTACCGTCCCGTCCTCTCCAGTCCGGGTGCGTGGACATCAAGACCAGTATCGATGACCGCCGCGATTACCGGCCGTGCCCCCCACGAATGGCCCACCTCGCGCATGCGGATTAGCTGCATGTGCCATTGTTGGGCGGCGAGCGGATCGCTGGAAGCTGCACCGGATGATCTACCCGGTGGCGGCGGAGCTTGCGTCCTTTCGCGGACTCCAGTTCCGCCTCGCGAGGGCACTGGTGGCTGCCAGTGTGGCGACCGCATTCTGGACATCCTGCGCGGGCGGGGCGACGTCGCGCGTGTCGCCGCCGCCCGGGCCCGCGTCTTCAGCGTTAAAAGATAATAGCCCGGGGAAAACGCGATCGGGCCGACGACCTGGCAGCCCGCCGCGTCGGCGAGCGCCCGCACGTCGGCACGTTCGCGCCCGCCGGCGCCTTCAGGACGATCTCGCCCGGGCACGGCCAGCGGCGCGGGAGCGTTCTGCGCCCATGCCGTGGCCCGAACGGCAGAAGAACAGCCGCGACAGCGCCGAAGAGAGCTGCGACACGTTGAAACGTCTTGTTGCCATTCTCACCAGATGAATAAGAGCGTCCAGCGATCACTACAATGATAACCGTTCAAACAGGGCGGCTTGCGCGCAAGCCGCCCTGTTTTCTGGCGTCCGCTCGGCGGCGGTGGGGGGTTGTCCCGCTCCCCTCCGGGGCGGGGGGTTGTCCCGCCACCTCCCGGTGGGGGCTGTCCCACCGCCCGGCGGCGGGGGCGTGGATTGCTCGCGCCACCACCGCCGCCGCCGCTCGTGCCGGGAATGGGGGCGGGTTTTCGATGATCCGGAACGTGATGTTCTGCCCCCGAGTAGACATACTCGTGCCCATTGGGCAGGACCGAGAGAGGTCCGGGGCTGTCCACCTCGTTGCGCGCGCCCACGCGCCAGAAGATCGTGGCTCCCGGGGCGGGGTACCGATGAACGGGCGCAGGTCGAAGAATTGCGGTCGTGGCTCCGCTCGGATTATACGCGAGGCGCAAAGGCCCCAGCGTCTTTTTGTTCACGAACGACGGGTTGTCAGCCAGCTGATAACGTACTGGTTGGCCCCCAGCGACGTTTGGAACGTGAACCGCACCTGGCGCGGATCCCGATCCGTGGACGCGCTGGGGCGACCGCCTCCGGCGGGGAATGGGCGTCGCCAGGCTGCTTTGCCGGATATCGGCGTCACCACGAACCTGGCCTCGTTCTGCTGCTGACCGCCGCCACCGCCGCCACCACCGACGGTGTTAACCTTGATCTGCTGGTACACGACGGCTACGCTGTAGCGGTGCGGGATGTTGACCTGCATCGGCGTGGCCGTGATGTCGGGCGACTCGACCAGCGCGCCGTTTTCGGGTTGATCTGCTGGTAATTGAACGTGCCACCGAGCGTGGGCTGATGATGAAGACCTGCTGCGGTGGCGTGACCGCGATGATCTGGTTGTCGCGGAACACCTGGAACTGGCGGATGTTCTGCACGGGGACATCCACGCCGGTGTCCCAGCACCTCCACGCGGCCCCGGCGGGATCCTGGAGGCGACGCTGGAAACCTCGGCGAACGCGCGGGCGGTAACCCCTCCGCCCTGGCCGCGTTGGTCGAGGATTTGCGCCGGAACAGGAGGGCGCCGATCCCGATGGCGAGGACGATCCCGAGCGCGACACCCAGGAAGCTTTTCCTTTCTGTGTTCCCGGGGTATACGTACCGATATCGGTCTGGGTCTGGACGCGCCTTCCGGGGTGACGCGTATGCCGGGCAGGCTGAAGATCGCGCGGGCGCGGTCCTCGGGCCGGACGCCTTTGCCCGGATCGACGATGCTCGCGGTGGACTCGGTGGCCGACCGTGGCGACGCGGATGCGGCCGACGCGGTCGCTGCCGCGGATGACGATCATCTCGAGCCCGGTGGTGATGCCGTCGCGCCCGCCCCGGTTCAGGATCACCTCGCTCTGGTCGCGCGTGCCGATGATCGTGGCCTCGGGGAGGGTGTAGTTGTTGATCGTCTGCACGGCGTTGAACGCCGCGTTGCGCATGGCCTGGTTGATCAGGGTGTCGTCGTCGGGCTGCAGGCCGGGGCGGCGGGTTGGACAGGCCGGTCGCGATCGCGCCGTGGGCCAGCTGGCCGGAAATGACATCGGTCAGCCGCACCGACAGACTCACTTGGCCCGCCGGGGTTGTCCTGGAAGGTGATGCTCTCGATGTCCCCGTCGGCGACGTAGTCCGCGCCCAGCGCCCTGCCCCAACCTGCTGGATGCCGATGTTGTTCAGCGGCGTACTCCAGCCCCAGCGCCTCGAGCCTGCTGGTTCAGGCCTGGGTGCGCGGGGTGACATCGAAGCGCCCCGTGCGCGTCATCTCGACCACGACGGCGTCGGTCGCCTGGCGGCCCAGTATGCCCCCGGCCTGCACAGTGGACAGGTTACCGAAGTCGATCACCGCCACCTGCGGTATGCGGGTAAGCTGCGCGTGCGCCTGCCGCGGCGACGCTGCCAGAATCAGCAACGGCAGGAGTAGCGCCGTCACCAGCGTCCAAAGCTGACCCGGCGCCCCAGTGCCCCCTCAACCAAGAATCTCAACGCTTGTCATCTCTCCGTTTGATTAACCCTCCCCCCGGCCCCCTCTTCCGCAACGTGGGAAACGGGGCCGGGGGAGAGGGCCAGACACACACCTTGCTTCTTTTATTCGCCGCCGCCGGCGTCCCTTCCCCGGCGCGCGTGCCCCGCGACCGGGGCTTACCGGATGATCAGGACGGGCGCCTGCGTCCGCACCAGGGCGCCGTCGTCGTCACGGGCCGTCAGGTTCAGCAGGTACGGGCCCACGGGCAGGGCGGGAGCCGTCGTTGTTGCGGCCGTCCCAGGCGGAAGGCTCTCCTCGGCCGCCCGCGCGCGGGTCTGCAGCCGCCGCACCACCTTGCCGGTCAGCGCGTCTGGATGTCCGCCGTCACGTCCGCCTCCTGCGTCACCGTGAACGCGAACCGGTAGCCGCTCACGGCCCGGCCGGTCGCCGCACGTTCACGATGGCCAGCTGGGCGACGCGGGCGGCGCGACCCGGATGCGGAACAGGCGCGTCGCGCGGCCCTCCGGCGTGAACCGGTACGACGAGGCGCCGGAGCGCATCGACACGCGCCGCCCCGTCGTCACGTCCACCAGGGTCGGCTGCAGGTTGCGCGGCAGCCGGTTGACGTTGGGCCAGAACAGCGTCACCTCGCCCTCGCCTCCCGCCTGGACGGTGAACTCCCACGTCTTGCGCGAGCCGTCCGCGGTGCGGATGTCGTCGGCGAAGGGCGCGGCCCTTCCGCCTCGTTGGTGCCCTGCAGGGCCAGGTACAGGCTGGGCGCCTCGTTGACGATGGGCGGCTTCTCGTTGTCGTAGCGGAAGTCGAAGCCGTTCTTCGCGTCGGGCGTCACGCCGATCGTGTTGTCCGTGTCGAGCAGGTCGCCCTGCCGCCCGGCGATCTGCAGCCGCCAGTCGCCCGTCCCCTTGCTCTCGATCGCGCGGAAGCGGTGCGTCTGGACGTCCTTCAGGGTCACGGTCTTGTCGGCCGGGAGCGCGGCGCGCCCCGCCGGCCGGTTCAGCTTCAGCGTCACCGGCTGGAAGGCCCGGAACCAGTACCCGAACCAGGGCTTGATGAGGTTGCCCTGCACGTACTGCGACCCGCCGGTCGAGCCGGTGTAGGAGAAGACCACGTCCCGCACCAGGCCCGCGGCCACCGCCTCGGCGACCGAGATGCCCGGCCCGTTCGGGTCCTGGCCCGGCGGCACGACGCGCACGTCGGTGGCCAGCGTCAGGTCGCCCACGCTCGGATCGAACGGGTGGCCGATCAGGTTCCAGCCCGCCACCAGGGGGACCGCCACCGACGCCTCCGGTACCGCCCGGCCGCGCGCCTGGACCGTGGTCACGTTGGCGAGCCGGACGAAGTAGCCCCGGCCCAGCCGGAACGGGATGTTGGGCCCGATGTTGTAGTCCTGCCCCGTCCATTCGGCGATCGTGAACGCGTTGTATTCCTGCGAGCCCGGCACCAGGCCGAACACGCTGCGCGACTCGCGGCCCGTGTAGTCGTAGGGCAGCGCGATCAGCTGGATGCCCGCCCCGTAGATCTGGAGCGGCAGCAGCCGGAAGTTCACGTTGCGCCTTTCGGCCCCCGGCTCGACCGTCACCACGATCTGCACCGGGTCGGCCGTCAGATCGTCCTTGACGACCCGCACGGTGTAGCTGCCCGCCTCGACCTGGTCGAACCGGTAGTTGAACACATACCCGTCCGGCGCGCGCTGCGCCGCGACCGTCTGCGTCAGCACCGGGGTCCCCTGCCCCTGGAAGAACAGCTGGACCGTCGCCCCCGGGACCGGCTGGCCGGTCCCGGCGTCGGTCACCACGCCCGACAGCGATCCGGGCGGCAGCTTGGTCAGCGCGATGTCCGGCGCGGTCACCGCCGTCGCGCCCGTACCCGGGTTCGCCACGGCGAACGTGATCGAGTTGGTCGAATACCCGGGCGCGCTCGCCTCGATCACGAGCGGCCCCTCGGTGACATTCGGGAAGCTGTAGTTGCCCTGCGCGTCCGTGGTCGTGCGGCCGACCTCCACGGTCGTGTTGCCGGTCGTCCGCCGCGCGATCACCGTCGCCCCCGCGATGCCGGCGCCCGTGCCCTGGTCGATCACCCGCCCCTGCACCGTCACCGGCGGCGCGGCCAGGAAGAAGTTGATCGTCGTGGTCACCCCCGAGCGGATCTCCACCTGGCCCTGCGCCGTGACGTTGCCCCCGGCCCCGATCTCGATCTCGGGCTGGTTGGGGTTCGCCACGACCACGGTGGTGAAGTTCGGGTTGAAGTTGGCGTTGAAGCGCGTATCCGTGTTCGGGATCGGGTTCCCGGCCTCGTCCACGTTCCGCGGGTTCGCGATCACCTGGTAGAAGCCGATCGGGATCGCGGCGACGTTGTACGACCCGTCCGCGCCCGACACGGCGCGCAACACGGTGTAGGTGCCGTCCAGGTTCTGCGCCCGCAGCTGCACCTCGATCCCCTGGAGCGGCGTCCGCTGCTCCGCCGGCGTGTTGCGGTTGCCGCCGCGGAATATCCGGCCGGTCAGCGCTCCGGGGGGCGCTTCCGTAGTCGACAGGTTGACGCGCGACTGGGAAGCTCCGTGCACGGTGACGCCGGCGGTATGCTGGATCGTAAAGCCGCGCCGGTAGGCGTAGATCGTGTAGTTGTCCGGCCTCAGACCGACCAGCCGGTAGTTGCCGTTGGTGTCGGTTGCCGCCGTGGCGATCGCCGCCTGTGCCTCGGCACCGATGCCCGACACCGCGCGCACCAGCACATCGGGGAGCGGCGAGCCGCCCTGCGAGGCGTTTAGGATCTGTCCGGTGATGACACCGGTCCGGAACGAGCAGGTGATGTTGTGCATGATCTCGGCACGGCGTCCGAGGTTATAGATGGCGTTGTTGTTCTCATACCACTCGTAGCCGACACTCTCAAAGCCCAGGGAGGAATACGCCACCCGCCCCCCGCTCGGGAACTGGCTGGTGATGATGCCACTCCCGCCGTTGCTGTAGTTGAACTGCGTGTATGCGTTGCCTATGGGTGTGACAACGTCGAGCCGCCCTAACAGTAATGCGGACGTCTGGGATGCATCGCGGCGAGCCTCTGCTGGTGGCCCACCAATGTTAATGTTGACGGGGATGTTGCCGCTAGACGGCGGATCGTAGACCCAGTTCGTACCGTCAAAGCGCCCGTAAACATGTCTTGCCCGTGTAAAGGGCTCGTTCGCTATGGAATTATCCTGATTGGCGATGCTGGTCGCAGTCAGGAACTGGCTGCCGCCGCTGTCGTTGACGAGTTGCGCCTTCAGGATGTCAGCAAAGAAGCCTCTGCCGTAATTAGCCGTCACCAACGCAAATCCCAGGTCCTGACCGGAGATGAATAGCCGGCCACCGGCGTTGACGAAGTTCGCCAGGTTGCTTTGCGTTTGCGCGTCCGTGATGGCACCCGGACCCACGAACAGATCGCCGGAAAAGGGCGATGCCCAGACTACCATGCGCTCGTAGATGCGCGCGGTGCGTGGGGTCGACTCGCCGACACGCAGGTCGGGCGGTGTTTGCCGTTCCGGCTGCGGAAGGTAGGCGGTGAGCACGTCCGGCGTCACCGGACCGCGGGACAGGACGCGCCAGATCTGATACCGTCCTGTAGGAGGCAATGGCCGGCCGTCCACCCTCGTACCGTCATCATTAAGTTGGTCCGTGTAGGAATTGACTCCCAGCACGTTCGGCAGACCGAAGTTCCAGATGCCGCCGACTTGCCCCCCGGCGAAGACAGTGACAGTGAACGGTGCGGCCTGGTTGTAGGGACGTACCATACCGCCTGCCCCGCTGGGCGGGGCATTCACCGGGTTGCGCGTCAACATATCTACGTCCGTGAAGTAGGACTCGGCGCCATAAAACACGGGCAGCAAATTCGTGCCGGCACGAATCCCAAAGCGGGACGTGAAAAATTTCTGGCCCAGCGTGTAGTCAGAGACAACCAGGACATTCGGGAAGGGGGGATCCGCGAACGGCGCCGTGGAGAAGCCCCAGACGTTGTCGTAGATGATCCAGTTGAACCGCTGGCTGGGGTTATACGGGTTCACCGCGTTGTCGTAGGCGACGACATCGATGTACCAGTCCGACTCCTGGTCAGGCGCCCTCCAGGGGGCTCCATACAGGATACCGCCCTGGTTGTCCTGCAGCTCCTCCGGCAACCGCTGAAGCGGGAGATAGATATTGGGCGTGGTTATTGTCGACCCGTTCGCCAGCGTGTAGGTGCCCCCATCCTGCGGCGGGCTGTTGATACCACTGAAGGCGTTCGCATCCTGTATAGACGACGTATAAACGACAGCCCTTGAAAGGGGATTGGTGGGATCGGTCGGGTTGAGAGTTCCGATGGTACTGGTGTGAAAGAAATAGCTGGTTCGGTCGGCGGCGCTGATCGCCTGCGCCTCGTACTCGTGGCCGTAGAAGTACGTGCCCGCGCCGGTTGCCGCAAAGTTGATCGTGAAACGAGCAGGAGGCATTCCTTCGGTTACCGGAGAAATAAGCGGGACCCCCGTCCACTCTTTGCGCTCGACGCCCGCGTTCTGCTGGTACTTGGAGTTCGGGTTCTTGAACACCAGGAAGACGGCGCCACGCCCGCCCGCAGCCTTCTCGGGCTGCATGCCGGACTCGCGGTCCTCGACGCGCACGGTGAAGAACAGGTCTCCGCCGGGCACCACCCCCTCGCGCGTGGTCCGCACCGAGGCCGCCGTGCTGGGATTGAACCCGGTGCCGAGATTGATGTGCACGATCTCGCCGTCTTGCCGCGTGGTATCGTAACGGATCAGGGTCGGCGCGGTGATATCCACCACCGTACTAATGAACAGATCGTGGACGCCGGGTGTCGGCGTGAACCCCTGACCCACCCGGTCCTTGAGCAGCGTGCCCGTGCGGTCCGACTGGTGAGCCAGACGCAGGATCGTGGCGAACGACGGCCACGTGGGATACAGGTCGTTGAACTGGTAGTTCGGGTCGGCGGTGTCCAGCTTGCGCGGCGGGTTCGGACCGGCAGGCGCGGATTCGCCCAGCGGCTGCGCCTGCGGCGGGTTCGTGAGCGGGTTCAGGGCGCGCACGTAATAGATGTCGAACGTGGGGGCGACCGTGAAGCCGGTGATGGCCGAGGCCGGGTCCGCGGGGTTCGCGCGCACGTCGCGCCGCGTCGACGCGAAGGCGATGTAGACATCGCCCCCCCCCGGGTTCAGGCGCGGGTTCGTCTCGCTCGACGACCAGGTGGGATGCACGTTGCTCTCGCCGGCAATCGCGTTCGCCGGGTCCGTGACCTGGGTCGCGTTCGCGCCCAGCGCGGTGACGGCGAAGATGTTGCGCTCCCCGCCGGTAACGCCGGTGGCCCCTGACCCCCCGGGCACGGGGATGTAGCCCGTGGCGTTGGAGTCGAAGGCGATGAAGCGCCCGTCGGGCGAGACGGCGGGGTTTAGCTCGGAGGCGGGACCGCCGGTGAGCTGGAGGATCAGGCCCGACGTGATGTTGACCCGGAAAATGTGGTAGTTCGCTTCGCCCTGCAGCCGGCCCGAGAATGCGATATCGCTGGCGCCCAGCCAGGCCGCCCGCTGTACATCCGAGAAGACGAAGCCCGTCGTCCGTTCCGCCGTCAGCGACACCAGGCCGCGCGCCGGGTTCAAATCGATGAACCCGGTCGCCGGCACATTGGCGACGTATAGATCGAAGCGCTTGGCGGGGTCGCCCACCGGCCGGCGATCCGTGGAGCGGATAAACACGATGCGCGCGGAGTTCGAACTCAGGGCCGGGAACAGGAAGTCCGAGCCAGGCTCATTGGTGACGCGCGCCGCCGCGGGGGGCGCCACCGATCCGGGGTCGTTGGAGGCGTTGGCGCTGACGCGGTAGAACTGGTATCTGCCCGCGAACGGGCCTCCCTCGCGGTTGGCCGCGGCGAAGTAGATAAACTGCTCGTCGGGGGTCCAGAAAGGCGTGATCTCGTCGGCGGGGGGCGTTTGCGTGATGTTGACGATCTGCTCCTGGACGTTCGCGCCGCCCGGCCCTCCGATTTGAACGCGCGTGGTGGGCCTTCTGTCGAAGCCCGTGACGCCTTCGGTGGAGCGGACCGGGATGTCGGGCGGGATGAACTGCCCACCGCCGTGCATCGGGAACTGGTTCAGCGGCACCATCGCCTGGCCGGGCCGGAACACGTCGCCGATGCCGGACGCATCGCGCCGCGCATTCGCCGGCTGCTCATTGGGAACCCTGTTCTGCGCCCAGACGAAGGACGAGAGCAGCCCTAGCGAGACAGCGAAAAAGGAGATGAGTGCTAAAAGCCGTCGAGACAACTTCGCAGCGTTCAAAGGGGTCATCCTCCTCGTAGTACAAACCCGCGCCGTGGCCGGTTCCCGGATGGGACAAAGCCCGGCGAACCGCAGATCAACGGACGGGTAACCGGGGTGCACCGCGCGGCTTCACCGCCGCTGCGTCCCGGAGCGCATAACTTTCTAAGCCGGACTAAAGGCTTTCACCAAGGTTCAATTCGCATAACCGCACAGGGCAAGGGCGCAAAACGACCTGCCGCAAGCACACTGGATAAGGCGATGAAAAGATGCGCGGATGGTGGAGGCGCGCATGTGAACAGTGATCCGCCGTGAGGCCAGCTTCATCGCTTCTTCTTTGTTAGAAGAGTTACGGGCCGTAATTGTTTCGGGGTTTTCGCGGTTTTTTCGGTTGCGAGGACGTCCGCTGGCGGGCACCCGCCCAACCCACGCTCGATTATAACATAACGCCCAAAGGGAAGGCAACCACTTTTTTGCTCGATCCCGCGGATCCTTCTCCCCTTCGAGGCCGACCGCTTTCCCTGCTGATGCCGCACCCTCCGTTTTTGATTCCAGGAATGTTGCTGGACTTCATTTATTTTACCGTGATTTTTGCGGAGACAAGGGCCCCATGTAGGCCCCGGGTCCCCAGCCTTCCTCCGCGTGGCCGCCGTGCTATAATGGTTTGAAAAAGACTGCGCGCGAAAGGAAGACCCAGGATCATGGCTGCTTCCACGACAACCCGCATGGAAAAGGTGACGGAAAAGTGGGTCAAATGGGTTCTGCCCCGCCCGATGACGTTTACCGAGTTCCTCGACCGGTTCGGCGAGGATGACGACAATGACTGCCATTCGGATATCATCGCCCGCGAGACGGATTATCGCGCGATCGGCGTGGCCGAGATGTGGTTCATCGACCAGGGCCGGCGGCGGGTGCGCGCGCTGCGACGCGCTGACTCGGGTTACGACGAGGAAGAGCGCGACGCGGGACCGCTCGTTTCCCAGGCGGTGGCGGGCTTTCAGATCGAAACCGACTGGCTCTGGGCGGAGCCGCGGCCTGCCGTACGCCCCCTCCTCGCGCAGCTTCTGGGTGAGGAAGCCGCCGGCTGAAGAAGCCGCCGATTTCGATCGGCGGCAACGGTCATCTGGGCGCCGGTTCGCCCCAGTAGGTGGGCAGGTCGAACAGGGCGTCGTCCTCGAAGTCGCGGCGGTTGTAGCCGCCGTATCTGTCCTCGGCCGTTTCCCAGGGCTGCAGCGACAGGGTGACGGCCTGTCCCGGCTTGAAGGAGGCGGCCGGGGCGAGCTTGTTGTCCCGCAGCCCCCACACGTACACGAGAAGCTCCTTGCCGGGCAGCTTCCCGCGCACCGCCCGTGCGCCGGTGAGATGCACCGCAATCACGGCGTCCTTGTACGGCCCCGCGCCGGGCCGGGGGGCCTTCGTGATGGCCTTGATCTTCCCCGCCGCTACGAGCGCGGGGGCGGCCTTCTGGGGGGGAGGCGCCGCCGGCTTCGCGAGCGCGGGTCGCGGAAAGAGGGCGGCTCCTCCCAGCGTCCAGAAACTGAGTGCGGCGGCCGCCACGAAGTGCACGAAGTGTCGGTATGTGTTCATGTGTTTTTCCTTCCGCCCCTACCCCCTATGGATCAGTATCCGCCCCGCGGCCTCCAGCTGGCACAGGAACTGCTGGGCATCGCGCGCGCCTTCCGGGGCGTACGCGCCGTCCATCCGCCGCAGGCGCGCCGCCAGGCACTCGGGCGTCCCCTCCAGCAGCAGGCCGCTGTCGGTGAGGATCTTGAGGCGCTTGCCGGCAGGGGGCGGCTTGCCGCCGGGGCGCGGGCCGGGCGCGCGCCGCTTCCATTCGGGGAAGGGCCACTTCCCGCGCCGGGGCGCGCCGTCCAGCAGCAGGTTGATCAGCACCACCCCGATGGTCAGCACGGGCGCGAGGGCCAGGAGAAGGATGAGACCGGCGTCCACGTGTCACCCCATACGCCTTCTACGGCCGTGCCGGCCGGATGAGGTAGGCGATGCCCCCGGCGTTCTCCTGCCACGTGCGCAGGATCTCGCCGCGCCGGTACACGCGCCGCACCTGTCCCGGCTTCGCGGCCGGGTCGTTCACCACGACGTCGCCCTGCCCGGTGAAGCCGGCGACGACGATCAGGTGGCCGTTCGAGGCGCGCACCGGGGCGTTCGTCAGCTCGCCGGCGCGCCACCGGTGTGAGACGACGACGGGGCGCTTCGCTTCGATCTCGCGCTCCAGGTCGGCGAAGCCGTCCAGCTTCGCCACGGCGGCCCAGCCTCCGAGCAGGCGGGCGGCGACGGCCGTGTTGATGGGCCAGTTGCCGTAGATGCCCGCCTCGTGGTCGAAGACGGCCCGCGCCAGATCGGCCGTCGGGAACGAGCGGCCGTGGTACGCGAGCACCATGCCTACGGCGGTCGGGCTGCACACCAGGCCGCGGATCCGCGGGTCCTCGGCGCCCTGCGAGCGTTCGGGCACGGGTAAGGTGATGCCCCAGGCGCGGGAAGGCGC
Organism: Armatimonadaceae bacterium; assembly: GCA_030446525.1. The sequence continues at coordinate 16,542 of JAUJNC010000113.1, forward strand.
GTCCGAACGCCGCCACTCGCCCTTCCGGAAGTGGGCGACGCCCAGGCCGATGAGGGCGCCGGCGCCTTCGGCCTGCACCTGGAAGGCCCGCGCCTTTTTGCCGCCGCCCACCCGGAGCGTATCGATCCCGACGGACGCCAGGGCGTCGGCCTCGGCAGGACCGGGGGCGGCGCTGCGCTGCTTGTCGCCGTCCAGGTAGCCCATGGTGCGCCAGGCGGACCATTCCGACTCGACCTGAACGCGCAGGTCGAAGCGCCACGCGCCCTGCGCGTTCCAGGACAGCACGGCGCGGTCGAACGGCTCGACGGCCAGGGGCGGCGAGGTCAGCCGGGTCGCGCCCGTGCCGGGGCGCGGGGCGCGCAGCTCGGTCAGCGTCGCCAGGCGCGGCCCGGCGCCGGCCACTTTGTCCATCTCGAACGCCACGATAACCGGCCTCCCTATCCCCCGGTCCTCTCTGTCTACACCAATCTGAAGACGGAGGGATGTCTCTCGGCGCTCCTCGAGGCGTCCGGCCTCGAGTGGCAACTGTTGCGCCAACCCGCACCCATGGCGGGACCGAACGCGCCCGATGCTGTTGCCGCCGCGATCCATCTCCTGTGTCGGCTGAAGCCCGACGTGATCGTGATCGCCCGGGGCGGAGGTGGCCGCGCCGAGCTCGACTGTTGGGACACCGAAGTCGTCGCCCGCGCGATCGCCGAAGCGCCCGTCCCGGTGTGGACGGCGATCGGGCACGCCCCCGACGCCACCGTCGCCGACCGGGTCGCCAACCGGTCATGTCCGACGCCGTCGGCGGCCGCCGCCGACCTC